>NZ_CP060296.1:3307500-3654007 GCF_014303735.1 Variovorax sp. PAMC28562 | reverse complement strand
CGCTGCCATCGCCGAAAGTCCGATGCTGGCCGGCCACAAGGTCGAGCTCATCGTCCTCGACGACGCATCCGACCCGACGACCGCCGGCCGCAACGCCCGCAAGCTGGTGGTCGAAGACAAGGTCGACGTGCTCATCGGCACCTCCGGTGTGCCCGGTGCCATGGCCATCGCCGCGGTCGCGAAAGAACTCAACGTGCCGCTGATCTCGCCCACGCCGGTGACGATCGCCGGCGGCGCCGACACGTGGGCGGTCACGGTGTCGCAATCTTTCCCGCTGATGGTCTCGGCGGTGGTCGAGCGCATGCAGAAGGCAGGCGTGAAAACGGTCGCCTTCATCGGCTTCTCCGACGCACTCGGCGACCTGGCCTACGACTCGCTGAAGACGAGCACCGACGCCGCCGGCATCAAGATCGTCGCCAACGAACGCTATGCGCGCGCCGACGCATCGGTCACCGGCCAGATCCTCAAGATCACCGCGCTGCGCCCCGATGCCGTGTTTGCCGGCAACTCCGGCACCCCCGGCGCGCTGCCGTACCTGGCATTGACCGAGCGTGGCTACAAAGGTCACCTCTACGGCACCCACGGCCTCATCAACGCCGACTTCGTGCGAGTGGGCGGCGCCTCCATAGAAGGTCTGCAAGTGCCGAGCGGCCCTGTGCTGGTGGCCGACCAGCTCGCCGCCGACAACCCGATTCGTGCCGTGTCGATGAACTTCCGCGC
Organism: Variovorax sp. PAMC28562; assembly: GCF_014303735.1. Taxonomy (NCBI): domain Bacteria; kingdom Pseudomonadati; phylum Pseudomonadota; class Betaproteobacteria; order Burkholderiales; family Comamonadaceae; genus Variovorax; species Variovorax sp. PAMC28562. Next base: position 3,653,287 of record NZ_CP060296.1, on the reverse strand, counting down.
CGCCTACCAGAAGCTCAACGGCGCGCCACCCAACGACGCCTTTTCGTCATACACCTACGACTCGTACCTGCTGCTCGGCGATGCAGCCAAGCGCACCAAGGGCGAGCCCGGCACAGCCGCCTACCGCACGGCATTGCGCGACGCGATCATGAGCACCAAGGAGTTGGTCGGCACGCACGGTGTCTACAACTTCAAGCCGGACGACCGTTACGGCTCCGACAAGCGTGGCGTGGTCATGGTGAAGATGGAGAAGGGTCAGTGGAAGCTGGCTCCTTGAGATGAAGACCGGCGCTCGTTCTCGTTGTTTGGTGGTGCGCTTGTTGCGCACGGGGTGGGATCACGCCGGCGGCGTACTCCCCTCCGCGAATGTCCCCCGGCCTTGGGCCTCCTCCTTTATTTCGCTGCGGGGAGCACACCATCGACGCGATCTCGTAGCGCCCGTATCGGTGGCCTCGGCACGAGCCAACGAATGCACCCGCACCCAGTTACGGAGGCATTGACATGTCGAACTACCGCGACAACCCACAAGCCATCGCAGCACTGGTCGATCAAGACCGCGTCCACCGCGACCTGTACCTAAGTGACGAACTGTTCGCACTGGAGCAAGAGCGGCTGTTCGCGAACACGTGGCTCTACGCCGGCCACACGAGTCAAGTACCGAACACCGGTGACTACTGGGCACTCGAACTCGCAGGCAAACCGGTCATGCTGGTCCGCCAACCGGATGGCTGCGTGCGCGTGTTCTACAACCGCTGCGCCCATAAAGGCAGCCGCCTTGTCACAGACGAGCACGGCAACACCGGCAAGTTCTTTCGCTGCCCGTACCACGCCTGGACCTACAAGCTCGATGGCGCACCGCTCGGCATGCCGCTGAAGAGCGGTTACGAAGGCACGCGCCTGACCGAGTGCGAATCCGGCCAGGGCCTGGTCGAAGTCAGGAACACCGTGGTCTACCGCGACTTCGTCTTCGTTCGGATGGCCGAGGAGGGCATCGACTTCGACAGTTACTTCGGCGACGTCAAACAGGCCATCAACAACATGGTCGACCGCTCGCCCGAGGGCCGGCTGACGGTCGGCGGTGGCGTGTTGCGCAGCATCATCCATTGCAACTGGAAGATGTACCTGGAGAACATCAACGACACCGTGCATCCGATGTCGACGCACGAGTCGGCGACACAGGCTGCGAAGTCGGTCTGGGCGACGCACGATGCCGACGAGCCCAAGCCGATGGCGATGGAACAGATCCTGCCGTTCGGTGCCGGCTACGATTTCTTCGACAAGATGGGCGGCCGTGTGTTCGCCAACGGCCACAGCATTCTGGGCGTCAACTTCAGCATTCACTCCGGCTATGCGCAGCTGCCGGAGTACGAGGCTGCGATGCGTGCCGCGCACGGCGAGCAGCGTGCGGCCGACATCCTGGAGCGGTCGCCGCAGAACTCGGTTTTCTATCCGAGCCTGTCGGTCAAGGGCTCGCCGCAGGCCATCCGCGTGATCCGGCCGCTGGCCGCCAACCGCACCTTGATCGAGGCCTGGAGCTTTCGCGCCGCCGGCGCACCCGAGGTGCTGTTCCAGCGTGCGATGACCTACAACCGGCTCGTCTTCTCGCCGATGTCTGTCGTCGCGCACGACGACGTGCACCTGTTCGAAAGCATGCAGCGCGGCCTCGCGGCCAACGGCAACGACTGGGTCAGCCTGCACCGCAATTTCGACGCCGCCGAGATCGGGCAGGGCACCGTCACGACCAACGGCACCAACGAGCTTCTGATGCGCAACCAGTTCCGCGCATGGGCCCGCTACATGGCACCCGCATCGGTATCCGCATCCGCAACGTCCACTTGATCCCGCGTTTCCATCTTTCCAATTCAACCCAAGAGGAGTGACACCATGAAGCACCTGATCCCGACCCTGACACGCGGCGCGCTCACAGCGGCACTCGCCATCGGCTTTGCGATGACCGCGCTGGCGGCCGACCTCAAGGTCGGACTCAGCACCTCGCTGTCTGGCCCCAACTCCTCCATCGGCATTCCCTACGCCAAGGGCATGCAGGCCGCGCTGGCCTACAAGGGCGAACTCAACGGCGTGAAGATCCAGTTGGTCGTGCTGGACGACGGCTCCGACCCGACGGCGGCAGGCCGCAATGCGCGCAAGCTGGTGGAAGAAGAAAAGGTCGACGTGCTGATGGGCACCTCGGGCGCGCCGTCGGCCGTGGCCATCGCCCAGGTCGGCCGCGACAGCAAGACGCCGATGATCGCGCTCACGCCGATCTCGTGGGACCCGATCGAGAACCCGTGGGCCGTGACCGTGGCGCAGCCGACCCAGCTGATGGTCGATGCCGTGGTCGAGCGCATGAAGCGCAACGGCGTGAAGACGGTCGGCTACATCGGCTTCTCCGATGTCTGGGGCGACCTCGTGTACGACGCGCTGATGAAGGCCGCACCGGCTGCCGGCATCAAGGTACTCAGCAACGAGCGCTATGCGCGGGCCGACTCGTCGGTGACCGGGCAGGTGCTGAAGATCGTCGCCATGCGTCCCGACGCGGTCATGACAGGCGGTGCCGGCACGCCTGGCGCGTTGCCTTTCCTGGCGCTGGCCGAGCGTGGCTTCAAGGGCGGCGTGTATGGGCAGCATGGCCTGATCAACCCCGACTTCGTGCGGGTGGCCGGTGCTTCGGCGCAAGGCTCGCTGATGCCGACCGGCCCGGTGATCGTGGCCGAACAATTGCCGGACAGCGCCCCGACCAAGAAGATCGCTCTCGACTTCCGCACGGTCTACCAGAAGGTCAACAACGCGCCGACCACCGATGCGTTCTCGGCCTATTCGTTCGACGCCTGGCTGGTGTTCCTCGACGCTGCCGCGCGGGCCATGCCCAAGGCCGCGCCCGGCACGCCCGAGTTCCGCCTGGCCCTGCGCGACGCGATTCTCAGCAGCAAGGAAATCGTCGGTACGCACGGCGTCTACAACTTCAAGCCCGGCGCGCTCTACGGCGTGGACGAGCGCGCTCGCGTGATCGTCAAGCTCGACAACGGCCAGTGGAAGCTGGCCCCTTGAGCGGACGCGGCGAACTCGGCAAAGCACGAGCGATGCAGACGCAAAGGATGACCCTATGACCTGGGACGTCGCGCTCATCCTGGCGATGGACGGGCTGGCCAACGGCTCGGTCTACCTGCTCGCGGGCCTGGGCCTGGTGCTGATCTTTTCGGTCACGCGAGTGGTCTTCGTGCCCTTCGGCGACGTGACCGCGTTCGCGGCGCTCACCCTCGCCGCGTTCCAGACCGGCCGCGTGCCGCCGACCATCGGCCTCGTGGCGGTGCTGGCCGTGCTGGCGACCGCCACTGAACTCGGCAGCCTGTGGCGCCGCGGCGAAGTGGCGCGCATGCCCAAGGCGTTGCTCGCTTGGGGTGTGCTGCCTCTCGTGCCGTGCCTGCTGGCCTGGCTGGCGGCACGGCCGGGCATGCCGGCGCTGGTGCAGATCGCCGCGACGCTGCTGCTCATCGTGCCGATCACGCCGCTGCTGGCGCGCGTGGTGTACCAGCCGATCGCCGATGCGTCGGTGCTGGTGCTGCTGATCGTCTCCCTCGCATTGCACTTCCTGCTGTCGGGACTCGGCCTGCTGTTCTTCGGCCCCGAGGGTTCGCGCACCGAACCGCTGGCCAGCGGCGTGTTCACGCTGGGCGACAACTTCGTGGTGAGCGGGCAGGTGCTGCTGATGGTCGGCTCCGCCATCGTGTTGAGCGGGCTGTTCTTTCTGGTGTTCGAACGCACTGTCGCCGGCAAGGCGCTGCGCGCGACCGCGGTGAACCGCGTCGGTGCGCGGCTGGTCGGTATTCGTCCTGCACGCACCGCCCTCATGGCGTACGGCAGCGCATCGCTGCTCGCCGGACTCATCGGCATCCTGATCGGGCCGGTGACCACCATGTACTACGACTCGGGCTTCATCATCGGGCTGAAGGCCTTCGTCGCCGCGATCATCGGTGGGCTGGTGAGTTACCCGGTGACCGCCCTCGGCGCACTCGCCGTCGGCCTGGTCGAAAGCTACGCATCGTTCTGGAGCGGCGCACTGAAAGACGTGATCGTGTTCAGCCTTCTGATCCCCGTCCTGATGCTGCGCTCGTACCTGTCGCGCCACCAGGAAGAAGAGCAGGAAGAGGTGGACGAATGACACCGCGCAACCGCATGTTCATGACGGCGACCATCGTGCTGCTGCTCGCGCTGGTGCCGCGGGTGGCCGGCAACTTCACCGTGTCGCTGCTCAACGATGTGGGCATCGGCGCGCTGGTCGCGCTCGGACTGGTGCTGTTCACCGGCATCGGCGGGTCGACCTCTTTCGGGCAGGCCGCCTTCGTCGGCATCGCGGCGTATGCCAGTGCGTGGCTCACGACCACGCAGGGTATGTCGCCGTGGATCGGGCTCCTGTTCGCGCTGGCGCTCACGGGAATCTCGGCCCTCGCGATCGGCATGTTGACGCTGCGCCTGGGCGGGCACTTTCTTTCGCTGAGCACGATCGCGTGGGGCCTGTCGATCGCGATGCTTTTCGGTAACGTCGAGGCGCTCGGGCGCCACACCGGGCTCTCGAACATCCCGGCACTGCGCATCGCGGGCTGGTCGCTGGCCGAGCCGCGTGCCATTTACTACCTGATCTGGGCGCTGGTCGGACTGGCCTTTTTGTTCAGCCGCAACCTGCTGAGTTCGCGACCCGGCCGTGCGATACGTGGTTTGCGCGGCGGTGCCACGCTGCTGGCGAGCGTGGGTGCCGATGCTTACCGCGTGCGGCTCACGCTGTTCGTCACCGCAGCGCTGTTCGCAGGTCTCGCCGGCTGGCTCTATGCGCACATGAACCGCTTCGTGAGCCCATCGCCTTTCGACGTGCGCGCGAGCATCGAGTACCTGCTGATGGCGGTGGCCGGTGGGCTCGGTCAACTGGTGGGTGCGCTGGTCGGTGCAGCGCTGGTGTTGCTGTTGAAGAACGGCCTGCAGGACTTGTTGCCGCTGCTCACGCAACGCGCAGGGCAGCTCGAAGCCATTGCTTTCGCCGCGGTGTTCATCCTGCTGCTGCACTTCGCGCGCGGCGGGCTGATGGGCTTCGTGCGACGCTGGACGCGCGGGCGTTGGGCAGCGCAGCCGTCGACGGCGCCGGTCAAGCCGGTCACGCCGCTGGCGCAACGCACGCTGCCGGCGCGTGGCACGCCGATCCTGTCGGTGCAGGGCGTGGTCAAGCGCTTCGGTGGATTGATCGCAGTCAACGAGGTGAGTTTCGACGTCGCTGCGGGCGAGATCATCGGACTGATCGGCCCCAACGGCGCGGGCAAGTCGACCATGTTCAACCTGCTGACCTGCACCCTGCCGATGACTTCGGGCCAGGTGCGCTTCATGGACCAGAACATCGCGGGCCTGCCGCAACGCCAGGTTGCGCGACTCGGATTGGCGCGCACCTTCCAGCACGTGAAGCTGCGACCGCACATGAGCCTGCTCGACAACGTCGCGCTGGGTGCTTATGCGCGGACCGGTGCCGGCGTGCTCAAGGCCGGTCTCCGGCTCGACCGTGCCGAAGAACACCAGGTGCTGCAGGAAGCACAGCGCCAGCTCGATCGCATCGGCCTCGGCGACCGCTCGCACGAGATGGCCGGCAGCCTGCCGCTGGGCACCCAGCGCATTCTGGAGATCGCGCGAGCGCTTGCCGCCGACCCGGTGTTGCTGGTGCTCGACGAGCCTGCGGCCGGACTGCGCCGCAAGGAAAAAATGGCGCTCGGCGCGTTACTGCGCAAGCTGCAGGGGGAGGGCGTGACCATCCTCATCGTGGAGCACGACATGGACTTCGTGATGAAACTGGTGGACCGATTGGTGGTGATGAACTTCGGCTCGAAGCTGGTCGAGGGCGTGCCCGCCGTGGTGCGTGCGGACGAGCGCGTGCAGGCGGCTTACCTGGGGAGCGTCGTATGACGGTCATGTTGGAAATCGGCGAGCTGCATGTCGGCTACGGACAGGTCGAGGCCGTGCGAGGCGTCTCGCTCGCCCTGCAACCGGGGCAGATCATCTCGGTGATCGGGCCGAACGGTGCGGGCAAGACCACGCTGCTGGCCGCGGCCATGGGCCTGCTGCCGAGCAAAGGGGTGCTGCGCTTCGAAGGCGAAGACCTGCATGGGCTCGACGTCGAATCGCGTGTCGAACGCGGCCTGTGCCTGGTGCCGGAAAAGCGCGAGCTCTTCGGCGAACTGACGGTGCTCGACAACCTGCAACTCGGCGCCTACGCCAAGAAGTTGCGCAGCGATGCGATGAAGCGGCAACTGCAAGCGGTGTACGACCGGTTTCCGCGGCTGGCGGAGCGCCGCTCGCAACGCGCCGACACGCTTTCGGGCGGCGAGCGTCAGATGCTGGCGGTCGGTCGTGCGCTGATGTCGGCACCGCGCCTTTTGATGCTCGACGAACCCAGCCTCGGCCTGGCGCCGCTGATCGTGCGCGACATCCTCACCATCGTGCGATCGCTGCGCGACGAAGGCGTCTCGATCCTGCTGGTGGAGCAAAACGCGCGCGCCGCGCTCGAATCGTCGGACCACGGCTACGTGCTGGAGACGGGCGAGATCGCGCTCTCCGGCGCATCGGCCGAACTGGCGAGCGATCCGCGCGTGCAGGCGACCTACCTCGGCGGAGGCACGCACGATGACGAGTGAGCTGCGCGCGCTGCCACCCGCGCAGCGCACCCTGCCTGCGATGCTGCAACGGCAGGCCGCGTTGTTCGGTGCGCGTCCGCTGTTGAAGGTGGCGGGCCGGCAGTGGGCGCATCGCGATGCGGCTGCAGCGGCCGCCGTTCGGGCGGCCGCACTCGCGCAGGCCGGTGTGGTGCGAGGCGACCGCATCGCAGTAATGGCGGGCAACTGCATCGAGTTCATCGAGACTTTTCTTGGTGCGGGCTGGCTCGGCGCGGTGGTCGTTCCCGTCAACACGGCATCGATGGGTCCGCAGATCGAATACGTCCTTTCGAACAGCGAGGCGAAGCTGCTGGTGATCGGTGCCGGTTGCGTCGAGCGGCTGAAGATGGCAGACCTCGGTCGCACGGGGTTGCGCGAGATATGGGTGGTCGGCGACGTCGGCGAGGTGGAAGCGATCGTTGCTTCGCGCGAGCTGCCGCCCGGCGTGCGTGTCTCTCGCTATCCGGAAGGCGTCCACGGCGCCGAAAGCGCGCAAGCCAATCCGCCCGCCGCCGTGCAGCCTGGCGACCCGCTCGCCATCCTCTACACCTCGGGCACCACCGGCCCTGCCAAAGGCGTGATCTGCCCGCATGCGCAGTATTTCTGGTGGGGCGTGAACAGCGCCGAGGTGCTGGGTGTCGGCCGCGACGACGTGCTCTGCACGACGCTGCCGCTCTTTCATATCAATGCACTCAACACCTTCGCGCAGGCTGCACTGACGGGTGCGCAGGCAGTCTTCGAATTGCGCTTCTCGGCATCGGGTTTCTGGCCGTCGATGCGCGCGAACGGCGCGACGGTGGTCTATTTGCTCGGTGCGATGGTTCCCATCCTGTTGGCCCCGCCGGAGGGGGAAGGAGAGCGCAATCATTCCGTCCGCATCGGACTCGGGCCCGGCGTGCCACCCGCGGCGGGGCAGGTCTTCACGGCGCGCACCGGCGTGACGCTGCTCGAAGGCTATGGCTCGACCGAGACCAACTTCGCCATCGCCACCGCGCCGGCGTCGCCGCGCGGCGGTGTGATGGGCTGGCTGCGCGAGGGCTTCGAGGCGCGTGTCGCCGACGAAGACGATGCGCCCGTGCCGGACGGCGAGGCCGGCGAATTGCTGCTGCGTGCAGACGAGCCTTACGCCTTCGCGAGCGGCTACTTCAACATGCCGGAGAAAACCGTCGAGGCCTGGCGCAATCTCTGGTTTCACACCGGCGACCGCGTAGTGCGCGATGCCGACGGGGCGTTCCGTTTCGTCGATCGCATCAAGGACGCGATCCGCCGTCGTGGCGAGAACATCTCATCTTTCGAGGTCGAGCAGGTGTTGGCCAGTCATCCGGCGGTCGCGTCTTGTGCGGTGTATCCGGTGCAATCCGAATTGGCCGAAGACGAAGTGATGGCGGCGCTGGTGGCACGCGAGGGTGTGCGGATCGACCTCACTGATCTCATCGAGTTTTGTACGAGCCGGCTGCCGTACTTCGCGGTGCCGCGCTACATCGACGTGCTGCCCGACCTGCCGCGCACCGAGAACGGCAAGGTCCAGAAATTCAAGCTGCGCGAGCGCGGCGTGGGGCCGCAGACCTGGGACGGCCAGCCGGCCAAATCGGGAGGTCGGCCTGAAAGCGCAATTTGAATCGTGGTGCCATAATTAAACCCAAGGTTTCATTAAGGAACCGCTGGAGCGATGATGGCACAAGCCGTAAAAATTTCCGATCTAGAAATGGACGCCTTGCGCGATGCTGCGCGGGTGAACAGCCGGTCGATCTCGGGGCAGGCCGAGCATTGGATCCGTATCGGTCGCGCGATCGAACGCGATCCGACCATCGGCTATTCGAAGGTCGACCTGGCGCTGCGCGGTCTTGAGCCGCTGGCGCTCGACACCCTCGGCGATGCCGAGCAGGACGCCTTCATCGAACGCATGGGTGACGCTCCAGCCACCGCGGTTGAACAGGATTTCTGGCGCAAGCGGCAACGAAAGGGTCTCGGCGTGGGCCTCGATGACGACGGCAACCTGGAGTTCGGCAAAGCAGTCCGGCCAACCGGCGGCCAGTGAGCCGCGCAACGATGTTTTTGCTGGCCGGACCGAACGGCGCCGGCAAGTCGACGCTCTACGAGCTGGCGATCGCACCTCGTATCCAGGCGCCTTTCATCAATGCCGACCTGATCCAGCGCGACGAACTGCGCGACGCGTCGATGTCTGCGGCGTACACCGCGGCCGGCATAGCAGAAAACCGGCGGCGGCTGGCGCTCAAGCAGGGACTCAGCTTCGTTTCTGAATCGACGTTCTCGCATCCGTCGAAACTGGAATTAGTCGATGACGCCAGGCGTGCCGGCTTTCGAGTCGTGCTTTACCACGTCAACTTAGGCAAGCCTGAGTTGTCGGTCAGCCGAGTGGCGCTAAGGGTGGGTGAGGGCGGTCACGATGTGCCCGAAGACAAGATCCGCGAGCGCTACGACCGCAATCAGCCCTTGATCCGCCAAGCGGTGCTGCGCGCCGACTTCGCCTTTGTGTTCGACAACTCGCGGCTCAACGTCTCCCCGCAGCGCATTCTGAGTTTCAAGGCAGGGCGCATCACCGCGACTGCAAGCGCGATACCGGACTGGGCTGAATTGCTCTATGCAGAAGAACTGCGCGCTTTCGGCTAGCCGGGCAATTTCAACGTCGCGAGGAACTCCATCACGGCTTCGGAAAAAACACCAGGCATCTGATCAGGCAGTGGCACCATGCCGTGCTCGATGTTCAGCAGCCGGCTGCCGGCGATGGCTTGTGCGACGCGTGGCGCTGCCGGAAAAGCATGCGGGTCTTCGGTCGGGGCGAGCACCAGCGTGGGGCTGGTCACCAGCGGCGTTCTTGTCTCCATCGCGTAGCGGTTCACCACGCGGTGGCCTTCGACGGCGAGGTCGCCTGCCTTCAAAGCGTCGGCGATGAAGCGTTCTAGCAAAGCGTGGTCGCATGGCGGATAAAAGGGCATGCGCCGTTGCCACAGCTCGGTCAGATGCTCGCCGCCGGGCATGCGCTCGACCTCGTCGATGATTCGCTTGCCGTGATGCGCGGCGCGGCGCGGCGCGTCGACGAAAGGACATGCCGACAAGACGAGCGCACTGACGCGTTCAGGCCGGCTCGCCGCCATCTCCAGGGCCACGGCCGCGCCGGTGTGATGCCCGACCAAGGCCACTTGTTGCAAGCCCAATGCATCCAGCAGGTCGAAAGCGACTTCGGCCCATCGCTCGATCGTGTTGTCAGCGGCCGGCAACGGGTCCGAGTCACCGAAGCCCGCCGTGTCCATGGCGATGGCGCGGTAGCGCGCACCGATCAACGGCAGCACATCGCGGTACTCGTCCCACGACCGCGGCGTCTGGTGCAGCAGCAGAACCGGGAACCCCTGGCCAGCGCTGGCGATGTGAATGCGGCCCGATCGGGTCGGCACGAACTGGCGATCGATGGTCATGATGCAAGGGCTGCGGTCGCGCGCTTGAAACCTTGAACCACGACATCGATGTCGTTGGCTGCGACCACCATTCGGTAGCCTTGCTCGCGTCGCTGGAGCGCTGCATCGGTCGTGCCGGTGAATGCGCCGCATGGCACTGAAGCGTCGTCGCAGGCATGCTTGATTTCGGCGCAGGCCTCTGCATGTTTCGATGCATCGCCTGCACCGATTTCGAGCGACAGCGCGAGATCGCCAGTACCGATGAAGACCATGTCCAGTCCTTCGACGGCAGCAATTTCCCGCGCGTTGGCCAGGCCGGCCGCCGTCTCGATCATCACCATCACGGCGATGTGTTTTGCGCCTTCGAGGTACGTGCCGAAATCCATCAACGGGCGCACGCCGCCTGCGGACCGAATGCCGTGCGGCGGGTACTTGGCGCAGCGCACGGCGTGGCGACATTGCTCGGCGCTTTCGACCAAGGGGACGATCACGCCTTCTGTACCTGCGTCCAGTGCCATGCCGATCGCAGTGGCCGAGTTGTCGGCGACACGCACGATCACCGGGATGTGGCTCGGCACCACGCCGATCGCGGCCTCCAGCTCGCGGCGATCCCAGAGGCCGTGCTGCATGTCGATGACGATGGCGTCGGGCTGCGCGCGCGCGGCGGCTTCGACGAGCGCTGCCGACCCGAGTGCGAGCCACGAGACGGCGATGCAGTCGCCCCCGGCAATGCGCGCTTTGAGAGTGGGTTGTGTGGGATTGAACATGGGTGGTTTGACGGCTTCAGGTAACGCGGAGTCCGGCCTGCTTCATCAGCGGCAAGACACGGTCGCAGAAGAACGGCAACTCGTAGGTGTAGTTGACGAAGGTGAGCGCTGCACCGGCATAGCCTTCTTTGGAAATCTTGACAAGATCCTCGACGATTTTCTCGGGCGTGCCGACCAGCGGGTAAGTTCCGGCGCCCCCCGCGAAGCGCTTGCGATAGAGGTCGAACGCATTCTTGTCGTGCGAGTTCGAGAACTCCTTTTTCTGCGCCATGTGGTTGTCGACGGCGCCATGGTCGGCCAGCGTTACCGCATAGCGCTCGTAGTAGTCGTCTGCCTCCTTTTGCGTCTCGCGGCAGACGACGTGGCATACGGTGTAAATGCCGACGTCGCGGCCTTGCAGCTTGGAGCGCTCCTTGATGTCGGCGTAGTGCTTGCGGCCATCTTCGATGTTGGAGAAGGTGGAGAACAGGAAGTCGCAGTTCTTTGCCGCAAAGTCGCGCCCCGGTGCGCCAAAGGCCGCATTCATGGTGAGCGGTCGCGGCACCTGAATGCTTGCGGGTCGGCTGACGACGCCTTTGAGCGCGTAGTACTTGCCCTGGAAGTCGAACGGCTGATGATCGCCGTAGCAGCGCTCGATCACTTCCAGCCATTCCGCCGCCTGGCCATAGGCGTCGTCGCTGAGCTTGGCGCCGAACATCGCGAACTCGTCAGGGTTCCAGCCACAGACGATGTTGAGCCCGGCGCGCCCGTTGCTGATGTGATCGACCGTCGCCAATGCCTTGGCCGCATACACGGGATGCAGCAGGGGCACATGCACCGTCATGAACAGGCCGATCTGCTTGGTGACCGCAGCGAGTCCGGCCGCCCAGGTGAAGGTCTCGAAGGACCACTCGCGCACATGGTTCTTGCCACCGAAGCCGCGCCACCGCGCGATGGGCAGAAAGAACTCCAGGCCCGCGCGGTCTGCGATGCCCGCCGCGTTGAGGTTGTCGTCCCACCGCGCGCGCCAGCGCTCCGGCACGTCGGTGATGGCGAGGCCTCCATCCGCATTGGCGGAGAACACGCCAAGCTTGAAACGATTGGGGCCCTTGAGCGGGTGCAAGTGATTCATGCGATGAGATCCCTGGAGGCCGAATGGCTTTTGCGGGCCGTAGTGGCCTTGGTTGCAGCAGTTCCAGGTGCGGAAGATGCTCCAGCCGTGGCTTCGCCGTGCACCGTTTCGTGCGTCGAGAAGTACGCGGCCTGTGCATCGGCCATGAACCGCTCCATGGCTTTGAACGCGAGTGCCGCATCCCGCTTGGCGAGCGCCGCGTGAAGCTTGGACAGACCATCGACCACCACTTGTCGGGTTTTTTTGTTCACCAGAGTGAGCATGCGCACGGTCTGCACATGGTCGACGAAGCGCCCTATGGTGTTCGCAAGGCGCTGGTTTTTGACCCGGCTCAGCCACGCTTGGCGGAAGGCCATGTTCGCCAAGGCCATCTCTTCGTCGTCGTTGTTCGCGGCCGCCTGGCGTGCCCGTTTGAGTGCCAGCGTCAGTTCCTGCTTTGCCGTTGCATCCACGTTGGGCGCCACGCTCGCGATGGCCGCAGGCTCCAGCAGGCGGCGTACTTGGAAGATGTCGCGCACGTCGTCGAGGCTCAGTGTCGGCGCCACGAAGCCGCGCGTCGTGCCGACCAGATAGCCCTCGTTCACGAGACGCAGCAACGCGTCGCGCGCCGGCATGCGCGAAGTGCCATAGGCAGCAGCAACCTCGACATCGACAAGTCGCTCTTCAGGCTGGAGCGGCGTGTGCTGCAGGCGCTTGCGCAACTCGTCGTAGATGCGGTCGCCCAAAGTTTCCGCGCGGGCCAGCGGTTTGGGCGCGGCCCTGGCGGCAGCCATCGTCGGCGCTGCTTTTTTCATTGATTCCCACGGAACGTTTCTTGCATCTGGAAACTGTATACAGTATATTTTCATTTGTCCAATCGCCTCTTTGGGCGATTCAATGGCGCGATGCTTGCAAGCGTTTGGCCACCGGTTCCTTCAGACCCATCAGCGAGAACTTTCATGAACGATTTCTTGAGCTCGGGAACCCCGACAGACGCAGCACTGTCTCTGGCTGCACCGTCGTCTTTGAAACCATCGCGCCGCAGCTTCGTGCTGGGCGCGCTCACCGTGGGGGCCGGCAGCGTGCTGCCGTGGGACCTGGCCAATGCACAGATCACCGACAAGTCGAACCTGGCCATCGCGTACCCCGTCGACGTGCCGACGTGGGACCCGGGCGCCTTGTCCATCCCGACGATCCAGGCGATCTATCACACGGTGTTCGATTCGCCGCTGCGCTACTCGCAACATTTGAAGCTCGAGGCGCGACAGATCAAGCAATGGCGCTGGCTCGACGACAAGGCGACGCGACTCGAGATCACGTTGCGCGACGACATCCTGTTCCACGACGGCTCGCGCATGACGATGGACGACGTCAAGTACAGCCTGTCGGAACGGCCCAAGGCGGACAAGAAGTTGCTGGTCGGTGGCATGTTCAACACGCTGGCCGATGTGGAAGTGCAGTCGCCCACCAAAGGCGTTCTGGTCTACAGCCGGCCAACGCCGGCGGGGCCGATCTACCTGGGCTTCCTGGCGATGTACATCGTGCCTAAGGCCTACATGACGCAGGTCGGCGCCGAGGGCTTCAACGCCAAGCCGATCGGCGCCGGCCCTTACCGCATGGTCGAACATCAGCGTGGCTCGCGTATCGTGCTGGAGGCTTTCGACAAATACTGGGGTGGTGCGCCTGCCATCAAGCAGGTCACCTTTTTGATCGTGCCGGAGCCATCGGCTCGCGTGGCATTGGTGGAGTCGGGCAGGGCGGCGATGGCGGTGCAGTTGCCGATGCGCGAAGTCCAGCGTCTCGCCACCAAGACCGGCATCGTCACAAAGATCTATCCGTTCTCCGAGGTCTACATGCTTCGGATTCCCAACTACGTGAAGCCGTTCGAACACGACCATGTGCGCAACGCGATGCACCTGTCGATCGACAAGGCGGCGTTGTCGAAGGCCTTCTACGGCGGGGTCGCCAAGCCGCTGTCGGTGATGACGCCGGAAGGCACGCCGTCGTTCAGCGACTTCCAGTTTCCATTCAACAAGGCGAAGGCCATCGAGGAGCTGAAAGCTGCCGGCTACAGCACCAGCAACCCGGTCGCGCTGACGCTGCTCAGCACCAACGGCACCTTCCCCAACGACTTCGACATGGCCCGCGCCATCGCGCAGATGTGGAAGGCAGTCGGCATCAACGCGACGATCGAAGAAACTACGCCGGCCAAGCTCGTCGAAGCTGCGCAAAACGGCAAACTGACGGGCGTGCTGCTCTACAGCTGGGCCAACAGCACGGGCGATCCGGAGAACTACGCGGGCCGAATCTTCGACCCGCGCCTGCGCTTCGCGACCTGGAAGGACATGTCCCTCGCGCCACGCATCGACGGGCTGATGACCGAAGTGGACGAGGTCAAGCGCATGGCTGGCTACAAGGCACTTAACGCGGAGTCCTCGGAGAAATCGTGGGCGATCCCGCTGCTGCAAGGTGTGGCGACGGTCGCGTATTCGTCGACGCTGCAGCCGGTGCTGTTCGACAACGGCTACGTGTTGCCGGTCGAATACAAATACCGCTGACAAGGCACGCGCGCCGCTGTGTTCCAACTCGTTTCCACCATCGTGATCCGCCGCCTGCTGGTGGCGATCCCGACGCTGCTTTTGTTATCGCTCGTGGTGTTCGTGGTGTTGCGATTGTTGCCCGTCGACCCGCTGGCAATGATGCTGCCGCCGTCTGCCACCGCAGCGGATTCCGCAGCGTTGCGGCAGCAGATGGGCATGGACAAACCGATCCCGATCCAGTTTCTGATCTGGTTGTGGGATGCGGCGCGCGGGAGTCTCGGCAACTCCATCAACTTTCGCCAGCCGGTGGTCGGCTTGATGGTGACTGCACTGCCGGCGACGATCGAACTGGCCATGGTCGGCTTGGTGCTGGCATTGATGATCAGCATTCCCGGCGGCGTCATCGCCTATGTGCTCTACAAGCGGAAGCGCGAGACGGCGGCCGACCTGGTCGTCACGCTGCTCCAGTCCATTCCATCGTTCTTGTGGAGTCTGCTTCTGATCCTGGTCTTCGGCGTGCTGTGGCCGGTGTTGCCGTTCAGCGGCCGCGTCGGGCAAGAAGTGACACTGCCGGGCATCACCGGATTCGCCTTGATCGACCTGCTCGTTACCGGGCAGTTCCAGGGCTGGTTGAGCGCGCTGACGCATCTCTTCTTGCCTGCACTCGCACTCGCGTTGAGCTTTGCGCCGCTGGTCATCCGTGTGCTGCGCTCCGGGCTGATCGATGCCGCCAACGAGCCTTATGTCGAAGTGGCGCGACTTCGCGGACTGTCTGAAACCCGCATTCTCTGGCGCCACATGCTGAAGAACGCCGCGCTGCCGACGATCACCATGATCGGCGTGCAGTTCGGTTTTCTGTTCGGCGGCGCGTTACTGGTCGAAATGATCTTCGGCTTCCCTGGCCTGGGCAATCTGATGGTGCAGGCGGTTCGCGGCAATGACTTGCCGTTGATCCAGGGCATCTCGCTGATCTTCTGCGTGCTGATGCTGGCTATTACGGTCGTCGTCGACGTGCTGTATGCCTTGCTGAATCCGAAGTTGAGGAATCTGTGACGCAAGCACCGGCGCCAGTGTCGATGCCCGCCGCTGTGAGTTGCTCTGCAAAGCAGCGCGGTGCGCTCAGGCAGCTAGCGTCGCAGCCGCGCGTGCTGATCGGCGGCGGCATTCTCCTGCTCGTCGTTCTGGCTGCGCTCTTTGCACCGTGGGCCGCTCCGCACGATCCGCTGGAGCAGGACCTGCTGCACATGCTGTCGCCGCCGATGTGGTCGGCAGAGGGCGACGCTTCTTTTCCGCTGGGCACCGACAGCCTGGGTCGCTGCGTGTTGTCGCGCGCTATCTACGGTGCCCGGGTGGCGCTGCTGGTGGCGATCGTTTCCGCATTCGGCGCGATGCTGCTGGGCAGCACGCTCGCAGTCGTCGGCGGCTACTTTGGCGGCAAGATCGACCGCGGCATCAGCTACGTGGTCGATTTGTGGATGTCGTTTCCGCCGGTCGTTCTGTCGTTGATCCTGCTGGTAGGGCTCGGCTCCGGCGTCGACAAAGTGATCCTCGCGGTCGTGCTGGTCGACTGGACGCGCTTCGCCCGTGTGGTGCGGGCCGACGTGCTGGTGACGCGGCGCCGCGACTACGTGCTGGCCGCGCGACTCATGGGCTTCACGCACCTGCGCACCATGTTGCGCGAGGTGCTGCCCACCGTGGTGCCGCTGATGATCACGCTGTTCTCCATCGAGATGGGCATCGCGATCATCGTGGAGGCGACGCTGTCTTTCATCGGCCTTTCAGTTCCGCCGGACATCACGACCTGGGGCCAGATGCTGGCCGATGCGCGCAGCGACATGCAGAGCGCCGCGTGGGTGATGCTGGTGCCGGTCGCATGCATCATCGTTACCGTGCTCGGCTGCAACCTGTTGGGTGACGGAATCCGCGTTGCGCTCGATCCGCGCTTGCGCACACGGAGCGAATGACGATGCTGTCCATCTCGAACCTCACGCTGACCACGCGGGTCGATGGCAAACCCGTCGAATTGCTGCGCGACATCACGCTGTCGGTGCAGCGCGGCAAGGTGCTCGGACTGGTCGGCGAATCGGGTGCCGGCAAGAGCATGATCGGTCGCCTGATCGCGGGCCACACGCCGCCGGGCTTTGCGGTGACGCAGGGCAGAATCGACTTCGACGGCAAGAACCTGCTGTCGCTCGGCGCACGCGAATGGCGCGGTCTGCTCGGCCGGCGCATCGCCTTCATTCCGCAAGAGCCGTTGACCGCGCTCAACCCGGTGTTGACCATCGGCCAGACCTTCGACGAGCACCTGATGCTGCTGGGCATTGCCGCCAGCCGGCGCAAGGATTTGATCGTCGCGCAACTGGCTTCCGTGAAGCTGCCGCACCCCGAGCAAATGGTGCGGCGCTATCCGCATGAACTGTCGGGCGGTCAGTGCCAGCGCGTGTTGATCGCAATGGCGTTCGTGGCCAATCCTGCGCTGATCATTGCCGACGAGCCCACCACGGCGCTCGACGTAGTGAGCCAAGCGCACATCCTTAGGCTGCTTGCCGAACAACAGCGCCAGCACGAGACAGCCGTCATTCTCATTACGCACGACTTGCGGCTCGCTGCGCACGTGTGCGACGACATCGCGGTGCTGTACGCAGGGGAGCAAGTCGAATACGGACCGGCCGCAGACGTGTTGCGCGAGCCGCGCCATCCGTATACCTGGGCACTGCACGATGCGACGCCCGACGTGCACGGCGTTCAGCGCGTGCTGCCGATGCTCGGGGGTCAGATGCCGGGACTTGCGGCATTGGCGACGCTGGGCGGTTGTCGATTCGCGGCACGCTGCCCAACGCGCAATACGACCTGCGAAGTCGGCGTGCGCGCTTTGCGTGAGTCTTCGCCGGGTCATTGGGTGCGCTGTGCCGATACGTGCGAAGTGGCGCCGCATGTCGTCGCCTCCGTAGACGATTCAACAAGCGCCGATGGCAGCGCCAACTGGCGAGCACCGCAAGGCGATCCGACTGCGGCACCCCTCGTCGAGCTGCGCAACGTCACGCTGCGCTACACCGCGCGCCGCGGCCTGCTGGGCCAGCGCCAGGTGCACACCGATGCAGTGAGCCAGGTGTCGCTCAAAGTCCAGCCGGGCGAGTTCGTCGGCATCGTCGGCGAAAGCGGCAGCGGCAAGACTTCTGTCGCGCGGCTGATCGTCGGCGCAGAGAACATCACCGCCGGTGAGCTGCTGATCGAAGGGCAAGACCGCGCCAAGGCCACGTCGACCGTGCAGCGCCTGACCCGCGAGCACGTGCAGATGATCTTTCAGGACCCGCACTCGGCACTCAATCCGCGGCGCAGCGTGTTTCGCTTGTTGACGCAAGCGTACGAAGTCGGTCACATCCCCGGTGCGTTGCAACGATTGCCGAGGCAGGAGCGCGCATCGCAGTTGCTGCAGGACGTCGGCCTGGCGTCCGATGCGCTGGAGCGATTTGCCAGTCAGCTGTCGGGTGGTCAAAAGCAGCGGGTGAACATCGGCCGGGCGCTGTGCGTGATGCCGCGGCTGGTGGTGGCCGACGAGATCGTGTCGGGACTCGACGTGTCCATCCAGGCGCAGATTCTCAACCTGCTGCTCGAACTCGGGCGCGAGCACGGCATCGCCCTGTTGCTGATATCGCATGACCTCTCCGTGGTGCGCTACCTGTGCTCGCGCGTCATCGTCATGCAGTCCGGCAAGATCGTGGAGGAGGGCAGGACGGACGAGGTCTTCTCCAACCCGCAGCACGCCTACACCCGCTTGCTGCTCGCCTCCGTACCGCCCGCCGATCCGGCCATCGCGTGGCCGCCGGTGCCGGCTTCTACCGAAACAGTCTGAACACCATGCCGACCACCTTCGAACTCGAACTCCAATCCGCGCTGCCCGACAACACAGTGACGTTCGGCGAAGCGATCGAGTCGAAGTACTGGCATGACTGGAGCGGGCTCGCGCCGGTGCAGCCCTTGGCGCTGGTGCGGCCGAGGACGACGCAGGACGTCTCGATTGCGATGGCGCTGTGCAACGAACGGCGCATCGCGCTCGTCCCACAGGGTGGCCTCACCGGGCTGGCAGGCGGTGCGCAACCGGTCGCCGGCGGCGTGGCGATGTCGCTCGAACGCATGAGCGGCGTTGAAGAGATCGATGCGGTGATGGGTACGATGACGGTGCTCGCCGGCACGCGGCTTTCGGAGATCCAGGACGCGGCGGAAGCAGCCGGCCTGTACTTTCCGCTGGACCTTGGTGCACGTGGCTCCTGCAGCATCGGCGGCAACCTGTCTACCAACGCCGGTGGCAACCGGGTCATCCGCTACGGCATGGCGCGCGATCAGGTGCTCGGGCTCGAATATGTATTGCCCGACGGCACCATCGTCAGCTCGCTCAACAAGATGATCAAGAACAATGCCGGCTACGACCTCAAGCAGTTGTTCATCGGATCGGAAGGAACGCTCGGCATCATCACGCGCGTCGTGTTGCGCCTGCAGGCAAAGCCCATTTCAGTCGCCACGGCGATGTGCGGCTGCCCCGACTACGAGGCCGTACTGACCTTGCTGAAGACCGCACGCGCCAAGCTCGGCCCGTCTCTTTCAGCCTTCGAAGTCATGTGGCCCAGCTTCGTGGACTGCATGACGAACGGCTTGCCGCAACTGCGCAAACCCTTTGCCGAGGCACACGGCGTCTACGTGCTCATCGAGGCGAGTGGCTTTAGGGAAGAGGGCGAATCGGCGCATCTGGAGGCGTGCCTTTCGACATTGCTGGAGGATGGTGTCGTCAACGACGTAGTCATCGGTGCGTCCGAACGTGACGCGAAGGAACTCTGGGCCCTCCGCGACAGCGTCTCGGAGTATCCGAAAGTGCTCGGTGCGGTGATCGGATTCGACATCGGCTTGCCGACGACACTGATGGGCGAGGCGGTGGATCGCGTGCAGCGAGAGGTCAAGGCGCAGTGGCCGGACGCGCACGTGCTTTGCTACGGGCACATCGGCGACAGCAACCTGCATGTCGTCGTCAACGTACCTTCTGCGGGCGCGCATCAGCCGCATTCGGAAGTCGATGCCCTGGTCTACGAACTGGTTCGCAGCATGGGCGGCACGATCTCGGCGGAGCACGGCATCGGGCTCGTCAAGAAGCCGTTCTTGTCGTTCACTCGATCGCCGGAGGAGATTGCCTTGATGCAGCGCATCAAGGCAGCGCTCGACCCGCACAACGTGCTGAATCCCGGCAAGGTTTTTTAGGGGCGGGGCAGTGGGTCCGCGGACATCGGGCCCCGACTACGATGGCGGCAAACGCACTGGAAACATCATGACCAAACCCTTCACGCAATCACCGACTCTCTGCGGTGCACTGCGCAAGCCGCGCCAGATGCTGGCCGATCAAAAGTACGACGGGCACAAATCCATCCACGACGATGCCATGGCCGAGGGCCTGGGCCTTCGCGCTGGCCCGATCGAGGGGCCGACGCACTTCAGCCAGTTCGACCCCTTGCTGTTCCACGTCTTTGGCCAGGCGTGGTTCGAGACTGGCTGCATCAGCGCGCATTACCAGAACATGGTGGTTGAAGGCGAAGAGGTGCGTGCCTTTGTCGATCTGCCGGTGTCGCCTGAAGAGGGGGCGCCGCGTCTGGTGCGTATCCACGCAGAGAAGCGCGACGGCACACCGGTGCTGACCGGCACCGCCTCGGTCGGCGATGCGACCGATGTGCCGCATGAGATTCAACAGCGCATCGCCAAACTGCGACCGGCCACAGGGCTTGTGATCAACCGCGACCTGAAGGTGGGGCAGCGGGGTGCTGCGGTCGAAAAAATCCGGATGGGGTTCGATCAGCACATGGGCGACCACTATCCCTTCACGCTCGCCGACAAGCTCGCGGTCATCACGGAACCCTGTGCCTGGTACACGCGCGAACACGGCGCCGAATCGCCATGGGGCCGCGCCGTCATTCCGATGGAAATGATCAGCGTGCTGCTCGGCAGCACGTCGGGTGAGTCCGGTCTGAGCGGTCGCAAGCCAGCGGTCGGACTGTTCGCGGGACAGGAAATCCGGTTGATCGACGGGCCGCTGTTCGTCGACCAAGACTACGAGTTGGAGCGCGAGATCATCGCCCTGAGTGAGAGCGCGCGCACCGAGTCGGTCTGGATACGCACGCGCGTGTACGACGGTACGCGAGCATCGCGGCCGCTGGTGGCGGAGATGATCCTGAACGGTGCGGTGATGAAGGCGTCGTATCCCGCTTACGAGGTCGAGGCGAAGGCGCTGTACGACTAAAGGATACGGCTGGAAGAACGGCCGACCATCGCGGTTGTGTGCGCTTCCGCGCTGTGCCGCGTTCGGTAAATGCCGACACTGCTGAATACGCTTTTCGGCCTTGCTGGAACGCCGAATCAACAAGCTTCTCAGCATGGAGTCAGTTGAGGACGAAGTCTTCCCAGTAACCGGGAGCACTGGCACGCGTAGCACTCTACCGATCCGGAGGATGTGAGCTATGAAACGATTCCTGATTAAAAGGCGGCCTCGGGAGAGTTCTCGACCCGTCGAACGCGCTCAGCGATCGGTTTCCTATCGGGCGACATGCGATCGAAGCGCGGCCTTCGACGACACCAAGCCGTGGTCAGGAACCCTGCCGCACTACACGGCAACTGCCATCGGGTTCAAAGTCTGGGCCATTGTTTTCGCCGTTGGCCTGTTACCGATCGCAGCCGTTGTCGTGGCATCGGCGAGCGGCTATGGAGTGGCGCGCCTGCTCGACGAGGTCGGTCCGGGGTTGCTGCTGTGCTGGCCGCTCGTGCTGGCGATCGGAACGAAGTTGCTCGTTCGAAAAATTACCGCGGAGCGAAACAAGGTAGCCAGTGAGTGGAAGAAACCGTTGTTGGTCGAGCGTTCCCGCGTGGCGTCACTCGAGATCGTGGCCCGTGCCCGCTACGAGACACCGAGCTACCGCAGATAGACGACCAGCAGTTCCTGGCAAAGCGTTCCCGGGTTAGCGCTCTGTCGAAGTCGTAGAGGTTTCAGTTTCCATTGGCTTCTTGCGAGACATCTGGCGCGACTGTCGACGGCCATGCGTTTCGGCGAACACGATGGCAACGACGATCAATGGCATGGCGACCAGCACGAACGCGCCAAAGACGTAGACCAGGCCGCCCATGACAAGGGCACTAAGGAGAATCGCCAGCACTCGGACCATTCGCCATGATCCGAGCCTGGGATGACTTGGTCAATCCAGTGAATCCCGAAGCCGGATCGATCAGGTGCGGTTAGATCGTTCTCCGCAAGAGTCATTTAACATAATATACATTGTATTATTTCTTCTTGGTTTGGCTTTCATCGTTCGCGTCAAAGAGTCGACAGAAAACAAAAAGTAACTACAATTGGTTACATGCACCGCGCTCGCTTCCCCATCACCAACCAATTGCAACGCTTCAAGAAAGTGCTGACCTTGTCGGACTACTTGCGCAGCACCAAACGTCTTGCACCCGGAGAACTCAGAGCCATCGCCGGCTCACTTCGTCGGAGTGGCCAGGACGTCAGTGGCAACGCAGAGCGCGTCGCCGCTGCGATCGAATCGGTAGCGGCCTGGCGCGCAACCAGCGCCTCGTCGGCTATGAAACGCGATGCACCGCCCACCACGTTGTTCGAACGTCTTTCCGACTGGGCGACAGCTTCGTTTTAGCGATCCCCAGCCTTTCAAGACTGTTTCGAACGCCATAGCTGGCTTATGCCAGATCGATCCCCGAATCGAGAATGACCGACAGATCTCCCCTCGTTTCTTCGAGCTGCAGCAACGTTGCCTGGCGCGCAGCCAGAGAGTCCCGGCTGAGCAAGGCGGTGAGGATCGCCTTGTGCCGTGGCAAAGACAGCGCATGCGTGTTGGGCAGCTTGCTGCTGAGCTTGATCGATTCGCGCAACGCCAGCGACAGCATGTTGCCGATATACGCCAGCAGATCGTTGCCGGTCGCCTCGGCAATGCGGCGGTGGAACGCCAGGTCGGGCTCGAGCAGTTCTTCTGTCGTCTTCGCGGCTTCCATTCCGGCGTAGGCCTCGGCCACGCTTTTCAAGCTTTCGTCGCTGGCCACCTTGGCCGCGAGTGCCGCCACCGCCGGCTCGAAGATCCGTCGCACCGTTAGCAGCGTTTGCACGAACTCGGGCTGTGGTTTGGCCTGAATGAGCCAATACAGAACGTCGGGATCGAGCAGATGCCACTCGTTGCGTGGCCGCACGATGGCACCCGCACGCTGTTTGGAAAGCACGAGCCCTTTGGCGACCAGCACCCGCGTCGCTTCCCGCAACACCGGCCGGCTGACGTCGTAGGTGGCGCAGAGCGACGCTTCCATCGGCAAACGGTCGCCGACCCGGTACTCGCCGGAGACGATGCGCATGCCCAGATCGCGGACGATCTGCGAGTGCATGCTTTTGCGGTCCGGCGGCTGGTGATAGCCCGGGGCGCTGTGAGAACCTTTCATTTCGGCGGCAATTCGTACGGGTGTTGCGACCGCCATAGGATAGTCAACTGCCAAACCGGTCACGCCGCTGCCTCAGGACGACTTGCTGCTCGTGGTCACGATCACGTTCCATGAGCCGGGTTTGAATTTGGCCGTCACCACATGGCCTTCGATCTCCACGCGCGTATTGGCCTGGGGCGCAACGTTGTCTGGTGCGGCGGCCGTGTTGATGGCTTTCATGTCGGCGTGATAGAGCTCCGACGCTTCGACCAGCCTTTGCTGATCGCCAAGGCCACGCAGGTCGATCGTGATCTCCTGGTCTTCAGTCAGGTGGCGATTCAGCGCGAAGATGGCTGTCTGGCCGGAGGCGTCGTCATGCACGACACAGGCACACAGATAGGCCACTTCCGGAAAAGTCTTCGAGGCATAGCTCGGCGACGTGATCACCGGCCGCAGCACCTTGCCGCGCGCAAAGCGCGATGCCTGCGCGAACGGATGGAAGATGGTCTGGCGCCAGGCAGCACCGCCGGGCTCGGTCATGATCGGGCCGATCACGTTGACCAGCTGTGCAATGCACGCGGTCTTGACTCGATCCGCGTTGTTCATCATGACGATCAGGGCGCCGCCCACAGCCAATGCGTCCTCGTGGTTGTAGACCTCCTCGATCAGCCGCGGTGCTTCAGGCCATCCCGGTTTGCGCTTATCGTCCAGCGTGCGCGCTTTGTACCAGACGTTCCACTCGTCGAACGACAACATGATCCGCTTGTGCGAGTGTTTGCGTGCCGCCACGCTGTCGGCCACCGCGACGATCTCCTTGATGAAGAGATCCATCTGGTCGATGTTGCCGAGAAACTCCGCTGTCGAGTCGTGCGGATTCTCGAAGTAAGCATGGAGCGAAATGAAGTCGACGTTGTCGAAGCAATGGTCGAGCACCGTGTCTTCCCACTTGCCGAAAGTCGGCATGTCGTGCTTTGACGAACCGCACGCCGCCAGTACAACCGAAGGATCGACCAGACGCATCAGCTTGGCGGTTTCCTGGGCGATGCGGCCGTACTCGTCGGCTGTCTTTGCACAGATCTGCCACGGGCCGTCGAGTTCGTTACCGAGGCACCAGAACTTGATGTCGTGCGGCTTTTCGTAGCCGTGGTCCTTGCGCAGGTCGGACAGCGCGGTGCCACCTGGATGGTTGCAGTATTCAAGGAAGTGGCGCGCTTCATCTGGGCCGCGCGTGCCCAGATTGACCGCGAACATCGGCTCCACATCCACTGCGTGGCACCAGTCCATGAACTCGTTGGTGCCGAACTGGTTCGTCTCGGTCGACGACCATGCGAGGTCGAGCCGCGCAGGCCGCTTCTCCTTGGGGCCGACACCGTCTTCCCAGTTGTAGCCTGACAGGAAGTTGCCGCCCGGATATCGCACGATGGTGGGCCCGAGCTCACGCGTCAATGCCATCACGTCGCCGCGGAAGCCACGCTCGTCGGCAGTTGGATGCCCCGGCTCGTAGATGCCGGTGTAGACGCAGCGGCCCATATGCTCGACGAACGTGCCGAAGACACGGCGGTCAAGTTCGGAGATGACGAAGTCGCTGTCGACGACGAGGCGTGTGGAAATCATGTCTTGCTTGATTGAAAGGAGAAAACCTGAAGGAAAGATTTGGTGCGCGCCGCGGTCAGCGCACCGAGTCGAGCAGTTTGTTGACGCGGGTCTCGGCAGCATCTTCGGTCTGCTGCACCGTCTTCTTGCTGAGCTGCATGGTGATGAGCTCTTCGCTCAACGCCTGTTGCACGGCAGCCGCCCGCGGTACGTTGTGTGCCAGACCGCGGCCGATGGTCGAGATCTCGATGATCTTGTCGCGCATGGGCAGCCCCTTGAACTCGGCGCTGTCGTAGACCTTCTTGTTGGCCGGCAGGTGCCCGGTGCGCGACCATTCGAATTCGTTGTCCCACAGGAACTTGAGGAAGGTCAGCGCGGCCTTCTTGCTCTTCTCGTCCTTGGCACCGCCCTTGAGCATCACCCATGCATGGCCGTCGGCGAAGGTGGCGCGCTTGGCGAAGAGTTGAGGAAACGGAATCACGAGATAACCGTTGTGCGCCGGTGATTCGGCCTTTTCGGATGCAGCCATGTAATCGTCGATGCGCCAGGTACCGGTCAGCGCCACGGCTGCGTCACCCTTGAACCACGCCTGGTTCACTGCACCGGAATCGATGCCCGGCACGACCAGGCCTTCGTTGTAGAGCGTGCTCATCAAATCCAGGATGGCGGTCACGTCCGGCGTGTGCATGTTGATGTGCGGCTTGGCGCCCTCGGTGAACAGGCTGCTGTTCTGCTGGAACATCATCGAGAAGAAGGTCCAGGTGTTGGTCGGCACGCTGCCCGAGGTCGGCCAAGCGAAGTAAGCCTTGCCGGTGACCTGCTTGTACTTGCGCGCCTGTGCCAGCAACTCCGCCGGTGACTTGGGGATCTGCACCGAGCCATCAGCGTTGGTCAAGCCGGCCTTCTTCAGCAGGTTGGTGTTGATGTGCCAGAGCCACGACCAGGTGTCGAACGGCAGGCCGTAGGTCTTGTCGTTCATCGTGACGCCTGCCTTGGCGGTGTCGGTGAACTCGGCTGGCGTGATGCCGACTGTCTTGAGGTCGGCGTCGATGGGTTCGATCAGCTTGCGGTTGACGTAGTCGCCGATCGACGACTGGTGCATCACCGCAATCGTCGGCACGTCGCGCGCCACGATGCGCGAAGTCAGCTGGTCGTAGTACGGGCCCCATTCAGCGATCTGCGGCTTGACGACGATGTTGTCCTTGTTGGTCGCGTTGAACTTGTTGACCAGCGTGGTGATGACGCCGCACTCGCCGCGCGCCGCACGCACGTCGACCGACTTGCCGAAGTCGGCCTCGCAGGCGCCGAAAAAGCGCGCCAGCGTGATCTCGGTCTTGTCCTGCGCATGCACGGGCTGCAGTGCCGCGGCGACCAATGCAATCGCTGCTGCGGCCTGGAGGATGCTCTTTTTGATCATGGGTTTGTCTTCGGTTCAAAGGGGTCGAAGTGTTCGGGCCGACGCGCTCAGCGCACTGCGTCGAGCAGTTTGTTCACGCGCGATTCGGCTGCGTCCTGCGTGTCTTTCAACGGCTTCTTGCTGGTCATCATGTTGCCGATCTCCTGGTCGACGGCGACCTCGATGGCGCGCTGGCGTGGCACCGAATGCGGCATGCCGCGACCGATGGTGGAGATTTCGGCGATGTTGGCGCGCATCGGAAGCGCCTTGAATTCCGCTGTCGCCAGCGCTGCCTTGTTGGCCGGCAGATGGCCGGTGCGCGCCCATTCCACATCGTTGTCCCAGAGGAACTTGAGGAACGTCAGCGCCGCCTTGCGGCTCGCTTCGTCCTTAGTGCCGCCCTTGAGCATCACCCAGCTGTGGCCGTCGGCAAACACAGCCTTTTTGTCAAGCAACTTCGGGAACGGATAGACGGCGTAGCCCTTGCTGAGGGCCGTGTCGGCCTTTTCGGACTGCGCCACGAAGTCGTCAATCTTCCAGGTGCCCACGACGACCACGCCGGTCTCGCCGTTGACGAAGGCCTGGTTGGATGCGCCGTAGTCGAGGCCGGTCATGACCAGGCCCTCGTTGTACATCTGGGTCATCAACTCCAGTGCTTTGGTGGCCTGCGGCGACTTCATGTCGAGTTGCGGCTTGGCACCGCCCTTGAACAGTTCGGCGCCGTTCTGTTGGTAGAACAAGGTGAGGAAAGTGCGCATGTTGGGCGACGTCGTGTTCACCGTCGTCCACGAAAAGTACGGCTTGCCGGTCGCCTGCTTGAACTGGCGCGCCTGCGTCAGCAGCTCTTCCGGCGTGGTCGGGATTACCGGCGTGCCATCGGCCTTGGTCAGGCCCGCCTTCTTCATCAGGTTCAGGTTGAAGTGCCAGAGCCAGGCCCAGGTGTCGAACGGTAACGCGTAGGTTTTGCCGTCGAAGCTGGTGCCTGCCTTGGCGTGGTCGGTGAACTGCGCGGTGTCGATGCCGACCGACTTGAAGCTGTCGTCCATCGGTTCCAGCAGCTTGCGGTTGACGAAGTCGCCGAGCGACGACTCGTGCATTACTGCGATGGCTGGTACGTCGCGGGCGACGATTCGGGCGGTGAGCTGGTCGTAGTAAGGCCCCCACTCCGCGATCTGCGGCTTGACGACGATGTTGTCCTTGTTGGTCGCGTTGAAGTTGTTGACCAATGTGGTGATCACACCGCACTCCCCGCGTGCCGCTTTGATGTCGGTCGATTTGCCGTAGTCGGCCTCGCAGGAGCCGAAGAAGCGTGCCAGCGTGATCTCGGTTTTGGGTTGCTGCGCCAACGCACTGGCTGCGATGCAGCCGAACAGTCCGAGGGCAGCGAGGTTGCGTAGGGATGTCTTTTGGATCGATGTTTTATTCACGTATGTCTCCTTCGATGTTGTTGGACGCTATTGCCGATCACTTCACCGTCGTGCCGGAAACGGCCGCGATGATGTACTTCTGAAAAAACAGGTAGAGGATAAAAACAGGCAGTCCGGCAAAGACCGCCTGCGACATCAGGTAGCCGATGCCTTCGGACTGGCCGAAGTTCGACTGCGTCGATGCGAGTCCCAGCGTCAGCGTGTACATCTCCGGCTTGGACGCCGAGATCAGCGGCCACAGATAGTCGTTCCACGCGTGAAGGAACGTGAAGATGCCGAGGGTGGCCTGCGCCGGAATCGACAGCGGCAGGATCACCTTGAAGAAAATCTTCAGCCGTGACGCGTTGTCGAGCATCGCGGCCTCTTCGATGTCGCGCGGGATGGCCTTGAAGTATTGCGTCATCAGGTACACGCCAAAAGGCGTTGCCAGCCGTGGCAAGATCAGCGCCGAGTATGTGTTGTGCATCTCGAGGTCGGCGAACATCAGGTGGAGCGGCACGATGATGGCCTGCTCCGGCACCGCGAGGCCTGCGAGCACCACGAAGAATAGGATGTTCTTGCCCGGAAACTCGGTGCGTGCAAATCCGTATCCCGCCAGCGACGCCAGCACCAGCATGGCAAACGTCTGCACCACCGACACGATGATGCTGTTGACCGTCCAGCGGAACACCGCCGACGTGCCGATGATGTCGGTGTAGTTCTTGATGGTGAACGGCCCCGAAAAGACCACGTCGGTGCGCTGCGTCAAAAATTCGTTCGGCTTGAATGACAGCGCGAACACCCACATGAGCGGCGCGACCCAGAGAATCGCCAGCGCTATGACGGCCGCGAGAATCAGCCGGTCGACCAGTTTGTTGCCAACGATGTTCATGTCAGAACGTCTCCTTGCGGCTCGACACCCAGACTTGCACCGCCATCGCAAGCAGCATGATTGCGAACAGCACTTGCGAAGCTGCGGCGGCGTTGCCCAATGTCCAGTGCGCGAAGCCTGATTCATAGATGAACTGCACGATCGGCCGCGAGCTGTTGTTCGGCCCGCCCTGCGTCATGAGTTGCGCCTGGCCGAACAACTGGAACTGCAGGATCACTTCGATCACCGCCACCAGCGCCACCGTGCGGCGGATGGCCGGCAGCGTGATGTGGATCAGCGTGCGCCAGCGACTCGAATTGTCGAGCGCGGCAGCCTCATAGACCTCGGCCGGCACCTGCTGCAGTGCCGCGAGGAACAGCATCATCGGCAGGCCGATGATCCACCACACGGTGACGGCAGCGACCGTCGGCAGCGCCCAGGCCTCGGTCGTGAGCGGCGACAGCTCGGGCAACCCGGTCGCGTTGGTCAGGTTAGCCAGAAGGCCGTGGTGTGGCATGAGCACCAGCTTCCACACCAGCGTGACGATGGTCACCGACAGCACCGACGAGCCGAAGAAAATCGCGCGCAATACGGCACCAGTGCGGCCCGGCCGGTTCAGCGCCAACGCCAGCGCAAGGCCCAGCACGACGAACACCGGCGTCGACATCAGCACGAAGTAGAAGGTGTTGCGCACGGAGCCGGTGAAGATCTCATCGGACCACAAGTCCTGAAAATTCTTCAGGCCGACGAACTCCGACGTCTGCGACAGCATGTCCAGGTCTTGCAGGCTGATCCACATGCCGCGAAACAGCGGTACCACCAGCAACGCCACATAGACGACCAGGAACGGCAGGATGAAGACGGCGTTCGACCAGCGCGGACCGTTGCGGGCGCCGCTCTTGCGGGCCACGGCCTTGGTGCGCGTGGCAAGGTCTGTCGACATCACCGCACTCATGAAGTGCTCCGCGCTTGTGCGTGGTACGCCGCCCCCGCTTCGTCGAAAAGGTGCACGGCTTCGGCATCGAGCCGCAGCCCGACCGGTGCGCCGGCTTCGATCTCGCTGTCGCGGTGCGCATGCGCCACCACCGATGCGCCCGATGCTAGCGCCACATGCACATGCGTCTGATCGCCCAGTCGCTCGACCAGTTCGACACGTCCGCCGATCAGTCCGGCCGAGCCGGAAACGTCGATGACCAGCGCTTCTGGTCGCGCGCCCAGCGTGTAGCGGCCGTTGCGCGTCAATCCGGTTGTCGAGACGGTGGTCTGCACGACGGAGCCATCCGGCAAGCGCACCGCCGCCACGCCTGCGCGGTCTTCAGCCAGTTCGACATCGACGAAGTTCATGGTCGGCGAGCCGATGAAGCTCGCGACGAAGCGCGACGCTGGCTGGCGGTAGATGTCCATCGGCCGGCCGACCTGCTCCACCTTGCCGGCATTCATCACGACGATGCGGGTGGCGAGCGTCATCGCTTCCACCTGGTCGTGCGTCACGAAGATCATGGTCGACTTGAGCCGCTGATGCAGCCGCGCGAGCTCGACGCGCGTGCGCGAACGCAGGGCGGCATCCAAGTTGGAAAGCGGTTCGTCGAACAGGAACGCATAGGGTTCCTTGACGACGGCACGACCGATCGCGACACGCTGCCGTTGACCGCCCGACATCTGCACGGGTTTGCGTTGCAGCAGCGGCGTGAGTTCGAGCATGCGGGCGGCCTCCTGAACGCGCCGGTCGATCTCGCTGGCCGGCACGTTCACGTTGCGCAGGCCGAAGGCCATGTTGTCGTACACGGTCATGTGCGGATAGAGCGCGTAGTGCTGAAAAACCATCGCGACATCGCGTGCGCCCGGTGCCAGTTGCGTCACGTCACGCCCGGCAATTCGGATCTGGCCGGCCGACACCGAGTCGAGGCCGGCGATCATCCGCAGCAGCGTCGACTTGCCACAACCCGAGGGCCCGAGGAAGACGAGAAATTCGCCATGCTCGATCTCGAGGTTGAAGTCCTTGATGACTTCGACGCTGCCGTAGCGTTTGTCGAGTCCGACGATCTGGATGCCGTCCATGGTGCTGTCTCCTGAAATTGTTATGGCTGTCTGTTGCGCTGTCGCGCTGTGGCTCAGTGCGAATGCCGCGGCACGACCGATCCGCGCTGGCCGACCAGAAAGTCGAAGTCGCAGCCTTCGTCGGCCTGCAGCACATGCTCGACATAGAGCTTGCGGTAGCCACTCGCATCGGCCGGATCGGGTCGTTGCTCCGCCTGCCAAGCGGTCAGTCGCGATGCGAGCTCGGCCTCGGAGATGTCCAGGTGCAGGCGCCCCTGCATCGCGTCGAGCTCGATCCAGTCGCCCTCGCGCACCACGGCAAGCGGGCCACCGGCACGGGCTTCCGGAGAGACGTGCAACACCACCGTTCCGTACGCCGTGCCGCTCATGCGCGCATCCGAGATGCGGACCATGTCGGTCACGCCTTGCGCCAATAGCTTTGCCGGCAAGCCCATATTGCCGACCTCGGCCATGCCGGGATAGCCTTTGGGACCGCAATTTTTCAGCACCATCACTGAGTCGGCGGTAATGGCGAGTTCAGGGTCTGCGATTCGCGACTTGTAGTCTTCGAGGTTCTCGAAGACTACGGCCTGGCCGCGGTGTTTCAGCAATGCCGGCGTGGCCGCCGAGGGCTTCAGCACCGCGCCACGGGGCGCCAGGTTGCCGCGCAGCACGCACATCGCGCCGTCCGCGGCCAGCGGGCGATCGAGCGGGCGGATCACTTCGTCGTTGTAGATCGGCGCGTCCTTGACGTTGTCCCACAGGCTCGAGCCGTTCGCGGTCAGTGCGCCCGGATGCGGAAGCAGCCCGGCATCGCCCATGCGGCGGAGCACGGCCGGCAGACCGCCCGCGTAATAAAAGTCTTCCATCAGAAAACGGCCCGACGGCATCAAGTCGACCAGCGTGGGCGTGCCGCGCCCCACGGTGGTCCAGTCGTCGAGTGCGAGCTCGACGCCGATGCGTCCGGCGATGGCTTTCAAATGGATCACGGCGTTGGTCGAGCCACCGATTGCTGCATTGGTGCGGATCGCATTCTCGAAAGCCTGGCGCGTCAGCAGCTTCGACAAGCGCAAGTCTTCGCGCACCATCTCGACCATGCGCATGCCCGACATGTGGGCCAGTACATAGCGGCGCGAATCGACCGCTGGAATCGCGGCGTTGTGCGGCAGGGTCACGCCCAACGCCTCGGCCATGCAGGCCATCGTCGATGCGGTGCCCATGGTGTTGCAGGTGCCTGCCGAGCGCGACATGCCCGCCTCTGCCGACATGAACTGGTGCAGCGTGATGGTGCCGGCCTTCACCTGTTCGGACAGCTGCCACACGGCGGTGCCGGAGCCGATGTCGCGGCCTTCGTGCTTGCCGTTGAGCATCGGCCCGCCGGTCACGGCGATTGCGGGAATATCGCAACTGGCAGCGCCCATCAGCAATGCGGGCGTCGTCTTGTCGCAGCCCACCAGCAGCACCACGCCGTCGATCGGGTTGCCGCGAATGGCCTCCTCCACATCGATGCTCGCCAGGTTGCGGGTGAACATGGCCGTCGGCCGCAGGTTCGATTCGCCGTTCGAGAAAACCGGGAACTCCACCGGGAATCCGCCGGCTTCGAACACGCCCTGCTTCACGTGGTCGGCGATCTTGCGGAAGTGCGCGTTGCACGGCGTCAGCTCCGACCATGTGTTGCAGATCCCGATGATCGGCTTGCCGTGGAACTCGTGGTCCGGGATGCCCTGGTTCTTCATCCAGCTGCGGTACATGAACCCGTTCTTGTCGGTGGTTCCGAACCATTCGGCGGACCTGAGCTTGACGGGTGACTTCGACATGGGAACCTTCGTGGATAGGCGAACCAAGAAATATAGTCAGACTAATTGATCGATTGTTTCAGTACAAACCCCTATGTCTACCCCTTTGACGAGATTAAGTAAGACTACATAATCGGCCGCCCTACTCCATCGCGCTACAGCGCAGGCCTCGCAATGACCGACCACGCCCGCTATCCCAGCCTTGCCGATCGCACCGTTTTCATCACCGGCGGCGCCACCGGCATCGGTGCCACTTTGGTCGAGGAGTTCGTGATGCAGGGCGCCAAGGTGGGCTTCGTCGACATCGACGAGGCCGCTGGCAAGGCACTCGCATCGGCGCTTGCCGGCGCTGCGCACGCACCGGTCTTCTGCCCTGCCGACGTCACCGACATCGCCGCGCTCGATGCAGCGATCGACGCCGTGCGCGGCCGCTTCGGGCCGATCACCGTGCTGCTCAACAACGCAGCCAACGACCGGCGCCATAGCATCGAGGACACCACGCCCGCGAGCTGGGATGCGGGCGTCGCGGTCAACCTGAAGCACCAGTTCTTCGCGGCACAGAACGTCGCCGGCGACATGCGGCAGGCAGGCGGTGGGTCGATCGTCAACTTCGGCTCGATCAGCTGGATGCTCAAACAGGGCGGCATGCCGGTCTACACCACGTCCAAGGCCGCCGTGCAGGGACTCACACGCAGCCTGGCGCGCGACCTAGGCCCGTTCAACATCCGCGTCAACACGCTGGTCCCGGGTTGGGTGATGACCGAAAAACAGGTTCGCCTCTGGGTCGACGATGCAGCGCGTGAAGACATCGCGCGAGGTCAGTGCATCAACCGTCCGCTGTTGGCCGAACACATCGCTCGCATGGCGCTTTTTTTGGCGGCGGACGACAGTGCGATGTGTACCGCACAAGACTTCGTGGTGGATGGAGGCTGGGTTTGACCTGCCGGCTGGTACACGGCTGACAAGCACTGCCCGAACCCCGTTTTCGTTCTGGTCCGCTCTCGTTCTGAAAGAACCTATGACATCGACAAAATCCAGGCGCTATGAAGGCGTGTTTCCCGTGGTCCCGACCACCTTCACCGAGCAGGGCGAGCTGGACCTGGAAAGCCAGAAGCGCTGCGTCGATTTCATGATCGACGCTGGCTCCGATGGCCTGTGCATCCTGGCGAATTTTTCGGAGCAGTTCGTGCTCTCCGACGAGGAGCGCGAGGTGCTCACGCGCTGCATCCTCGCGCATGTGGCGGGCCGCGTGCCGGTGATCGTCACCACCACGCACTACGGCACGCGCATCTGTGCCGAGCGCTGCCGCCGCGCGCAGGATGCAGGCGCCGCCATGGTGATGGTGATGCCGCCGTACCACGGCGCCACGCTGCGGGTGCCAGAGGCACAGATCTTCGAGTTCTATGCTGCGCTGTCCGATGCCATCGACATCCCGATCATGATTCAGGACGCGCCGGTCAGCGGCACCGTACTGTCGGCGTCCTTCCTGGCGCGCATGGCCCGGGAGATCGAGCATGTGCGCTACTTCAAGATCGAGACGGCTGGCGCGGCCTCCAAACTGCGAGAGCTGATCAAGCTCGGCGGCGATGCGATCGAAGGCCCGTGGGACGGCGAAGAAGCGATCACGCTGCTTCCTGACCTCGACGCCGGCGCCACCGGCTCGATGACCGGCGGTGGCTATCCGGACGGCATCCGCAAGATCATGGATGCCTGGCGTGCCGGACAGCGCGACGATGCTGCATCTGCTTATCAGCAATGGCTGCCGCTCATCAACTACGAGAACCGCCAAGGCGGCATCCTCACGGCCAAGGTGCTGATGCAGGAAGGCGGCGTCATCGCCTGCGAGGCACCGCGTCATCCTTTCCCCACGATGCATCCTGCAGTGCGCGCGGGGCTGCTTGAGACTGCTCGCAGACTGGATCCATTGGTGCTGCGCTGGGGGCGTTAGGCCCGCGTCTTGGGAATGGTCCCGACCCACTCGAAGTCAGCCGGCGTCGACCTGCACCTCGACCCAGCCCAGCCCTGAAACCTCGAAGCGGAAACGCCCCGACGTGTTCGGGAACTTGGTGGTGACCATGCTGCCCGTCATCACGATGTCGCCGCTCCGCAGACTGCCTCCGCTCGCAGCGAGATGCTCGGCCAGCCACACCACCGACAGCAGCGGATTGCCGAGCACGTCGGCGCCGCGTCCGGTGTCGAGGACGCTGCCGTCTTCAGTGGTGACGCTGCCTTCGACCGACGCCAGATCAGGCCAGCTCGACTGGAAGGTGCCTACGACGATGCCGGCGTTCCAGGCGTTGTCGGCAACCAGCGAGAGCATGTCGAGCGTCTTGTAGTCGCAAGCCCGGTCGTCCACGATTTCGATGGCCGGCGCGACACCGTCGATGGCCGCAACGACTTCCGCGAGCGTGACGGGTTGACCAGAAAGATCGGACGGCGCCAGATCGCGACCGAGGCGCACCGCGATCTCGAACTCGATGCCGAAGCGGCCGTAAGCCGACGGCTTGAGCACGGCGCCCGAAGCATGAACGCGGTCGGCGAACACGACGCCCGCTACGGGCGTGTCGATGCCGCACATCGCCTGCATTGCGGTCGATGTCAGCCCGATCTTGTAGCCAGCGCGTGAAACGGCGCGGCTCGCTGAACGGAGGGCGTTGAAACGGTCCTGCACGCGGTACGCATCGGGCATCGTCCGGATGCCGCGGGCGGCGGCGAAGGGCTCGAAGCGGCGGCTGTCGGCGTGCTGCTTCGTGAGCCATTCGGCGACGTCTTGCGCTGCGGGGAAGTCCATTTGTTCTGTCTCCATTGCTGATCCTTGCTTCACCACTTCCCCTCGGTGGCCGCTGGCTTGTCGACAGGGGTTGCCGGCGGCCTCGCAACCGGCTTGGCCTGCATCGCCGCGGTGATCAGCCCGACCGCGTCTGGCCGCCTGCCGCGCTGCGCGAAGTCCAGGGCCGTCATGCCCTGCTGGTTCTTCATCGCCGTGTCGGCACCTTCGTCGAGCAGCAGTTTCACGCTGTCCGACGAGCCGTACATCGCGGCCATCATCAGCGGCGTGGTGCCGTTGGGCGACTGCGCGTCGATGAAGGCGAAGGCCTCGAGCAGCTTCCTCATGATCTCGACGTTCCCGCCAGAGGCCGCATAGTGCAAGGGCGTCCAGCCCGGTTTATTGACGTCGGCATCGCGGGCCATCAGCTTGGCGACGATGTCCTGCTGGCCTTTGAGCGCCGCCATCATCAGCGGACTTTCGTCCTGCGCGTTGCGAGCCTCGACGTTGGTTTTGGGCGAAGCGATCAGCACCTCGATGACGCGCGGCGATGGCTCGCGCATGGCGATCAACAGGCCGGTCTGGCCTTTTTCATCCTTGGTGTTGGGGTCGAAACCGCGTTTGATCAGGTCGGAGACGCCGCTTGCGTTGTCGCCACGCACGGCCCTGAAAAAGTCATCGAACGAGCCAGCATGCGCTGAAAAAGAACAAGCGAAAACAACAAGATACAGCGCTTTTTGAAAGTGATACTTCATTTAAAAACAACGGGTCTGGCACCGCTGAAAAGGGTTTCGAAATTGTCGCTCGTGGCCTTGGCGATGGCTTCGATCGGCAACTGCCGTAACTCTGCGATCTGCCGGGCCACGAATGGCACATACGACGGGTTGTTGGTCTTGCCGCGGTACGGCACCGGGGCGAGGTAGGGGCTGTCGGTTTCGATCAGCATGCGATCGAGCGGAACGAAGGCGGCCACGTCGCGAAGGTCTTGCGCCTTCTTGAAGGTCAGGATGCCGGAGAACGAAATGTAGAAACCGAGGTCGAGGGCGGCGCGCGCCACCTCGGCCGTCTCGGTAAAACAATGGAAGACGCCGCCGGCGGCATTTCCGGTGGCGTCTTCGCCCTCCTCTTTCAGGATCGCCAGCGTGTCGGCCGAGGCTTCGCGGGTGTGGATCACCAGCGGCTTGCGCGTTTGCTGCGCGGCGTGGATGTGCACGCGAAAGCGATCGCGCTGCCATTCCATGTCGGCGACGCTGCGGCCGCCCTTGCGCTCTTCCATCTGGTAATAGTCGAGCCCGGTTTCGCCGATGGCGATGACCTTTGGCAAGGCGGCGCGCTCGACCAGATCGGCAACGCTCGGCTCGGCGATGTCTTCATTGTCCGGATGCACGCCGACGCTGGCCCAGAAGTTGTCGTAGCGCGCAGCCAGTGCCTGGACTTCGGCGAACTCTTCAAGGGTGGTGCAGATGCAGAGCGCCCGATCGACCTGCGCTTCGGCCATGGCCGCGCGGATTTGCGGCATCTGCTCGGTCAGTTCGGGGTACGTAAGGTGGCAGTGCGAGTCGGTGAACATGCCCCGATTGTCGCCAACCGCAGAAGACCACGCCGATCACCGCGACGCTGATGGTGCGGGCCGGTGCCTTAGATCGTTTGCGTAGCGCGGTCGGAGGCCATCGTGCCGCCGAGCGCTTCTTCGATACGCGCCTTGAGCTGGCGCGACTTGTCGTCCGACGGAAAGCGGATGCCGACGCCCGGTGATCGATTGCCGGCCGCGCGTGCCGGTGTGATCCAGGCGACCTTGCCGGCCACGGGATAGCGCTGCGGATCGTCCGGCAGCGTGAGCAGCACATAGACATCGTCGCCCAGCCGGTACTCGCGCGAGGTCGGGATGAAGATGCCGCCTTCGGCGAACAGCGGAATGTAGGCCGCGTACAGAGCGCCCTTTTCCTTGATCGCCAGTTGGATGACGCTGGGCCGGGCCGGGCCTGTCGCTGCCGTGCCGCTGAACCCGGCGGCTGGTGGAATGAAGGGTGTATTCATGGGCGTTGTGCGGCGGAGTTTAGGGTGCTTCGTGCTTCGCTCACAAGGGCCTCGAGCATCAAGCCGGCGTTGAACGGATGATCCGCGGTTTTTGCCGCATTCGCGAGCGACTTCGACCAGCGCGCCAACGCGATGTGCGAGGGCACTGCCGGCAGGTCGGCCGTCTCGAAGAAACGGGGCGCGGCACCGCTGCCCGTGGCCATCAGGTCGTGACACACCTTTTGCAGCGCGTCGATGGCCTGCGCGGGTGCATGGTCCGCAAGCGCACTGACATCCCCTCGCAGCATGGCTTTGGGAAACAACGACCAGGCCTTCGGCGAGCGACCGCTTTGCGCCAGCCGCAGCGCATTCGAAGGCCGGCCGCCGGCCGCACGCAACAGGCCAGCGACATCGGCATCCGGCACGCCGTGCGCGACCATCCAGGCGTGGGCGTCCGACGCCTCCGGCCACGGCAGCGTGAAGCCGAGGCAGCGACTGCGAATGGTCGGCAGCAGCTGCCACGCGGCCTCGCTGGCGAGCACGAAGCGGATGTCGCCGACCGGCTCTTCCAGCGTTTTCAGCAGCGCGTTGGCCGTGATGTGGTTCATGCGCTCGGCCGGATACACCAGCACGACCTTGCCGCGACCGCGTGCGCTGGTGCGCTGGGCAAAGCCGACCGCGTCGCGCATCGCCTCGACCCGGATCTCGCGGCTCGGCTTGCGTTTTTTATCGTCGATGTCGGACTGCGATTTTTCGTCCAGCGGCCAGCCGAGTTCCATCATCGCGACCTCTGGCATCAGCACGCAGAGGTCGGCGTGGGTACGAACCTCGATGGCGTGGCAGCTGGTGCAGTGGCCGCAGGCGGTGCCGTCATCCTTGGGCTCCTCGCACAGCCAGGCCGAGGCGAGCGCCAAGGCGAGTTCGTACTGGCCGAGTCCCGATGCGCCTTGCAGCAGCCAGGCGTGACCGCGTTGTCGAAGCAGATCGGCGAGCGGCACGCGCAACCAGGGCGACAGAACGGGTGCTGGGTTTCCGACACCGGTAGCGACGGTTTTTTGGATGCTCATATCGATGCGCCCGTACTTCTGGCGATGAGTCCGCGATCGAACAACGCGGCCTCGATCTGCTGCCAGACCTGGTCGCGCGCCTGGCTGGCGTCGATGCGCACG
This sequence comes from Variovorax sp. PAMC28562, assembly GCF_014303735.1. Taxonomy (NCBI): domain Bacteria; kingdom Pseudomonadati; phylum Pseudomonadota; class Betaproteobacteria; order Burkholderiales; family Comamonadaceae; genus Variovorax; species Variovorax sp. PAMC28562. The sequence continues at coordinate 3,615,295 of NZ_CP060296.1, read as the reverse complement.
AAGCGCTCGGCATCGGCTGCGCGCTCGGCATAGCCCGCTGCCACGCGCCGGAAGAATTCGACCGGCTGCGACTCGAACTTGTCGGGCACGCGGGCACCGGCCAGGCGCTCTGCGGCGATGGCGGGCGCCAGGTCGAACCAGAGCGTGATGTCGGGCTGCAAGAGTGCGTTGCCTGCGCTGCTCGCCCCGCCCAGATCCCCGCGACCGCCTTGCACCCAACGCTCCAGCGTCGACAGCACCGTCGTATCGAACCCGCGGCCCGCCCCCTGATAGGCGAAGGTCGCATCGGTGAACCGATCGCACAGCACCACATCGCCACGTGCCAGCGCAGGCTCGATCACCTTCAGCACATGATCGCGTCGCGCCGCAAAGACCAGCAGGGACTCGGTCAGCGCATCCATCGGCTGCTCGAGGATCAGGCCGCGCAGCGTCTCCGCGAGCGGCGTGCCGCCAGGCTCTCGCGTGCGCGCCACGGTGCGGCCCTGTGCCTTGAACAGAACTGCCAGCGCATCGATGTGGCTGGATTTCCCGGCGCCGTCGATGCCCTCCAGCGTCAAAAACAAACCGCTCATTGACCGCCTCTCTGGTACTTGTTGACCGCGCGGTTGTGCTCGTCGAGCGAACTGCTGAACTGGCTCGTGCCATCGCCGCGCGAAACAAAATAGAGCGACCGGCTGCGCGCCGGTTGCACCGCGGCAAGCAAGGCGGCCTTGCCCGGCATGGCGATCGGCGTGGGCGGCAAGCCGGTGCGAAGGTAGGTGTTCCAGGGCGTGTCGGCCTGCAGATCGCGCTTACGCAGGTTGCCGGCGAAGCCCGTGCCGAGCCCGTAGATCACGGTCGGGTCGGTCTGCAACGGCATGCCGACGCGCAGCCGATTCGCGAATACCGCCGCGATTTCGGCGCGATCGTTGGCTTTGCCTGTCTCTTTTTCGACAATGCTTGCCAGGATCAGTGCCTCCTCGGCCGACTTCAGCGGCACATCGGTGGCGCGGGCGGCCCAGGCGGCTTCCAGCTTTTTGTCCATGGCGCGCATTGCCCGTTGCAGCAGGGCGACGTCGGTCGATCCCTTGGAGTAGGTGTAGGTGTCGGGAAAGAAGCGGCCTTCAGGGTGCACGCCGGGCTTGCCGAGTTTGGCCATCAACGCGTCGTCGGTGAGGCCCATCGTGTCGGCCTTGAGCTGTTCGGACTTGGCCAGCGCCGAGCGCACCTGCCGGAAGTTCCAGCCTTCGACCAGCACGACGCTTCGCGTGGCCTCTTCTCCGCGCACCAGCACCGCGAGCAAGGTGCGTGGCGTGAGCCCCCGTTCCAACTCGTAGCTGCCCGCGCGAATCTGCCGGTCTTGCCCCGAAAAACGGAACCACCAGTAAAGCAATTGCGGCTGAACCTCGACGCCGGTGTCTGCCACGGCTTGTGCGATGCCACGCGGCGTGGTGCCCAGTTCGACCGACAGATCGACCGAAGGCGCCGGTAACTTGAGTGGCTGGTTGACCCACCACAAAGCCCACGCGCCGGCCCCCAGCGCAACGGAGGCGCCCAGCAGAAAAATAGTCAGAAAAAAGCGTCGCATGGGTTGGCCCTGCAGGTCGAGCGGAACAGGGTCGGCCATGATAATTCAGCCATGACCTCTGTCGTTCTCAATGGGGTAACCCCCGCGCTCTCCACCCTCGGCGTCATCCGCGCCGAAGGCCCCGACGCCGCCAGCTTCTTGCACGGCCAGCTGACGCAAGACTTCGCGCTCCTCGGCGCGGGCGAAGCGCGCCTCGCAGCGCTGTGCACCGCAAAGGGTCGGATGATCGCCAGCTTCATCGGTATCAAGCCGCAGCCCGAAACCATCCTGCTGGTGTGCAGCAAGGACATCCTGGCTGCAACGCTCAAGCGCCTGTCGATGTTCGTGATGCGCGCCAAAGCCAAGCTGACGGATGCAAGTGCCGAGTTCGTTGTTTACGGTCTGGCTGGCACTGCGATTGCCGGCAACGGCGGTGATCCGTCCGCAGCGCCCGGTCAACGCGCCGTGTTGACCGAGGTCAGCCTGGTGTCGCTCTACCCCTCCGACGGCGTGCCACGTGCGCTGTGGATCGCACCGGTCGACAACGCCGCGCCCACGGGCGACTCGCTCGATACGGGCCTCTGGCAATGGAGCGAAGTCCGCAGCGGCATCGTGACCTTGACCAAGCCGGTGGTCGAAGCTTTCGTGCCGCAGATGCTCAACTACGAGTCGGTCGGCGGCGTCAATTTCAAGAAGGGCTGCTACCCCGGCCAAGAGATCGTGGCGCGCAGCCAGTTCCGCGGCACGCTGAAGCGCCGCGCTTACTTGGTTCAGGCCGATGGCGCTGTCGCGGTCGGCGACGAAGTGTTTGGTGGGACGGATGCAGAACAATCCGTCGGGACCGTCGCGCAAGTCGCGCCAGCGCCCGGCGGTGGCTGGTCGGCACTGATTTCGATGCAGGTCGCCGCGCTGGAAGCCGGTGGGTTGCGTGCCGGCACTGCGAGCGGGCCGGCGCTCACAGTCGAGCCGTTGCCGTACCCGCTGCTCGAAGACATTTAACGCGTCGCGCCTGGCGACCTTTCGGATGCCTGTCGCCAATATTCCTCTTCATTTGGACATGAGCATGGGCGCATGGACACATGGGAAAACTCGCGGCGCCCGGCGCTTGAACTTCACGCGCTGGGGCGTCGGGCTTATGTTCAGCGGGCCGCGCTGACGGGCAGCTTTCTTCTACTCCTCGGCCTGCAAGGCTGCTTCTTCAATGCTCCCCGGCTCGCAGCGTGGGAGCTCGGGGCGACCGGCCAACTGCCAGATTGTTCGGTCGCCCTCTACGGCGACTCCATCCTTTGGGGCGCCCACAACGGCCTGAACCGCTGGCCCGATCCACCCGGCATGATGCTCCGGCGACTGCGCCCCAGATATGGAGTCACGGACCGCACGATGCCCGGCGCGAGCGCATATGCCGAGGCCATGAAGTTCACGAACATCCATCTTGCGAGCCGCATCGTCGTCCTGCAATACGGCATGAACGATGCCGGCAAAGGCTACCCTTATGAAGCAGCGCTGCGGGCCATGGTCCTGCATGTGAAGGCGCAACGCCGCACGGCGGTGATCACTGGCATTTCGAATGTTGTCGGCGGCATGACCCTGCGCGACGAGTACGACACCACAGCGCGGCGCGTTGCAAAAGAGACCGCCGTCGAGTTCGCCGATTGGAGCCATGTCGACTTCGACCCCGCCGACATGGCGGACCCGGTGCATCCTGGGGAGGCGTACTCGGCGCGGTTGACCCAACGGCTCGCCGAAACGCTCGACCGGGTGGCGCCTGAGTGCCGCGGTGGTAGCGTCGTCGTCCCGGTCGTGTTGAGCCGCGCGTACCCCGATCAGACCGCGGCCATGCCGTGACGTCGCTTGGCGTCCGTCGCATCGGCGGACGCCAGGAAGCGGATGAGATCACCAACGGCAGCCGGCTGCTGCCCGCCTGCGAGCGGCGCCGCCGAAAAGACGGTCGTGATGCGCGCCTCCGGTGGCATCGGGCCGATCAGCTGGATTCCTTGGATACCGATCATCTCGCTCATTTGCTGAAACCCCAATGTGGCCGCACCGCTCACGAGCAATGTTCCGACAGGCACGCCGGGCGATGCCTGCACCAGCCTCCCCTTCACTTCCGCTGCGATGCCCCAGTGCTCGAACAGCGCCATGAGCTCGACGCCGCTCGGGCCGGTCGAATAACCGATACGGTCCGCGCCCAGCACCGCACTTCGCAGTGCTTCAGCCGTCGCAATATTCGGCTGCCCGGCGCCGACGCGCACCGCGACGCCGACATCCGATCGGAACAGGTCGGCCTTGCCGCTGCCGTCCAGCTTGCCGTTGGCGATCAGTTTGTCGATCGCCTTCGAGTCGAGTACCGCCAGGTCGAAGCGCTCCCCTTCGTCGATACGCCGCGCGGCGTCGACGCCACCCACCGACACGAAAGACACCGGCACGCCGGAACGCTTCGAAAAGGCTTCGACCAGGTCGGCAAGCAAGGTACGGGACGCCATGGAAGAGATGCCGCGAATGGTGGTCGTCATGGCGTCATTGAGGGGTAATGGGCGCGCAGCGACCTGGGCATCCGCGGCACGTGTTGCCAAAGCCAGCGCGCCTGCGAGCGCAGAGATGCAGGCCTTGCGTCGATGCATGGGTGGCATCTCAATCGGGCTTGATGTGCGCATCCCGGATCAGCTTGCCGTAGCGCGCGGAATCGACCTTGAGCAAGGTCTCGAACTGCTCCGTGGGCCCTGGTAACGGTATGCCTCCGGCAGCAGCCAGCTGATCGCGAACTTCCGGCGATGCGATCGCCTTTTGCACCGCGTCATGCAGCTTTGCGATGATGGGCTTGGGCAGGCCTGCCGGCGCGACGAAGCCATACCAGACACTGGCCTCGAAGCCTGGATAGCCCGACTCGGCCACGGTGGGCACGCCAGGCAGCACCGCCGAACGCTCGGCGCTCATCACCGCCAGCACCTTGAGCTTGCCGGCCCGGGCCAGCGGCAACGCTTCGAGCGCGTTGATGGCGACCACGTCGACATGGCCGCCCATCACGTCGGTGATGGCCTGCGCGCCACCCTTGTACGGCACATGGCGGAGGGAGAGCCCCGCGGTGTGCTGGAAAAGTTCCATTGCCAGGTGCGGTGTAGAGCCGTTGCCCGGCGTGGCGACGGTCAGGCTGCCGGGCTTGGCCTTGGCCGCTGCGATGAGCTCAGGCAAGGTCTTGATGGCGGAACCCTCGCTGGTCGCAAAGACGACCGGCACGCGGCCGACCAGTGAGATCGGCGTCACTTCACGGTCTAGGTCGTACGGGGCCGGCTCGAAAAGCGACGGATTCACCGCCAGCGCGTTGGCCGCCAGCAGCAAGGTGTACCCGTCGGGCGTACTGGTGATCAGCGACTTCACCGCGATGTTGGTGCCGGCGCCCGGCTTGTTCTCGACGATGACAGGCTGGCCCAGCACAGCGGACATCCGCAGGCCGACCGAACGCGCGATGGCATCGACCGCGCCGCCGGCGCTGTAGCCGACGAGGATCTTGATGGGCTTGGAAGGATAGGCGTCCGCAGCCAACGCGGCGGTCGCGATGCCGAGCGAAGTGCCAAGCACCAACAACCCGGCGACGGCGAGCCAGGGGCGGCGAAGAAGATGACGACGAAAAAGTTGGATCATGGCTTGTCGGTGGGTTGAGGAACCTTGCTATCCCAGGCTTGTGGTGCGGCGTCTTTGCCGGCGACCGAATAGAGCGCGCCGGGCGCGTTGCGCGTCTGCTGGAAATCTTCCAGCGACTGTCCGCGCATGCCGGCGTAGATATGCAGGTTGGAGACGCCGATCACCGCGCCCAATTTCTCCAGCATGAAAAAGATGACGCCGTAGTGGATGAGGCCGCGCCAGTCGCGGCCTCGCACCAGATCCCGTTCTTGCGCGGTCAGGCGCGCCGCCTCGAACGCGGCATCCTCGTCGGCCAGAAACGCCGAGCGATGCGCGGGCTGCGTCATGCCGTGAAGGAACTTGTTCAGCCGGTAGGCGCGAACGCTGGTCTCCAGCGTGAAGGGGTGCGTGCCGTCCAGCGCCTCGATGCCGGCAAGCTGCTCGTCGATGTGACGGCGGTGGCGTTTGACCCCGCCGCCGATCGGTGCGCTCGCCAGGTTTTCGTAGATCACGGTGGCGATGCCCGTCATCGAAGGCAGGTAGTAGGTTTGGTGCACCTTTTTCACGTTGGACGACAGTGCACCGCGCATGACCAGCCACATGATCACTTCGGCTCCCTCCATGCCACCCAGCGCGGCGAGCTCGGCCTGGGTCATCTCGGTGAGCCGCACCGGGTCGTTCTCGATGAGGTCGAGAAACTGCGCGTCCCATGCCGTGTTGTTGAAGCCGGCCCGCTCGCCATGCACCTGGTGCGACAGGCCGCCGGTGGCGACGATCACGACCTTCAGGTCTTCCGGGTAGCTCTCGATGGCGCGCCGCAACGCCTGGCCGAGCCGCCAGCAACGCCGCGCCGAGGGCACCGGCGACTGCAGTACGCCGACCTGCAAGGGCACCACTGGGATCGGCCACGCGGGCTCGTGCGCGCACAGCAACGACATCGGCGAGAACACGCCGTGGTCGAGAGCCCGGTCCTGGAAGAACGACATGTCGAACTCGTCGGCCACCAGCGAACGGCCGATGTGTTGCGCCAACGCCGGATGGCCTGCAAGCGCCGGCAGGTCGCGTTCACCGCCACCTTCGTCCGCGACCGCATGCCGCTCCCCAACGCCGAGCGCGAATGCCGAATAGTGATCGAAGAAGAACGAGCTGACGTGGTCGTTGTAGATGAAGAAAAGGACGTCTGGCGCGCTGTCCACCAGCCAGCGCTGCACGGGCGCAAAGGCTTCGAAGATGGGCGCCCACACCGGGTCTTGCTGCTTCTTCTTGTCGAAGGCGAAGCCGATGGTGGGAGTGTGCGAACTGGCGACGGCGCCGATGATGCGAGCCATGCAAGCGCTCCTGTCAGTCGATGTAGCGCAGGCCGGCCTTGGCCAGGGGCTCGCGCATGGCGTACATGTCCAGGCCGAGTTCGCCCCTGGCGAAGCGGGCGCGTTTGTCCGTTTCGTTGGCCTCGCGCTTTTCAGCCGCATCGGCCACCTGCATCGCGAGCGAGGCCGGCACCACGACCACGCCATCGTCATCGGCAATGACGACATCGCCCGGGTGCACCATGGCGCCCGCGCAGACCACGGGCACGTTGACCGATCCGAGCGTCGACTTGATGCAGCCCTTGGCGTGGATTGCACGGCTGAACACCGGAAAGTTCATCGCGGCGAGGTCGCGCACATCGCGCACACCGCCGTCGATTACCAGGCCCTTGCAGCCGCGCGCCTGGAACGAGGTGGCGAGCAAGTCGCCGAAGAAGCCGTCGGTGCTGTCCGTGGTGCAGGCCGCGACAACCACGTCGCCGGGCTGAATCTGCTCGGCCGCGACATGCATCATCCAGTTGTCGCCGGGTTGCAGCAGCACGGTGACAGCCGGGCCGCAGAAGCGCGCGTCCGGGTAGATGGGGCGAATGCGGGGCTGCATCAGGCCGAGGCGGCCCAGCGCCTCGTGCACCGTCGACACACCGAAGCGCGAAAGCTTCTCGACTGCAGCCGGGTCGGCGCGCGTGATGTTGCGATGAACGACGCCGAGTTGCTGGAGCGTGTGCGTGATTGACATGATCAAAGTCCTTTCGCGGCGAGCGCGCGGTCGAGCCGCGGGAAGACGCGGCGCGCATTGCCTTCGTAAATCTGCTTGCGGGCGGTCGTGTCCAGCGAAGAGGCTTCGATGTAGCGCTTGGTGTCGTCGAAGTAGTGCCCCGTCTCGGGGTCGATGCCCCGCACCGCGCCGATCATCTCGCTGGCGAACAGGATGTTGTCGACCGGTATCACCTTGGTCAGCAGGTCGATGCCCGGCTGGTGGTAGACGCAAGTGTCGAAGAAGATGTTCTTCAGCAGATGGTCTTGCAGCAACGGCTTCTTCATCTCCTGCGCCAGGCCGCGAAAGCGGCCCCAGTGGTACGGCACGGCGCCGCCGCCATGCGGGATGAGAAAGCGAAGCGTCGGAAAATCCTTGAACAGGTCCGAGGTGAGGCACTGCATGAAGGCGGTGGTGTCGGCATTCAGGTAGTGCGCGCCGGTGGTGTGAAAGCACGCATTGCAGCTGGTGCTGACGTGAATCATCGCGGGGATGTCGTACTCGACCATCTTTTCGTAGATCGGATACCAGTGCCGATCCGACAACGGCGGCGAAGTCCAGTGACCGCCTGAAGGGTCTGGATTCAGATTGATGCCGACGTTGCCGAATTCACGCATGCAGCGGTCCAGCTCGGGGATGCAGGTCGAGGGGTCGACGCCTGGCGACTGCGGCAGCATGGCCACCGGGACGAACGCGTCGGGAAAGAGCTGCGACACCCGAAAGCAGAGTTCGTTGCAAATCGTGGCCCACGTCGAAGACACCTCGAAGTCGCCGATGTGATGCGCCATGAAACTGGCACGCGGCGAGAAGAGCGTGAGGTCGAGGCCGCGCTCGCGCATCAATCGCAACTGGTTGCTTTCGATGGAGTCGCGCAGTGCGTCGTCGCTGATGCGCAGCTCCGAAGCACGCGGCATGGACGTGCCGTCGCGGAGGGCGCCGATCTGCCGGTTGCGCCAATCTTCCAGAGCTTTGGGAGCCGTGGTGTAGTGGCCGTGACAGTCGATGATCATGTGGGCTAATCCGTCGAGATGCTGTGGGGTTGAGGGAGATGGGGTGCCGACGCAGTGCATGGCTTGCCACGACGGCGAGTATGTCGGCGAGCCCCCGCGAGCGCGATGCATTCGACTTGATCTGACACCAGACTTATTTATCAAAAAGGGTTTACCCTGACGCGCAATGCGAATGCCATCAGGGGGACAATTTGCGAAATGAAGCCGACGCGGCAACGCTACAAACTTATCGACGACACCCGCACCGACGCTGAGGTCGACACGCACTTCGATGCGCTGGACATCAACCTGCGTCATCTTCGGGTTTGCCTCGCCGTCGCAACGGCCGGCAGCGCTGCAGGTGCAGCGGAAAGTCTTTACCGCGTGGCTTCTGCGGTGACGCGCTCCATCACCGAACTGGAACACGCGCTCGGTCGCCCGCTGTTCGATCGCCGCGCCCGCGGGATGACGTTGAACTCCTATGGGGAACTCGTGATGGCGCGTGCACGGCGCATCGAGCAAGTGTTCGCGGAGGCCGGAGGCCAGCTCCTCGCACGGGGCTGCATCGCAGCCTCGGTGGACGTTCGCTCGCGCTTCGCCACGATCCTCAATGGCCGGCGACTGGCGGTCATCGCGACCCTGGTCGAAAAGCGAAACATGGCACTGGTTGCGCGCGAGTTCGGTATCACGCAGCCAGCGATCAGCAGCGCGCTGAAAGATCTTGAAGACGGTCTCAGCACCCCGTTGCTGGAACGCGGTGCGCGCGGTATGCGACCGACTCCGGCGGGCGACATCGTGGCTTTCCACTTCAAACGGGCGCTTGCCGAACTGCGCCACGTCGGGCCCGACCTGGCAGCCAGCGAAGGCACGCTGCGAGGCAGCGTCCACATCGGCGCCCTGCCTCTCGGCCGCACGCAAATCCTGCCGCTCGCCATCGCATCGCTGTTGCGACGCCACCCGCACTTGCACGTGGCCACAGTTGAAAGCCCGTACGACGCCCTCGTGGCGTCGCTGCGCAACGGCGACATCGACTTCATCCTCGGCGCGCTGCGCGGCGAGGCCAGGGATCTTCAGCAAGAGGCGCTGTTCGAAGACCGCATTTCGGTCATCGCGCGTGCAGGTCACCCACTCGCAGGCAGTTCACGCATCGACTTCGATGCGCTGCGTCAGGCGCGGTGGGCGCTCTCACGGCAAGGGTCACCCTCGCGCGAACTGCTCGAGCGGTTTTTCTCCGGCGCAAGGCAGGTCCCGCCTGCCCCCGCCGTGGAAACTGGCGATCTCGCGGTGCTGCGCGGTCTGCTCCTGGAGAGCGACATGCTGACCGCCCTGTCCCCGCACCAGCTGCGCTACGAAATCCGTGACGGCAGTCTGGTGGTGCTGGATTTCCCGCTTGAAGCGACACGCCGCAAGATTGGCATCACGCAACGGCTCGGTGCGTTCCCGTCTCCTGGCGCTCGGGCATTGATGGATGAAATCGCCTTGCTGATCGCGCGGTCGCCGGATTTTTCAAGCTGACGCGCGCTACCGTTGCAGCCGGTGGCGCAATCACATCGGCCGCCGCTGATGCGGTCCGCTTAGGCTACCCCGCAGTGTCAGAGCACGCGACGCATCTCGATGTGCGCGATGCCCGCCTCGTCGAACGGCGCACCCGACACCGCATAGCCGAGCTGCCGATAGAAGACCTCCGCACTGCGTTGCGCGTACAGCGTCAGCGCACGATCACCCCGCGCTCGGGCAGCGTCTTCTAGTGTCTTCATGACCGCGGCGCCGTGCCCGCCGCCGCGCAGCGTGCGATGCACCGCCATGCGACCGATGCGTCCGACGCCCTCTGCCGCCGGGAGCAATCGTCCGGTCGCGATCACCTGGCCGAGCCGGTTGCGCGACACCGCGTGCAACGAGCTTTCGTCATGGTCGTCCCACTCGTCTTCCTCTGTGATCTTCTGTTCCTCGATAAAGACGACGCGACGCAACGCGCTGGCAGCTTCGCGCAGCGTCGACCAGTCGCCGGTCTGCATGGCATGCACCGCGCCACCGGCCTCGTAGTCGGTAAAGAGCTGGCGCAATACCGGAGGCACCGGCTTCGATGTTTGCGTCGCCGGGTCCGCAAAGACGTACACCAGCTCGCAGGTCACCAGCAATTCATCGCCGCGGAATAGCGCGCCATGAAACACGATCGACGAGGTGCCGACGCGCGCGCACTTCATGGCGACATCGAGCACGTCGTCCATGCGCGCCGACGCGGCGAATTCGATCGTTGCCTTGCGCACATAGAGGTCGCCGCCGAGCATCGGCATCGCCTCTTCGTAAGGCAGCGCCAGCGCGCGCCAGTAGTCGGCGATGGCCGTGTCGAAGTACATCAGGTAGTGCGCGTTGAAGACGATCTTCTGCATGTCGACTTCGGCCCAGCGCACGCGGAGGCGGTGAAAGAAGCGGAAGTCGGCGCGCTTTTCGTTCATCGGGTTCTTGATTTCGGTCATGATTTCGGTCGGCGTTTTGGTCATGGGTCGAGTGCTTGCCTGAGTGCTTTTGCGGCATCGTCCTGCGCTTGCAACGCCTCGGGAATGGCGCGGCCCATCTTGATGAACTCATGGATCACGCCGCGATAGATTTCCAGGTCGACGGCAACGCCGGCGGCGCGCAATTTGTCGGCATACGCCACGCCTTCGTCGACCAGTGGATCGCATTCGGCAAGGCCGATCCACGCCGGTGCCACCCCATCGACATCGTCGGCATTGAGCGGTGCGAAGCGCCAGTCGTCGCGATCGACCGGCGTGCGCACGTACTGGCCGAAGAAGTAACTGATGAGCGATTCGGTCAGCAGCGGCCCGTCGGCGAACTTGCGATGCGACGGCGTGTCCTGGTGCGCCGTCATGCCCGGATAGATCAACAGTTGCAGCGCGAGCGGCAGGCCCGCGTCGCGTGCCAGGATGGCGCAGACGGCGGCCAGCGTGCCACCAGCGCTGTCGCCACCGACCGCCATGCGGGCTGCGTCGAGGCCGAGCTTGGAACCGTGCTTTGCGATGAACTCGAAGGCGTCCCAGGCATCGTCCGATGCGGCGGGGAACTTGTATTCGGGTGCGAGCCGGTAGTCGACCGACACCACCGCACAACCGCTCTTGCTGCTCAACACGCGGCAGAGCGTGTCGTGCGTCGCAATGCTGCCGACGGTGAAGCCACCGCCATGAAAGTAGAGGAGCACCGGCAGCCTCTTTTTCGACAGCACAGCAATTGGCGCATACAGCCGCGCTGGCAAGTCGAATCCATCGCGTGCGGCAATCACGAAATCCTCTATGCGTGCCAGCTCAGGCTTGGGCACTTCGAGCACGCCAGAGCCTTTTTCATAGGCCGCCTTCGCTTCTTCCGCGGACACCTGATCGAGCGGGGGATGCCCGGCCCGCGCCATGCGTTCGACCACGCCCGCCATCTTCGGCGTGAGCCTCATGCGCGGGTTCCTGAAGTGCCATACGCGACAGCGGCAAGGGTTTTTTGCGTGTGCAAGACTGTCTCCTCTTGTTAGATTGGGCGGCTCGAATCCTACCGTCCGCACGCAGACCCGTCCTATGTCTCTCATCCAGTACCTCACCACGATCCAGTTCGAATTCGGCGCCGTCAAGCTGTTGAGCAGCGAGTGCGCACGCATCGGCATCAACCGCCCGTTGATCGTGACCGACGCGGGCGTGCGTGCAGCCGGCGTGCTGCAAAAGGCGCTCGATGCGCTGGGCGATCTCGATGTCGCGGTGTTCGACCAGACACCCTCCAACCCCACCGAAGCTGCGGTGCGTGCAGCCGTCGAGATGTACCGAACACACCGTTGCGATGGCCTCATCGCCGTCGGCGGCGGCTCGGCCATCGACTGCGCCAAAGGTGTTGCCATCGCGGCCACGCACGAAGGCCCGCTCAAGACCTACGCGACCATCGAAGGCGGCTCGCCCAAGATCACCGATGCGGTGGTGCCGCTGATCGCCGTGCCGACCACCAGCGGCACCGGTAGCGAAGTGGCGCGCGGCGCCATCGTCATCGTCGACGACCATCGAAAGCTCGGCTTCCACAGCTGGTTCCTGATGCCCAAGGCGGCCATTTGCGACCCGGAGCTCACGCTCGGCCTGCCGCCACGCCTGACTGCCGCGACCGGCATGGACGCCATTGCGCACTGCATGGAAACCTTCATGTCGGCCGCCTTCAATCCGCCCGCCGACGGCATCGGGCTCGACGGCCTGGAGCGCGCCTGGCTGCACATCGAGCGCGCCACCAAAGACGGCAGCGACCGCGAAGCGCGGCTCAATTTGATGAGCGCGTCGATGCAGGGCGCAATGGCGTTTCAGAAGGGTCTGGGTTGCGTGCACTCGCTCAGCCACAGCCTGGGCGGCGTCGATCCCCGCCTGCACCACGGCACGCTCAACGCACTCTTCCTGCCAGCGGTCATCCACTTCAACGCGGCGGCCGAATCGGTCCAGAAAGACCGGCGTCTGGAGCGTATGGCGCAAGCCATGCATCTCGAAACGGCCAGCGATCTGGGGGATGCGATTCGCGACATGAGCGCGCGCCTCGGCTTGCCCAAGGGGCTGGCCGAGGTCGGCGTGAACCCTGAACAGTTCGAGAAGATCATCGACGGCGCAATGGCGGATCACTGCCATCTGACCAACCCTCGCCGCGCCACGCGCGACGACTACCGCGAGATGCTCGAAGCCTCGATGTGAGCGCGATCAGCGCGCGGCATGAGCGCGACCTAAAGCGGTAGCACTTCCCCGATGTCGTCGTGCTGCAATCGCTCGGCGAGCTCGTCGGCCAGCCGCTGCGCCTCGCGCGTCGCCCGTCCCCAAGCGGCGATGCGCGCGGCAGGGTCATCGGCGAAGCGCACGAAGTCGTTGCGGTCGGGCAGCTTGCCGTTGGGCAGGCTCCTCACCCAGTCGGCATCGGGCGCCAGCACGACCATGCGGTCCAGAAAGCCGGTCGGCTTGTGGCGCCACTTCAGGCTCTTGTCGAGCCAGCCCGGCACCACCGCGCGCTGAAAGTGCGGATACAAAACCAGGCCTTCGTCGGTCGGCTGGTAGTCGAGGTGCAGGTGGTAGTCGGTGATGCCGCCGTCCCAGTACGCGCCCGGTGGCGCACCCGGAATGTCGTGCACCGCCTCCAGCAAGAACGGGATCGAGCACGACGCCTGGATCACCAGCTTGAAGTTGGCATCGCTCAGGTCGAGCCGGCGCGTCTTGAAGTCGTTGGTGCCGAAGGGCAGCGCGGCCCCCGCCGTTGAAAACACGCAGCGCTCCAGCCATGCGCCCAGGCTCTTGCGGTGGATGCTGTTGGTGGCAAATGCGGCGAGGTAGCCGATAGGCGTGCGTGCCCTGCCCTCGCGCCCGAGGATGTGCCGGCCGCGCGAAGTGACGACATGCAGCTTGTAGCGCGGGTGCTTCAGCACCTCACCGATGCGCCCGCCGAAAAAGGTCTTCAGGTTCTCGGAAAAGCGCTGGCTGACCTGGCGTGCCGTCAGGCGCTTTTGTCCTGGCGGCACGTCGAAGCGCTGTTGCACGTAGTCGTGCTCGAAGCGCCCGAAAGCCTTGACCGGATCGTCGAGGCAGGCCGTCGCAAGCCGCCACGCGCCGATCGACGCGCCGACCAGGTTCACCGTTTGCGTTGACCGTGGCAGCCAATCGCCGAACAGGAAGCGGTCGATCGGCCCGAGGATCAAGCCCTTGGGGCCCCCAGCCGCACCGGGAATCGTTCGAACGTCTTTCGGCTTCAGGCCATGGCGTTCGATATGGGCCCGGGCCACGGGGCCGGCGTAGATGCGCAGTGCTTTCATGTGATCGGATCATCAAGCAAGACGCGTGCGCCCTTTGCCCGTCGCTTGACGCAACGCCATCAAAGGCGGTCGCGCAACCGCATCAGTTCATCGACATTGCCGGCGCATATGGCACGGAAGGCGTTGCCGATGCGGCGGTCGGCAGCCGCTGCGCGCCAGAACGCGATGGCGGCCGCGCAAGCGACGAGCCACACCTCGCGTTGAGGTGGCAGCGGCAGCACCGGCGACAGCTCACGCGCGGGCACTTCGCCACCCGCGAGCGGCGCATAGCGCATGGGCAACATGTCGTAGAGCGGCGCCAAGGCGAACCGGCCCTGTTCCGGCCGAAAGCTCAAATTCCCGGTGTGCATGTCGGTGTTGCCGATGAGCCGGCCGAACCACCACAGATGCTGCACGCGCGCTTCGTCTTCCGGCGTGACCAGATCGAGCGCCGCGAGTCGCGCCATGAGTCGCGGCCACTCCATGGTGCTTTCGCCGATCAACTCGGCGTTGAGCACATCGAGCGCGCACAGCGGGCTGCGACCGAACGCGCCTTGCCTGTCGAAGCGCTCCACTTCCAGAAACGTGCGGCCACCGTGGACGAGCACGCGGCTCGCCGCGCAGACCACGCCCGGCATGGCGGCGGCGTGCAGCGACGCCAAGTGTTCGCACACCAGCAAGTCGGACCAGCGACGCACCGCCGCCGAGTGTTCGACGCCCGAGAACTTGACCAGCACGTGCGGCGTGGCGCTGCCGGCCAATGTGCGTCGTGCGGTGAACTTGGGGAACTCGCCAGCGGCGCTGGAGCCTGCGACGCCCGCAGCCAGTGCGTGCCCGGCCAAATCAAGGTAGTGCCCGGCGATGCCGGATTCCGGCAATGGATCGATGGCGGCCGCCTTGGCAACGAGCCATTGTTCGCAGGCCGCTTCGCCGACGATCAGGTTGCCGCTCAGGTCGGTGCCGCGCTGGCTCATCACAAAGAGCACGTCGTCGTCGCTCCACTCCAGCGGGTTGGGCGCGACGGCCAGCGCCCTGTGTTCGATCTGCGCGAACTGTCGGCCCATGTAGCCTTGCGGACGCATTTGTTGCAGCGGATATGGCAGGCCAGCCCACCAACCATCGCGCGCTTCGTCCGGCACCGGCCACGGCGTACCGGCCAGATCCATCCAGCTGCCCTCGGGACGCAGCGGCACGAGTCGGGTTGCGGCATGCACCTGCCCTGCCTCGTCCACGGCATACACCGGTAACGGCGCACTGCTCCCGCGCAGCGGGCGAACCAAGGCGTAGCGTGCGCGGCGGGCCTTGCCGGCACTGACGACCGCGTCGGCCAGCCGGTTCAGCAGCCGGTGCACCGTCGGCACGCTGATCCGCAGGGCCGCCGAAAGATCATTGGCGCTGGCCGGCCCTCGCGCCAAAACGGCACGCAATTGTTCCGGGCTCGCCACCGAGGGACTCGGCATTGCAATCAGAGAAGATTAATGAATTGATTCACGTAAGTATTATTCAATGAAATCAATAGCCTAATCAACAATAGGCGTTTGAACAGAGAAGATTTATCGAGGGATCCGTTTATTTTCGCAGCCCTTGCAGCTTTGCAAATGCGCTCGCCATCTGACTGGCCGGTTGAGGCGCATTGTCTTTTCGCGAGCCCTGTTGCTGGCCGCGACCCGCTCCTTCGAACCGGTTGTCGCGCGGCCCATCCCGCCGCGCCGGCGCCGCATCCAGCCGCATCGACAGCGCGATGCGCTTGCGCACCGGGTCGACCTCCATCACCTTGACCCGCACGATGTCGCCGGTCTTGACGATCTCACGCGCGTCTTCCACGAACTTGTTCGCCAGCTGGCTCACATGCACCAGCCCATCCTGGTGCACGCCGATGTCGATGAAGGCACCGAACTGTGCGACGTTGCTCACCGTGCCTTCGAGGATCATTCCTTCGACCAGGTCCTTGATGTCTTCGACGCCGTCGTTGAACCGCGCCACCTTGAAGTCAGGGCGCGGGTCGCGGCCGGGCTTTTCAAGTTCGCCCAGGATGTCCTTGACGGTGATGACGCCGAACTTCTCATTGGCGAAGAGTTCTGGCTTGAGCGTCTTCAGCATGTCGGCACGGCCCATCAGCTCGCCTACGGCCAAGCCGGTCTTCACCATGATCTGCTCGACCAGTGGATAGGTTTCCGGGTGCACGCCGGTGATGTCCAGCGGGTTGCTGCCGCCGCGCACGCGCAGGAAGCCGGCACTCTGCTCGAAAGCCTTGGGGCCGAAGCCGGTCACCTCGAGCAGCTGCTTGCGGGTCGCGAAAGCGCCGTTGGCCTCACGCCACTTCACCACCGCCTTGGCGACGCTGCCCGACAGGCCGGACACACGCGACAGCAGCGGTACGCTGGCGGTGTTGAGGTCCACACCGACAGAGTTCACGCAATCCTCGACGACCGCATGCAGGGTGCGCGCGAGTTCGCTCTGGTTCACGTCGTGCTGGTACTGGCCGACGCCGATGGCCTTCGGGTCGATCTTGACCAGCTCGGCCAACGGATCCTGAAGCCGTCGCGCGATGCTCGCGGCGCCGCGCAGGCTGACGTCGACGTCGGGCATCTCCTGCGACGCGAGTTCACTCGCGGAATACACCGAAGCCCCCGCCTCGCTGACCACCACCTTGTCGATCGCGACTTCTGGCGCACCGACCTGTGCGGCCATCTTGGCAAGCAGCTTGATGAGGTCGGCGGCCAGCTTGTCGGTTTCGCGGCTGGCGGTGCCGTTGCCGATCGCGATCAGATTCACGCCGTGCTTGGCACACAGCTTGCCGAGCGTGTGGAGCGAGCCTTCCCAATCCTTGCGCGGTTCGTGCGGAAACACGGTCGCGGTTTCGACCAGCTTGCCGGTGGCGTCGACCACCGCGACCTTCACCCCCGTGCGAATGCCTGGGTCGAGGCCCATCACCACGCGCGGGCCGGCCGGCGCGGCCAGCAACAGGTCGCGCAGGTTGTCGGCGAAGACTTTGATCGCGATCTTTTCGGCGTCTTCGCGCAGGCGGGTGAACAGGTCGCGCTCGGTGGAGAGCGACAGCTTGACGCGCCATGTCCAGGCTACGCACTTGCGCAGCAAGTCGTCGGCCGGCCGCGCACTGTGGCTCCAGCCCAGGTGCAGCGCGATTTTCCCTTCGGCGATCGACGGCTTGCCCGGCTCCGGCTCGACCGGCAACACCAACTTGGCATCGAGCATCTCCAGCGTGCGGCCGCGGAACACCGCCAGCGCGCGGTGCGACGGCACCCGGCCGATCGGCTCGTCGTAGGCGAAGTAATCGCGAAACTTGGACACATCGACGTTGTGCTCGTCCTTGCCCGACATCAGCGTCGACTTGAACAGGCCTTCGCTCCAGAGCCACTCGCGCAGGCGCTGCACCAGCACCGCGTCTTCTGCCCAACGCTCCGACAGGATGTCGCGCACACCGTCGAGCACCGCCGGCACGGTGGAAAAATCCGGCCCTGGCTTGCCGTCGTCGAGCAGCGTCGCCGGCTTCAAAAAGGCCAGCGCCTCGGTCGTCGGGTTCCGCGTGGGGTCGGCAAGCAGCAAGTCGGCCAGCGGCTCGATGCCGAATTCGCGCGCGATCTGCCCCTTGGTGCGGCGCTTCTGCTTGAACGGCAGGTACAGGTCTTCCAGCTCTTGCTTGGTCGGCGCGAACTCTATGGCAGCGCGCAGTTCAGGCGTCAGCTTGCCTTGCTCGTCGATGCTTTTGAGCACCGCGGCGCGCCGGTCTTCCAGCTCCCTGAGGTAAGTCAAGCGCGCTTCCAGTTCGCGCAGCTGGATGTCGTCGAGACCGTCCGTGGCTTCTTTGCGATAGCGCGCGATGAATGGCACGGTCGCTCCGCCATCGAGCAGGTCGATCGCGGCCTTTATCTGGTGTTCACCGACCTTGATTTCGGCGGCGAGCTGGCGAATGATTTTTTGCATTTTTGAACGGAGTCCCTGAGCGTGCGCCGCCAGCGGGGCCAGGACGCGATTCGAGTGAAGCGCAGAAGTTTGCCATAGCGCTTTTTCCTGTCATGGCGCCTTCTGGGCCGGGCCCACAATGATTCGGTGACCCGCCCGACACCGCCGCCCGCAACGCCAAAGCAACCCTCACCGCAGAGCGCCGCCAAGAAACCGGCGTCGACGTTCCGAGCGGCCCTGCGCGGGCTGCTGACTGCCATTCTCGTGCCGGTGCTGCTCTTCGAAGAATGGGGTTGGACACCGCTTGCCAACTTGGTCGGCCGCCTGGCACGCCTGCCCCTGTGGGCGCGCCTGGAAAACAAGGTGCGCGGACTGCCGCCGTGGGGCGCGCTGCTCGCATTTTTCTTACCGGTGCTGGTGTTGCTGCCCGTGAAGGTCCTGGCGCTGTACCTCTTCAGTGGAGGCCACGCGGCGACCGGATTCGCGGTGCTGATCGGCGCCAAACTGGTCGGCACCGCCATCGTCGCGCGCATCTTTCAGCTGGTCGAAACGTCGCTCATGCGCATTTCGCTTTTCGCACGCTGGTACCCGCGTTGGAAGGCGTGGAAGAACCGCGTGCTGCTTGCCGTGCGCGCGAGCGCGCCTTGGCGGGCCATTCATGCGTTTGAGGAGGCGACCCGCCGACGCTCGCGTCACCTCTGGCACCGCTTCTGGCGCCTTTGAAACGCAGTCACCGGCGAGCAGGGCTATTTCGAGCCCTGCGCTGCTCGTTGATTCAGGAGTGACGAATCTCTGTGCCCAACACCTTCAAGCACTCGCGAATAAAGGCCGCTAGCGCGGTCCAGCCCTTCGCCGACACCATGGTTCCATCGACGTAAGCGTCCGTCGGCGACAGATCGATGTAGGTGCCGCCAGCCAGGGTCACCTCAGGTTCACAGGCGCCCAAAGCCGCGACCTTCTTGCCGCGCACGACCCCGTCGACCGCGATCAGAATCTGCACGCCGTGGCAGATGGTGAAGATCGGCTTTTTCTGGTCATGAAAGTGCCGCACCATGGCCTGAATGCGCTTGTCGGTGCGGATGTACTCCGGACCGCGACCACCGGCCGCATACACGGCGTGGTACTGGTCGAGTTGTTCCTGGGCCTCCGAGAACGTCTTGTTGATGGTGAAGTAATGACCCATTTTCTCGGTGTAGGTCTGATCTCCCTCGAAGTCGTGCAGCGACGTCTTGATCAAGTCGCCGGCTTTCTTGTCAGGGCAGACCACGTGGACGGTGTGGCCCACGGCCTCCATCGCCTGCTGAAATACGAAGATTTCGTATTCCTCAGTGAATTCGCCAGTGAGCATCAGGATTTTTTTTCCGGGCATGGTGTCATTCTTTCGGTTGATGATTGCTGTGTTGTGGGGAGTCAGAACGGCGAGTCCGGAAAGTAATATTCCTTGGCGTTTTGCTTGGTGATGAGCGGCGCATCCAGCTTGACTGCACCGCGCACGGGCGCCTGGGCTGCCAGGTTTGCCACTGTCAGATAGATCGCCGTCTTGATCATCGAAGGTGGATATGGCGTCTCGACAGGCGTCACGGCGTCACCGTCCATTACCTTCTTGATAATCTCCTTCATGCCATTGCCGCCCAGGGCGTACTTGATTTCCTTGCGCCCGGACTGTTTGATGGCTTCCAGCACACCAAGAAGCATGTCGTCGTCGTTGGCCCAGACAGCGTCGATCTTCGGGTACTTGGCCAGGTAGTCCTGCATCAGCTTGAATGCCTGGTCACTGTTCCAGTTGGCATACTGAATATCCAGCACCTTCAACTCGGTGCCCTTGATGGTGTCCTGGAATCCTTTGATGCGTTCTTCGTCGATCACGGTCGGGATGCCGCGCAACACCACCAGATTGCCCTTGCCACCCAATTTGTCGACCAGGAACTTCGCCGTGTTGCGCCCTACGGCGATGTTGTCGCCGGCCACGTACAGGTCCTGGATCGAAGGGTCGTTGAGACCACGATCGACAACGGTGACAAAGGCTCCCTTGCTCTTGACCGACTTCACCGGGCCGGACAGCTCCTCCGAGCTGAATGGCAGGATCACCAACGCAGCCAGATTACGTCCAGCCGAAAGATCCTCCAGTGCGCTGACCTGGGCCGATGCAGAGGGCGAGGTCTTCACGATCACCTCGATGCCGGGAAAGGCCTTGTTGATTTCCTTGGCCGCGGCCTGCGCGTGGTACACCACACCGGCAGTCCACCCATGGTCCGCCGCCGGGATCGACACTGCCACTGTCTTTTTCTGCGCGTGCGCCCCACTGGCGGCCAGCAGCGCTCCGAGCGCCAGTCCTGCGATCCACTTTGTCTTGAACATGTTTGTCTCCGTCTATGTATAGGTTTGAAAACTGCATGGACCCCTGCATAGCTGCCCCGCGGGGTCCGAACGAGGCTATTTCGATTTGGAGAACCGCTGGATCAGCATCGCAATGATGATGATGGCGCCCTGCACCGCGCCAACCAAGTATTCGGAGACCAGATCCGACAGCACCATCAGGTTGGCAATGAGCTCGAGCACGACGGCACCCGCCAGGGTGCCCCAGATGCGGCCCGTGCCGCCGCGCAGCACCGTGCCGCCGATGACCACTGCGGTGATCACTTGGAGTTCCCACAAAAGACCAGTGGTCGGCGTTGCCGCGCCCAGTCTGGGCACATAGCACATGGCCGCGACCGCCACGCAGGCACCCTGAATCATGTAGGCGATGGCGCGCGTTTTGATCACCGATATGCCGGAGTAGCGAGCAACTTCTTCGTTGGCGCCCACGGCAGCACAGCGCCGGCCATATTTGGTCTTGTAGAGGATGAACGCGCCGACAGCCGCGACCGCGAGAGCGACCAGGATCGGGATTGGCACACCGGCGACCGTGCCGAAGTAGACGGGGCGATAGATGTCGCGCAGCGAACGATCGATCGGAATGGTGCCGCCATCCGACAGATAGGTGATCAGGGCGCGAAAGATACCCATGGTGCCCAGCGTTGCGATGAAGGCCTCGATCTTGCCAACGGTGACGATCAGTCCATTCACAAGGCCGCAGACCAGGCCGACCAGCAGTGCGACTGCCATTCCGGCCGGAATGGCCCAGCCGCCGTAGCTCGAGGCCAGGCCGTTCATGCACATGATCATGACGCCGGTGATGAACGCGGCCATCGAACCGACCGACAGATCCAGCCCCCCCGAAGAGATCACGAAAGTCGCACCCACCGCGATGATGGCGATGAAGGCGCTGCGTGCGACCACGTTGCCGAGGTTGGTCGCAGAAAGGAAATCAGGATTGATCAGGTAACCAATGACCAGCAATGCTGCGAGTGCGAGAAATGGTCCAGCATCGGTCCAGCTGATTGCGAACTCCCGTTCACGTGAAATCGGGAGGGTGTGCGGAATGGCACTCATATTGTTGTCTCCTCGGGAACCTGGATGTCGCTGGTGGCCAGCAACGCGATATTTTTTTCAGTCATCTGTTCGCCTGTGACTTCTCCGCTGATGCGGCCTTGCCGCATGACCAGGATGCGGTCGCAGAGGCCGATGAGTTCCTGCATCTCCGACGAAATCACGATGCAGGCTTTGCCCCTGGCCACCAGCTGCTGGATGAAGGCATAGATCTGCGCCTTGTTGGCAATATCGATGCCGCGGGTGGGCTCATCGATGATGACCACTGAAGGATCTGTCAGAAGGACCTTGGCGAGCAGAAGCTTTTGCTGATTGCCGCCTGACAACTGGCCCGCGCGCAAGCGTGCACTCTTGACCCGAATGTCGTAGTCCCGAATGCTCCGTTCCAATGCCTGCCCTTCCTGGCGCCTGCGCAGCCAGGGTCCTGGGTACAGCCTGCGAAGGGCCGACAAAGTCAAGTTGGGCGCCAGTCGTTCCTGCAACAGCAGTCCTTTGCCTTTGCGGTCTTCGGTCAGATAGCCGATCCCGGCATCGATCGCATCGCGCTGCGAGCGCAGACGCAGTGGCTTGCCCATCAGCTCGACGAGCGCAGTGGCTGCGCGCAAGCCGACGATGCCTTCGAACAATTCGGTGCGACCGGCGCCGATCATTCCGGCAAAGCCGAGGATCTCTCCCTTGTGGACCGTGAAGGAAACGTCCTTGACCCATCCTGGCACATCGGCGTTGCGCACCGCCAGCATTGCCTCGCCGCGCGGCTGGACGGTCTTGGGCGGATACAGCGCATTCAGCTCACGTCCCACCATCAGGTGCGCCATGTCCATCTGGCTGAGCATGTGACCCGGATGTGTACCGACCACGCAGCCGTCACGCAGCACCGTCAGCTTGTCGGCCAGTCGCTGCACCTCGTCGAGTCGATGACTGATGTAGAGCACAGCAACGCCCTTTGCCTTCAGCCCGAAGATGATTTTCATCAGCCGCTCGACCTCGTCTCCGGTCAACACTGCGGTGGGTTCGTCAAATATCACCAGCCGGTGCTCGTCGAGCAAGGCACGGGCAATCTGCACCAGTTGGCGCTCCGCCAGTGGCACGTCGCGCACCAGGGCGTTGGGCGATACGTGACAGCCGAGCTCCTCCAGCTTCTCGGAGGCCACGCGGCGCATGGTGCGGCCGTCCACCATGCCCATGCGCCCGAGCTCGCGACCGAGAAACAGGTTCTGCGTAACGGACAATCCCTCGGCTAACAGAATTTCCTGGTGCACCAGCACGACACCCGCTTGCTGCGCCTGATTGGGCGTGGCGAATTGCGTGGCCTTGCCGTCGAGAACCAGCGTACCGGCACTGGGGCTGAGGTACCCCGACAGCAGACGCATCAACGTCGATTTGCCGGCGCCGTTCTCACCAATGACAGCGTGGATCTCGCCACCGACGATGTCCAGCGCCACGTCCGAAAGCACCGTGACCGGACCGAATCGCATGCTCAACTTGTCCGCGCGCATTAGCGCCTGAGTCCCAAACTGTTTACCCGCCTCGCACGGCGTGGCGCGCAATGACTCCAGGCCCTGGGTCTGCAGCAACATGCCGGGCATTCAGTCGAACGCCGGTAGAAGCCGGTCGCGGGAATGCTCGATGTGCGCACGCATGGCAGCTGCAGCGGCATCCGAGTCGCCTGCCGCAAAGGCATCCATCAGTGCCTGATGCTCGTCGAGTGCTTCTTCTGTGACACGTCGGTGGAACATCAGTCGAAAGATATGGAAGTGCGTGTGCTGGAAGGCCAGCGTCTCCCTGATGAGTTCGTTCCCTGCAAACTGCATGATGCTGTCGTGGAAAACCCCGTCCTGTCGGGCGAAGTTCGAGTAGCGCAGTTGCTCGTCGCTGGCATCGCCCCGGGACATCCCGCCGGCCGCTTCACGCAGGGTGGCCATCTTGCTTGCGTCCATCCCGGCAGCCGCTTTGGCAGCGGCATGAGGCTCGAGTTGCAGCCGCAATTCATACAGCTCGTCGAAACGACGTCGCGTGATTTGCGGGGCTGCGCGGTAACCGACCAGGTGCTGCTTGAGCACGAGGCCTTCGCCCTCGAGACGCCCAAGGGCCTCGCGAATGGGCGTGTGGGATACGTTGAATTCCTTGACCAGGCTGTCCACAGTGATGCGCGACCCTGGGGCGATCTTCAACGCCATGAGCTGATTGAAGATCGCTTCGTATACGTCGCCCGACAGGCTGCCGGCGCGCTGGATCGTAGTGCTGTCTGGCGTCATCTCTTCGTAGTGCAAAGATTCAAAGTTTCATTGGAGGGTGTGTGCGTCGCATGTGACTTTAGGTGGTCACAGCCTAACAAGTACGATACTATATCCTATACGATCCGATATAGGAAGGTAGTTCGTGCAAATTTCAAATTGGGGTTCGCTTGCACTCGTCAGGAGCTTGCTCGCACAACGCGGGACCCCCGAGCGCTACGCCGCCTTGCAAGCCGACGTTTTGGTAGAGGCCGAACTCAAGGGTCATCCCTCACACGGGTTGCAGCGCCTGCCGCGTCTTCTTGCACGCATGGATCTCGGCCTCTTGAACCCCTCTGCGTCCGGTCAAAGTCACTGGCGTTCCGATGCAGTGCTGGTGGTTGAAGGAGAACAGGGGCTGGGCCCTGTCGTGGCGATGCAAGCTCTGCATCAACTCCACCAACGCGCTGCTTCGACCGGTATCGCCCTCGCCGCCATCCGCAATAGCAACCACCTGGGCATGCTGGCCTGGTACGTAGAGCACATTGCTGCGCGAGGATGCATCGGCATCGTTTTCTCATCCAGTGAGGCGTTGGTCCATCCGCACGGCGGCACACGTGCATTTCTGGGTACCAACCCCTTTGCGATCGCGGTACCCACCGCTGGCCGCCCTCTGGTGCTGGACGCGTCCACAAGCATGGTGTCGATGGGCAAGATCCATCATTACGCGGCGAGCGGCCGGCCGCTGCCCGAGGGCTGGGCGCGCGACCGCGAAGGACATCCGACGACCGACGCTGCACGCGCCATGCACGGCGCCATTGCACCGTTCGGTGGCGCCAAAGGTTATGGCCTCGGGATAGCGATCGAACTTTTGATTGCCGCACTCGCCGGTTCGGCCCTGGCGCCAAACGTGCGCGGCACGCTCGACGCCGACGCTCTTTGCAACAAGGGCGATGTGCTCGTCGTCATCGACGCGGCTTCGGCCCCAGACGTTTCACAGCAGCTTTCCGCCTACCTCGACACGGTCCGAGACTCGCCCTCTTCCGAGCCCGACTGTCCGGTGCGGGTGCCAGGCGACGGCGCTACGCAGCGGCGCACGCATTCGCTGAAGAGTGGTTTCGACATCGCGCCGCAGCTGTGGGCCGAACTCCAGGCGCTCGATCTCCAGACACCGTCTTCGCCGTCTTCTTTCACCCCCGCATACATCCTTGAAGGACAAAAACAATGACACTCTTCGCTGCGCTCAGACTCCCTCGTGAAATCCTTTTTGGCAAAGGCCAGCGCCACGCGCTGCCCGCAGTCGCCAGACGCTTTGGCCAACGCGCACTGGTTTGCACCGACAGCCGTCTCGCATCGACGCCCGTGTTCGCGGAAATGCTCGCTGCGCTGAGGTCCGCTTCGATCGAGGTGCTGGTGCACGACGGCGTCCAGCCGGATGTGCCGCGTGACAGCGTGGCGCTCTGCGTGGATGCGGTGCGGTCCTTTCAGCCGCAAATGGTCATCGGCATAGGTGGCGGCAGCTGCCTGGACATGGCCAAGTGCGTCTCGCTGCTGCTCACTCATGGCGGCACGCTTCCGGACTATTACGGTGAGTTCAAAGTGCCCGGCCCGGTGCTTCCCATCATTGCGGTACCGACCACGGCAGGCACGGGCTCAGAGGTCACTCCGGTCGCAGTTGTCAGCGACACGGATCGCACGCTGAAGATCGGGGCATCGAGTCCCTATCTCATACCAAGCGTCGCGATATGCGACCCCGAATTGACGATGACCTGCCCGTCGGCCCTCACCGCAATCGCCGGCGCCGACGCCATGACGCATGCGATCGAGGCTTTTACCGCAGCACGCAAACCGCCGAGCCACGAACTGGCTCAGCAAAATGTGTTCATCGGCAAAGGCGCACTCAGCGATCAATTTGCCCTCTACGCGATCCAACTCCTGGGGCGCAGCCTGGAAAAAGCCGTAGCCGATGGTTCGAACGAAGACGCGCGTGCTGACGTGATGATGGGCGCGCTCGCGGCCGGCTGTGCATTCGGCACCGCCGGCACGGCTGCAGCGCATGCAGTGCAGTACCCGGCGGGCGCCCTGACCGACACCGCGCATGGCATGGGCGTCGCGACCATGTTGCCCTACGTGATGAGCTACAACCGTTCGGTCTCGGGAGCGGATTTCGCCGAGGTGGGCGAGGCGTTGGGCTTGCCAGCCACCGGCAGCATCGATGACCGGGCCGATGCTGCCATCCGCGAGGTGAGCCGGATCTTCGGGGCCATCGGCATCACGCCCACGCTCGCCGCGCTCGGACTGGCGCGTGACCAGATCGACTGGACATGCGAACAGGCCGTCGGCATCCAGCGCCTCATCAAGAACAATCCTCGCGCCATCGACCTGGCCGGCATGCGACAGCTCGTGCAGGCAGCGTTCGACGGCGATCTGGCTGCGGCCGCACGCTGATCCTTCTTTTCAGGACTCTTCCAATGAACGTAGCCCAACCTCCTGGCCAGCACAGCGCGCTGGCGTTTGACTTCGACACACTGCCGCAAGGCCTCTACATTGGCGGTCATTGGCGCCCGGCCAGCAGCGGCGGGCAAATCGACGTCATTGATCCTTCCACTGAAGGCGTGATCGCAACGGTGCCGGATGCCACGGTCGAGGACGCCGCCAGCGCCGTGCAGGCTGCCGCTCTCGCAGCGCCGGGATGGCGCAAGACCCCACCACGCCAGCGCGCCGAAATACTGCGCCGCTGCTACACGCTGATGACGGAGCGCGCCGAGATGCTGGCCACGCTGATTTCGCTCGAGAACGGCAAAGCCCTGCGCGATGCACGCGGCGAGGTGGCGTATGCCGCCGAGTTTTTTCGCTGGAACAGCGAGGAGGCAGTCCGTATCACGGGAGAGTTCGGCATCGCCCCCTCGGGCAGCAACCGCATCATCGTGGACTACGTACCGATCGGCATTTGCTTGCTGATCACACCCTGGAACTTCCCTGCGGCCATGGCAACGCGAAAAATCGCTCCGGCCCTTGCATCCGGCTGCACGGTCATCCTGAAGCCAGCCAGTGAGACGCCTCTTACCGCCTATGCCCTGGCTGCGCTGTACGAAGAAGCCGGCGTACCGCCGGGCGTCGTGAACGTTCTCACCACGTCGGAACCCGGAGCGCTGACGGCTGCGATGCTGGCCGATCCGCGGGTGCGCAAGCTGTCGTTCACCGGGTCGACGGGCGTTGGCCGCACCCTTTTGGCCGAGGCCGCCAAAAGCGTGGTCTCCTGCGCCATGGAACTTGGCGGCAACGCGCCTTTCATCGTCTTCGACGATGCGGACCTGGAGGCCGCACTCGACGGCGCCATGATCGCCAAGATGCGCAACGCGGGCGAAGCCTGCACGGCGGCCAACCGCATTTACGTGCAGTCCGGCATCCACGACGCGTTCGCACGGGGTCTGGCTGAACGGATGGCCGCCCTGAAGGTTGGCCCTGGTGCAAATGCAGACACCGAATGCGGTCCGATGATCACGCGCAAGGCGGTTCAGAAGATCGATCGGCTGGTTCAGGACGCCATAGAGCGCGGTGCCCGGGTGGTGTGCGGTGCCGCGGTTCCGGATGGCAACGGCTTCTTTTATCCGCCGACCGTATTGACCGATGTTCCAGCCGGTGCGCTGATGGCACACGAGGAGATCTTCGGCCCCGTTGCGCCCATCACGCGCTTTGAAACCGAGGCCGAAGTCATTGCGCGTGCCAACGATACCGAGTACGGCCTGGCTTCTTATGTGTACACACGCGATGTGGGACGCGGTATGCGAGTTGCCGCGGAATTGGAGGCAGGCATGATCGCCATCAACCGTGGGTTGGTTTCCGATCCTGCCGCGCCATTTGGTGGCGTCAAGCAAAGCGGTCTGGGTCGCGAGGGCGGGCAGCACCACGGCATCTCCGAGTACATGGAAGCGAAATACATTGCCACCACGTTCTAAGGCCTTGCGTCCATGACCGCCCTGCTTTCGCAATCTGGGGAACTGCTGCCGTTGCCCCACGGCTATCCCAGCCTGGATGCCATCAACGAGGCCTACAACCCACGCCTGCGTGCCGTCGATCTCGACGCTTCATTGCGACACTATGCAGAACAGAGCGAAGCAGCGCGTCGCAGCCTTCCGTATATCGCTGGCGTTCCCTATGGCCCCACGCTCGCGGAAACTTTGGACATCGTGCCGGCGCGCCGACCGGGTGCTCCGGTCTTCCTCTATATCCACGGCGGCTATTGGCGCGCCAACGCGGCACGCGACTTCAGCCACATGGCGCTCGGTCCGCACGCCTTGGGCTACACGACCGTGCTTGTCGACTACGCGCTCTGCCCTGCCGTCACGCTGGACGAAATCGTGCGGCAGGTGCGAGCCGCGGCCACATGGGTCATCCGCCATATCGATCAGCATGGCGGAGATCCCCAGCGGATTGTGATCGGTGGCCATTCCGCCGGTGGGCACTTGGGTGCGATGCTGCTCTGCACGCCGTGGCAGGAGCGCTATGGACTGCCGGCAGACCCGTTTGCCGGCGCCGTTCTCGTGAGCGGCTTGTTCGACATCGCCCCCTTGCGCTACAGCTATTTACAGCCAGCGATTCAGCTCGACGAAGGGCTCGTGGCCCGCAACTCGCCACTGCATCAGGTGCGCCCGTCCCGCACGCCCCTCGTCCTCAGTTGGGGCACTCTGGAGCAGCCCTCGTTCGAACAGCAATCCACTCAAATGCATCGCGCGTGGCTGGACAAGAACAACTACGCCGAACTGCTGCCGCTTGCCAATGCCGATCATTTCACCGCGATCGAGGGGTTCGAAAAGCCGGCAAGCTTGTTGTGCGACGCATTGCATCGCCTGGTCGAGGGCCGCATTCGCGCCGATTGAGCGTTGCGTCGCGGTCGCCGCCGGTCAGCTGCAGGCGCCGCCCGGCTTGAGCCCGGCCGCGGTCACGCTGCGCGCAATCGCAGAGGCGGCCGTCGCCGTCACGCGCTGAGCCCCCTGCGCCACGGCGTCGATGCCTGCACCGACCGGCTCGCTCGTGTCGAAGCTGCAAGCGGTGGGCAAGGTTTCATCGGAGCGCTTCACGGTCCAGCTAAAGCTGCCGTCGACGCGTGTTCCTTCGATGGCGTCGAAGCGGCGAACCTGTATTGCGATGCGGTAAACCGGCTGCGACGTCTGGCGCCCACCCTTGCTTGCATCGAAAGCACCGAGGCGACTGGCCACGCCACTCGACAGCGCATCGCGCAGCTCGTCCTCGAAAGACGACGCCCAACGATGCTGCTCGAGCACATTGACCTGCGCGCTGCGGTCACCGTTCTGCCGCACGACCATCTGCGGCCGCGCGAGACTCTCCGGCATCGAGAGTGGTGCGAGTTCGATGTAGATAGGCGCAGCGCCATTACTGACCGGGGACGCGTTGCTCGCATCCGCAGCTTTCGCACTGGCCGCAGTGCTCGCCGGGTTGGCCAGTGTGTAGTACATCGTCGGCTGGCCTGCACAGCCGGCCACGACCAATGCGGCCAGCGTGGCGGACACCGCTGAACTCAAAAGCAACTTCATTTCTTGTCGTCCGGTTTGCCGCGCAACAGCGACTCGGGGTGGCGTTCGAGGTAGTCCGTCAATACGCGGATTGAACCGGCGGCACGCGTCAGTTCACGCAGCGTTTGCCGCACGTCCTGCTGCAGCGGCGAGTCGTCCGCGAGCGTGCGCTCGGCGCTGTTCAGCGTCTTGCGCGCGTCCTTCATGGCCGCGGTGATTTCGGGCGTCACGTCGTTGTTGATGCGGGTCACCGTGGTCTCGGCACTCTTCAATGTGGTGTCGAGCGTGGCCAGGGTCTTGCGCAGATCACCCGAGATTTCCTCGTACGGAATCTTGTTGAGCTTGGTCGCGATCTCCTGCACCTGGGTCTGGATCTCGTCCAGGCTGTTGGCAACCGTCGGCACCTCGATCGGGTTCCTGGTCATGTCGACCTTGACCGGCTTCTCCTTCGGAAAAAAGTCGAGAGCCACATAGACCTGCCCTGTGAGCAGGTTGCCGGTGCGCAGTTGGGCGCGCAGGCCGCGCGCGATCAGCGCGGAGACACGCTCCCTGCGCTCGGCCCGCTGGTCGGGCATGTCGCGCGCGCCATCGACACGCCGCAGCCGGTCGGGGTACACCGTGACCAGCACCGGCATCAGGAACGCACGCTCGCTGCGATCGAATTGCACCCCCAACGACTTGACCTCGCCGATCGTGATGCCGCGAAAGTCGACCGGCGCGCCCGGCGACAAACCACGCACCGACTGGTTGAAGTACATCAGCAGGTTCTGCGACGGGCCGTCGGGTTCCTTCATGGCGGTCTGCTCGTCTTCGGCCAGCGCAAAGGTCGTTTCACCCTTGGCGACAGGCCCCTGCGCATCGTCCGGGGCCTGAAAAGCGATGCCGCCCAGCAGAATGGTCGTGAGCGACTGGGTTCGCAGCGTGAAACCGCTGGCACTCAGCTGAGCATCGATGCCGCTGGCGTGCCAAAAGCGTGTGTTGACGCCGATGAACTTGTCGTATGGCGTGTTGATGAAGACCCGCAGCGTGACGCCGCGGCCATCGCCATCGAGGTCGAACGACGCGATCTGCCCGACCTTGACGCGCCGGAAATAGACCGGCGACCCGATGTCGAGCGAGCCGATGTCACGCGAGCGCAGCTGGTACTGCGTGCCGTTGGTATCGCGCGTGATGATCGGGGGCGCCTCGAGTCCGGCGAACTCGCCGCTGCTTTCTTTAGACACGCCGGCATCGGCGCCGATGTAGGCGCCCGACAGCAAGGTGCCCAGGCCGGAAATGCCGGACGTATCGAGTCGCGGCCGCACCACCCAGTAGCGAGTGTCTTCGGCAGTGAAGCCATCGGCATCCTTGTTGAGCTGCACCAGCACGCGAACGTGCGAGCGATCGCGCGCCAGCCGGATGCGCTCGACCATGCCGATCTGCACGTCCTTGTATTTAACGGCTGTCTTGCCGGCTTCGAGGCCGTCCGCGGTCTTGAAGGTCAGCACCACTTCCGGTCCGCGTTCCCACAGGATGCGGGCCACCAGCGTGATGCCGACCAGCGCCGCGACGATCGGAATCAACCAGATCAGCGACGGTACCCAATCGCGGCGACGCACCACGCGTGGTGCGGGTACGTCGGGAATACCTGACTGCTTCGGCGCGGGCGCCGGCACGGGCTCCGCGTTTCGCTCTTCACTCATTCATTGCACTCGCTTATTCGATCCGGTTTTCGATTCATCTGATTTTCTGTCGCTGTCCCATATCAGCCGCGGATCGAAGCTGATGGACGCCAGCATGGTGAGCACCACCACCGCGGCGAAGGCGCCGATGCCGACGCCCGCCGTGACTTCGGCAAAGCCCTGAATGCGCACGAGCCCTGCCAGCAGCGACACCACGAAGACGTCCAGCATGGACCATCGGCCAATGATTTCGAGTACGTGATAGAGCTTGGCCCGCTCGAGCTGGCGCCAGTCGCTTTGCCGTTGCGCCATCACCGTCAGCACAAACAATGCCGCCAATTTGAACAGCGGCACCAGAAAGCTGGCCGTAAAGATCAGCGCTGCTAGCCCGTAGGAGCCCGACACCCAGAAAAAGATGATGCCGCTCAGGATGGTGTCTTGCTGCGTGCCGAACAGGCTGGTCGTGATCATCACCGGAAGCAGGTTTGCCGGAACGTACATCACGGCCGCGGCGATCAACAAGGCCCAGGTGCGGCGGATGCTGTCGGGCTTGCGCGTGCGCAGGCGCGTACCGCAGCGACCACACGGCTCGCCGTCGTGAGCCTGCTGCCACACGGTGGCGCAGTGATGGCATTCGCGCAGCCCGAGCTCGGCCGCGGTGGCCAGCGTGCCGCTGCCTTCGTCGACGCAAGTGTGCGTCGACGCGTTGCCGGCCAGCCCGACCACCCGTGTGCCGAAAGCGTTGAGCGAATTTGGCACTTTCAAGATACTGGCTCCGATGGAAGCTCGGACGCCGGATTCGTGAACGCCATCTCCCAGAACGCCCGCGGATCGAACGACACCACCGAGGTCAGCAGCACCGTGAGCCCGACGAAAGCCCACAGTGCCGGGCCTGCCACCACCGTCGCCATGCCCGACAGCTTCACGATGGCGACCAGCACGCCCAGCAGAAAAACTTCGATCATTCCCCACGGGCGGAGCGACTGGAGCACGCGCACCAGCAGCGCGAAACCGGGCGGCCGTGCGCCGCGCGTGAGCGGCACCAGCAGATAGAACAGGATCAGCAGCTGCATGAGGGGGAACAGCAAGGTTGTCGCCAGCACCAGCAGCGCCACCGGCGACATGCCCTCCCCGGTCAGCGCGACCACCGCACCGAACAACGTGGTCTGGCTGCGGCGACCCTGCAATTCGATCTCGACGATGGGAAATAGGTTGGCGATCGCAAACAGGATCAGGCTCGCCACCGTGAGCGGAAGGATGCGGCGCTTTTGCTCGCCGGCATTGCGTGCGAGTTCGGTGCCGCAGCGCTGGCAGCGCGCCACCTCACGGGGTCGCAGGGTCGCGTGCCGATAGACCGCGTCGCAGCCATCGCACACCGTCACTCCGGGAAGTTCAGTCATGCTGCGATTCTGCCCAAAGCCAGCGAACGGTTCATGCGAGCGGGCAGAATCCTCCGCATGTTTTCAGACCAGAAGGCGCCACGCGTCGCGACATCCGACCTGACCGATCCCGCCGGGCGCTCAGCACGTCCGTTGCGGAAGACCTTTCTTTTCTTCCTCGCGCCGATGTTGCTCAGCAACATCCTGCAGTCGCTGTCGGGCACGCTCAACAATATCTACGTCGGCCAGATGCTCGGCGTGGGAGCGCTGGCGGCGGTGTCGAGCTTCTTTCCGGTGATGTTCTTTTTCATCGCCTTCGTCATCGGGCTGGGCGCCGGCGCGTCGGTGCTCATCGGCCAGGCATGGGGCGCGGGCGACGTCGACAAGGTCAAGGCCGTGGCCGGCACGACGCTCACGGTCGGCGTGCTGATGGGCCTGTTGGTCGCGCTGTTCGGCGGCGTTTTCACGACGCCGATGCTGGCCGTGCTCGGCACGCCGGCCGACGTGCTTGCGGACTCGACGCGCTACGCCCGCATCATGTTGATCGCGATGCCGGGGCTCTTCGTGTTCCTGCTGTCGACGGCCATGCTGCGCGGCGTCGGTGACACCGTCACGCCGTTGATGACGCTGTTCATTTCGACGTTGACCGGCCTCCTCGTCACGCCCGCGCTCATTCGCGGCTGGGGTGGCTTGCCGCAACTCGGCGTGGCGAGTGGCGCCTGGGCCACCACGGTGGCTTTCGTCGTCGCGACGCTGTGGCTAGGCTGGCGGCTGCGCCACCGCAAGAGCCCGTTGGCGCCCGATGCGGACTTCATGCGGCACCTGCGCATCGACCCCAAGCTCCTCAAGGCCGTGCTCAAGATCGGCGTGCCGACAGGTGTCCAAACCATCGTGATCGCGCTGGCCGAGATCGCGCTGCTGTCGATGGTCAACAGCTACGGGTCGAGCGCAACGGCGGCCTATGGTGCGGTCAATCAGGTGGTGGCGTACGTCCAGTTCCCGGCCATCTCGATCGCGATCACCGCATCGATCCTGGGCGCCCAGGCCATTGGCGCAGGTCATGCCGACAGGCTCGGCGCCATCGCGCGGATGGCGCTGGTCATGAACCTGTGCCTGACCGGGGGCCTGGTGCTGCTGGGCTATCTGTTCTCGCGTCACCTGATGGCCTTGTTCATCACCAGCGCGCCGGTGATCGACATCGCTCAATCACTGCTGCACATCATGCTGTGGAGCCTTGTCATCTTCGGCATGGCGTCGGCGCTGTCCGGGATCATGCGGGCCAGCGGCTCGGTGCTGGTGCCGACGCTGATCTCCATCGTGTGCATCGTCGGTGTCGAGGTGCCAGTGGCGTGGGTCGTGAGCCATCGCATCGGGCTGAACGGGGTGTGGGTGGCCTACCCGGCTGCGTTCGTGGCGATGTTGATTCTGCAAACGACTTACTACCGGGCGGTGTGGCGGAAGAAGGCGATCAAGCGGTTGGTTTGATACGGACGTCAGCCCGCCTCCGTTTCTTCCGCCTTCGCAGCCTGTTGGTCAGTGCAGCAACTGGCTCAGAAAAAGCCGCGTGCGCTCATGCTGCGGATTGCCGAAGAAGTCTGCCGGCGGGCCCTCCTCGAGGATAGTGCCTTGGTCCATGAAAATCACGCGGTTGGCGACCTGGCGCGCGAAGCCCATCTCGTGCGTGACGGACAGCATCGTCATGCCGTCCTCGGCCAGCGAGACCATCGTGTCGAGCACCTCCTTGACCATCTCCGGGTCGAGCGCAGAGGTCGGCTCGTCGAACAGCATGACTTTCGGACTCATGCACAGGGCACGGGCGATCGCCACGCGCTGCTGCTGGCCGCCAGAAAGCTGCGACGGGTACTTGTTCGCCTGGTCGGGGATCTTCACTTTGGTGAGGTACGCCATCGCGACTTCCTTCGCTTCCCTGGGCGCGTACTTCTTGCTCCAGATGGGCGCGAGCGTGCAGTTCTCGAGGATGGTCAGGTGCGGGAACAGGTTGAAGTGCTGGAACACCATGCCGACCTCGCGACGCACCGCGTCGATGCGCCGCATGTCGTTGGTGAGTTCGACGCGGTTGACGACGATGTTGCCCTGCTGATGTTCCTCGAGCCGGTTGATGCAGCGCAACAGGGTCGACTTGCCGGAACCCGACGGGCCGCAGATCACGATGCGCTCGCCGCGTCGCACTTCGAGATTGATATCGCGCAGCACCTGGAATTCGCCGAACCACTTCTGCACGTTGACCATGCGGATGACCAAGTCGTTGGCAGCGTTTTGCGGCTGGATTTCTGCAAGCGTGTTCATGCGCGGACTCCGGAAGTTGAAAGCTCTATGTGCAGGCCAAGTTCGTCGACGATTCGGTGGGCGGCGGCAATGCCTTCGGGGCCCATCGGCAGTCGCGGTGGGCGGGGTCCACCGACCGGCAGGCCCATGGCCGTGAGCAGCGCCTTGGTGCCGGCCACGTACTGCTGGCCGGCGACGAAATCGATCATCGGAAAATACTTGAAGGACAGTGCGCGTGCCTCGGCGAGCTTGCCGGCCATCACCAGATCGTAGAGCCGGGCCATCTCGGCCGGTGCGCCGTTCGACGGCACGGCCGCCCAGCCCACCGCGCCTTCGACGTACGACTCGAAGCCCATGATCCCGCCGAACACGGCCATGCGGCCGTCCGACAGCCGCATGATGTCGCGCACGCGGGTGACCTCGAGCGTCGACTCCTTGATGTAGCGGCAGTTGTCGATCTGCGAGAGCCGCGCGACCAGCGGCGGCTTCAGGTCGACATTGGTCACGGCCGGATTGTTGTAGACCATGATGGGGATGCCGATGGCGTCCGAAATGCTTTTGTAGTGCTGGTAAATCTCGTCGTCGGTCGGCGTGGAATAGAACGGCGGCAGCACCATCACGCCGTCCGCGCCGAGCGACTCGGCCATGCGGCTCTTGCGCGCAGCCACGCGGGTGTCTTCGGCAGTGGTACCGATGATCACCGGCACGCGATTGGCTGCGCGGTCGATCACGGTCCTGGCGACCAGCTCGATCTCGTCGTCGGTCATCGACAGGAACTCGCCGGTCGAGCCCAACGGGATCAACCCGTGGATGCCCGATTCGATCTGCCAGTCGACATAGCGCTCCAGCGCTGAAACGTCGACCTCACCCGCCGCATCGAAGGGCGTCACCATGATGGTGTAAGTACCGCGAAAATGTTTCATTTTTCGGTCGTTCTCAACATTTGTCGTCGAGCAGTCCGGACGCGACCAGCGCGGCGCGGATGCGAGTCTTGTCATCGTCGGCGAGCGGCAGCAGTGGCAGGCGCGGATCGGGATGCGGCAGCCGTCCGAGCATGTGCAGCGCGGTCTTCATGCGGTTGTGGCTGTCAAGGTACGGTGCGCGATAGAAGGCGCGGCACAGCGGCACCAACCGATCGTTCGCGGCTCGGGCGGCGTCGAGCCGGCCGGCCGCGACGGCCTCGTGCATTTCGACCAGCAACGGCGCGGCAACGCTGCCGATGCCCGACAGGATGCCGTCGGCGCCATAGGTGAGCGAGGCGAAAAGCCAGCTGTTGTTGGTCGTCAGCATCGTGACCGGACGGTCGAGGCGGCGGATGGCGCGCAGGTTGTCTTCATAAAGTTCGGGCACGTCGGTACCGTCCTTGATGGCGACGATATAGGGCACTTCGCTGCACAAACGCACCAGCAAGCCGGTGGAAAAAGCGAGGCCCGAAGAACGCGACAACTGAAACAGCACGATGGGCAATCGCGTGGCCCCGGCTACGTCCTTGACGAAGCGCAGCGCCATCTCGGGACGCAGGGCCGAACCGCCTCCAAACAGCATCGGTGGAAAGAGCAGCAGTGCCGAGGCGCCCGCCTCCGCCGCGTCGACTGCCAGCGCGCAGGCATCGCGCGTGTCTTCCGCCACGACGCCCGCGACCACTGGTATCCGGCCGGCAGCCCGCACGGCCACGTCCACCACATGCGCGCGCTCCAGCCGGTTGAGCGACGAAGTTTCGCCAGCGTGGCCATTGACCACCACGGCGCGCACGCCGGCGGTGGACGCCACTTCATGCACATGGGCCGCAAGCGCGACGTCGTCAATGGCGCCGCCGGGCGCAAAGGGGGTAAGCGTGGCGGGCCAGATGCCGCCCACGCCGGAAACCGGAAATGTCATGAAGCCCTATGAAACCCTGTAGGTAAGGTGCCGGCAGTATGCAACATGACTGGAATCGATTGCAATAACTTGCCTAAACTCAAGGGAATAGCTAGAGTCGAATTTGACTTGTACTCTCCGCAAGACTTACAGTAAGAGAATGCAATCGTTTTCATTTTTAGCTGTTTATTTGTTTCAGCCATGAGCGTCACCCTGCGCGATGTGGCACGTGCCGCAGACGTTTCCATCGCTACTGCGTCGCGCGCCCTCGCCGGCTCGAACCTGACCAACCAGGCGACGCAGCGGCACGTCGTCGCCGTCGCCGCAGCGCTCGGCTATCGCACCAATACGGCAGCCCGCGCGCTCCGGACGCGCAAGTCGCGCCTCATCGGGCTGACAGTCCACAACCTTGAAAACGCTTCCTTTCGCGTGCTGGCCTCGGTCGTGCAGTCCCGCATGCAGACGCTCGGATACCAGGTCATCCTGAGCATCAGCAACGACGATGCCGAGCAGGAACGCGAGATCTTCAAGACGCTCGTGGACCACAACGTCGACGGCGTCATTGCCGTGCCGACCGGCGCCAATGGCGCGGCCCTGCTGGCCATGGAACATGCCGACATTCCGGTCATCTGCGCCGTGCGGCGTGTGGCCGGCGCGTCGCTCGAATCCATCCTGGCGGCCGACATGGATGGCGCGTACGCCGGCACACAACACCTGCTGGGTCTGGGACATCGGCGCATCGGTTTGATCGTGGGGCCTGGTGATACGACTTCGGGCAAGGAACGGCTGGCGGGCTATACCCGGGCCATGCAGGAAGCGGGCCTGCCCATCGATCCGACCCTCATCCACCGCGGTCGCTACGTCCCCGAGACCGGCGTGGCGGGCGCCAACGCGATGCTGTCGCTTCCAGCGCCGCCAACGGCACTGTTCGTGGCGAACCACGAGTCGTCGGTGGGCGTGCTGCGCGTGATTTCGGAGCGCGGCCTCGCCATTTCACTGGACCTGTCTTTGCTGTTCTACGAAGACTCGCCCTGGTTTCAGTGGCATCGCCCCGCCATCAGCGTGGTCGACAGCGGTGCCGCCGACATGGCGAACCTCGCGGTCGACCGTCTTATGTCCCGCCTCGGCGGCGTGGCCAACAGTGGCCGCGAATACCGCATCGGCTCGCGGCTCGTCGAACGTGCTTCGTGCAGCGCACTGCCCAACACCTCGAGCACGACCTGAAGCATCCCTGAAGCAACCCATGCCCTATGTAGAAGTTCTGGCGCCACGCGCCGCCGACACCGGAAAGCGCAAAGTGGTCGAGGCCGTCACCGAGGGCATCGTCCGCGGTTTCGATGTCGCGCCCTCGACGGTGACGATCTATTTCGTTCCGATCGCCCACGGCGACTACGCGCACGCCGGCCAGTTCGGCCTGCCCGCGAGCGACAGCCGCGTCTTCGTGAAGGTGCATGCGTATCGCCGCAGCGCCGACCAGCGGCGCGCCGTTGCCGAATCCATGACGCCGGCCATTGCCGCGTGCTTCGACACGGCGGCCCACAACGTCGCCATCTATTTCATGGACCGCGAGCGCGACGAGGTGGCGCACGACGGCCACCTTGCGAGCGACGAGCCGTCCGACACCACCGCTGCGCAATGAATCATTTCTACACCGAAGACCAGATGTCGGTGCGCGATACCGCACGCCGTTTCGCCGAGGCCGAGGTTCTGCCGCGCGCCGCCGCGATCGACCGCGAAGACACCTTCGACCGCACGCTCTATCGCGGCATGGCTGGCCTGGGCCTGTTCGGCATCAGCCTGCCGGAATCGTCGGGGGGTTCGGCCCTGGACACGGTCAGCCTTTGCCTCGTGATGGAGGAAATCGCGCGCTGCTCGGCCGCCATCGGCAATGCTTTCGCCATCCCCGTGGAAGCAGCGCTGTTTCTTCACCATCACGGAAACGAGAGCCAGAAGGCGCTGATCCCCGGCATCCTCGATGGCTCGATCGTGTTCGCCACCGCCATGACCGAACCCGACTTCGGCTCCGATGCCGCGAGCATCCAGACCACCGCCCGGGTGACCGACGACGGCTATGTTCTCAACGGCACCAAGGCCTGGGTCACCCTCGGTGGCGTGGCCGACCGCATCATGGTGTTCGCGCGCACCGGCAAGGAAGCCGGCCACCGTTCGATCAGCTGCTTTCTGGTCGATGCGTCGTCACCGGGCGTGAGCCGCGGCAAGAACGAGGAACTGCTGGGCATGCACGGCCTGGAGGATTGCCAGATCGTGCTGCAGGACGTGCATGTGCCCAAGACCGCGCTCATCGGCGCCGAGAACCAGGCCTTCAAGACGGCCATGGGCAACTTCAACTTCAGTCGCCTCCTGATGTCGTCGATGGCGCTGGGCATGGCGCAGGCCGCGATGGAAGACGCGGTGACCTACGCCACCACGCGCAAGCAGTTCGGCGAGCCGATCATGAACTTCCAGGCCATTCAGTTCATGGTGGCCGACATGTCGACCGACATCGCAGCCGCGCGACTGCTCATCCACTACGCGTCGCGCGTGTTCGACGCCGGCCTGCCCTACGCAAAGGAAGCGGCGCACGCCAAGCTCTTCACCACCGACATGGCCATGAAGCATGTGTCGAACGCCTTGCAGGTGCATGGCGGCAACGGCTACTCGCGCGAGTACCGGATCGAGCGCATCTTCCGCGACGTGCGGCTGGCCCAGATCTACGAAGGCACCAACCAGATCCAGCGCCTGATCATCGCCAAGCAGGTCGAGAAAGAATTCGCATGATCGACTGCATCTCGCCCGACGAAGCCGCCGCGCTGCTGAAGGATGGCGACATGGTGCTGGCTGGCGGCAACGGCGGTTCAGGCGTACCCGAGGCAGTGTTCGAAGCCATCGAACGCCGCTTCTTGTCCGGTGACGGGCCGCACGGCATCACTCTCTTCCACATCACCGGCGTCGGTGCGCTGACAGAAAAAGGTATGTGCCGTTTCGCGCACAAGGGACTCGTCCGGCGCGTGATCGGCGGCAACTTCGGCATGCAGTTGCCCTTCATGAAGCTGGTGCTCGACCAGGAACTGGAGGCCTACAACTTTCCGCAGGGCGTGATGACGCACCTGTGCCGCGCGATGGCCGGCCGCCAGCCCGGCGTGCTCACGCACGTGGGTCTGGAAACGTACATGGACCCGCGGCAGGAAGGCGGCCGCATGAACGCGCGCACGACTGAAAAGCTGGTCGAACTCGTCGCCATCGGCGGCAAGGACTATCTGTTTTATCGCGCACCCGGCGTACCTTCGGTCGCGCTGATCCGCGGCACCTCGGCGGATGAAGACGGCTACGTCAGCATGGAACATGAAGCCACCGCGCGAGAAGACCTGTCGATGGCGCAGGCCGTGCACAACGCCGGCGGCACCGTGATCTGCCAGGTCAAGCGTGTCGTCAAGCGCGGCACGCTGCATCCGCACATGGTGAAGATCCCCGGCTTCCTGATCGACCACTTCGTGGTGCAGCCCGATCAGATGCAAACCTACGCGACCCAGTTCGATCCGGCGCGCTGCGGCGAGACCATCGTTCCAAGTTCGAGCATCGCGCCCGACCCGCTGGACGCGCGCCGCGTGGTGGCGCGCAGAGCGGCTTTCGAGCTGCGCCCGCGTGACGTGGTGAACCT
This sequence comes from Variovorax sp. PAMC28562, assembly GCF_014303735.1. NCBI lineage: Bacteria > Pseudomonadati > Pseudomonadota > Betaproteobacteria > Burkholderiales > Comamonadaceae > Variovorax > Variovorax sp. PAMC28562. The sequence goes on along the minus strand of NZ_CP060296.1, from coordinate 3,575,361 downwards.
CGGCGTCGGCCTCTCGGCCATGATCCCCAATGTCGCGGCCGAGGAAGGCATAGACGAGATGATCACGCTCACCGTCGAGTCGGGTGCGGTCGGCGGCGTGCCGGGCCATGCACGCGAGTTCGGCACTTCGGTCAACCCGCGGGTCATCCTCGACCAGTCGTATCAGTTCGACTTCTACGACGGCGGCGGCCTGAGTTGCGCCTTCTTGTCGTTCGCACAGGTCGACAGGCACTGCAACGTCAACGTCACCCGCTTCGGCAAGCGCTATGACGGCGCCGGCGGCTTCATCAACATCACGCAGAACACGAAGCGGCTGGTGTTCAACGGCTCGCTGACCGGTGGCGACTTCGACATCGGCGTGGTCGACAACGCGCTTTCCATCCGCCGCGACGGCAAGTTCAAAAAGTTCGTCCCAGAGGTCGACCAGATCAGCTTCTCGGGTCGCCTGGCTCGCGAGCGCGGACAGCACGTGACCTTCATCACCGACCGCGCCGTGTTCGAAATGGAGCCGGCTGGCCTCGTGCTGACCGAGATCGCTCCGGGCGTGCGGCTGCAGGAAGACGTGCTCGACCAGATCGGCTTTGCGGTGCGCATCAGCGAATCGCTCAAGACCATGGACGAGCGCATTTTCCGCGTTGGCCCGATGGGCATGCGCGACGCATTCGTAGCGCAGGCGCCGCGCCACATCGAGGTGCCCGAGGGATCGTCTCGCTCGGATGGGACCGGGTGCGGTTCTTGCAACCTGTCGTTGCAGGCGACGTGGTCCGCGTGAGCTTCGTATTTACCGAGAAGCGTGCGTCTTCGCGTTCCGGCCGCGGCATCGTGACCGAGTCGCTGTGCTTGCTGAACCAGCGCGACGAATGCGTCATCGAGGCACTGCACAGCGCACTGCTGGCATGCAGCCCGTCGGTCTGACTCTGAGTGTCTCCAGGTTCCTTTTTCTTCTCTTCAATCTTCGTCTTACGAAAGCACACCATGCACATACCGAATCCCGTTCTTGCGCTCTTCATCGGCGCCGTGTTCTGCGCTTCGGCGATGGCGCAGCCCTGTACCCCCAAGATCAGCGCCGAGCATCTGGTGTCTGCCGGCAAGTTGCAGATGTCCATCAACCCGACCCTGCCACCGCAACAGTTCGTCGACGAAAAAGGCGAGTTGCAGGGCCTCAACGTCGAGCTCGGAAAGGCCATCGCTGCCAAGCTGTGCCTCGAGCCCGTCTTCATGCGGATGGACATGCCGCCGATGATTCCCGCCCTGCAGGCCGGCCGCTTCGACATGATCAACACGGGCATGTTCTGGACCGAAGAGCGTTCCAAGCTGATGTTCATGATTCCCTACGGCCAGCAGGCGATGAGCGTCTACACGGTGCCGACGAGCCCGTTCAAAATCACCAAGTTCGACGATCTGGCAGGTCATGTGGTCGGTATTGAAACTGGCACCTACCAGGAGCGCAAGTCCCGGGAATTCAATGCCGACATGGTCGCTCGCGGCCTGAAGACGATCGACTTCCGCACCTTCGCGACCGCCTCCGAAACCACGGCGGCGCTGCGCGCCGGCCAGCTAGAGGCCGGCATCAACATCGACGAAACCGCCATCACCTTTGCCGAGCGCGGCATTGCCAAGGTGTGGCTCAGCGGCATCAACGGCACCGACATCACCGTCACCTACCGCGACAAGACAACGGCCCTTGGAGCCGCTGCCGCGCTGAACGAACTAAAGGCCGAGGGCACCTACGACAAGCTGTTCGACAAGTTCAGGATGACGCGCCTGAAGGACACGACGAACTTCGCGATCCGCGGGTCCGGCCCGGCGCCGAAGTAATCGGCTCGCAGCGCGAGGCAAACAGAAAGACCGGTCCGTGTTCAACGTCGACGCTTTCCTGTCCTACCTGATCAACCCGTACCTGTTGGGCGGCGTGGCGATCACGATCGGGCTGACGATCACCACGATCATCATCGGTCTGGCCCTGGCGCTGCCACTGGCGCTGGCGAGCATGTCCGACCGCGCGTTCCTGCGCGGTCCGGCCAAGTTCTATATCTGGATCTTCCGCGGCACGCCGCTGCTGGTGCAGATCGTGATCATCTACACCGGCCTGCCGCAACTGGGCTTGCGCTTCGACGTACTGACCTCCGCCGTGCTCGCGCTGAGTCTCAACGAAGCGGCCTATTTGTCGGAGACCATCCGGGCTGGATTTTCGGCCGTTGCCAAGGGGCAGATCGAGGCGGCCAAGGCCCTGAGCCTGTCCAAGGTTGCGACGCTTCGGCTCGTGACGCTGCCGCAAGTGATCCGCATCATCATTCCGCCGCTGGGCAATTCGGTGAACGGGTTGCTGAAGGCCACCTCGCTCGCGTCCGTGATCTCGATGGAAGAACTGATGCGCCGCGCGCAGGTGCTGATGCAGGCGAAGTTCGAGGTGCTGGAGCTCTATTGCGTAGCGGCCGTTTTCTACCTGGTGCTCACCTCGCTATGGGACGTGGTGCAGCGGCGCCTGGAGCGGCACTACGGCCGCGGCTATGCGCCGACCCAGGACAGGACTCCGGCTCTACGCAGCCCGGCCGCTGCCTGATCGGCTGCAGGGGCGCAGCACGTGGAGCCGCAACGGAGGCGCGCTGTGGCTAGGGCGTCGAGTCGTCGTTCTGGCTGCACGCGATGCGGCTCTGCATGTACTGCAACGCATGCGTGATGAACGCCTTCAATCGCTGGTACGAAGAAGTAGATGTGCCCGCGCTGCTGGCTTGCCCCGGCTGGCTGTCGGCAAGCCGCTGCGTCTCACTGGAATACGGGCCGAAGTACGCGGCCATCTACGAAGTGGCCGGCGACTGGGTCTACGACACGCCGGAGTTCCACGCGGTGAAGGGATTTATGGAATTTACGCCGCATGTGCGCAACTTCATGCGGCAGCGCTTCGCGCCGATTGGCAAGTAGCAGGTTGGGGCGAGCCTCGCCGGACCGCGCAAGAACTTACGGGCGTGGTCGCTTCAGGTACGCAGGCGCTTGCGCATGGTCTTCGTACTTGCCGTAGCGCGTCTCCGCCGGGTAGTACTCCGACGCGTGTTGCACCTTGCCCGCCGCATCGTCGCCGGACTCGCTCGCGATGAACGCCAGCATGAGGTCGATGCCGGCCGACACGCCCGCCGACGACCACAGCTTGCCGTCGCGCACGAAGCGCTCCTCGACCACATCGACGTCCCCGAGTTCACGAAAGCGATCGAGCTGCGCCCAGTGCGTCGTGGCCCTTTTGCCGGCGAGCAGGCCGGTGGCGTGCAACACGAAAGAGCCGGTGCAAACGGACAGCACGGCACGGCAGTTCGCGGCCTGAGACGAGACGAAATCCAGCAGCGCGCGATTGCCGACTTCACGGCGCGTGCCCTGCCCGCCCGGCACCAGCAGATAGTCGAGCGGCGGGCAGTCCGCGAACGACACATGCGGGTTGATCGACAGACCCTTGGCGCATGTCAACGGCCCCGGCGATTCGGAGACGATGAGGCAGCGGCCGGGTCCGTTTGCGACCTTGCTCCACATCGTGAGCATTTCCCACGGGCCGACGAAGTCGAGTTCTTCTACCTCGGGGAAGACCAGGATGCCGAAGGTGGTCGTCGTGAAGTCCTGCATTGCTTTCTCCATTCAGGTTGCCGGTGGGTTCAATGTCCGCTCGAACAACGCGAGCAGATGCCGCGCGAACAAGTCCATGTTCATCGCTCGGTCGGTCTCGCCGGTCATCACGGTTTCCAACGCCACAAAGGCACCGACCACCGCGAGGCAAACACGGCCTGCCGGGTCGCCGTACGGACTGCCCACCGGCCCCGCCGCACCGCTCTCGGCGATGCCCCAGCTCGCGCGATGGATGTCGCGGGCCTTGCCTGCTACCAGCTGCGCATAGGGCTCGGTCTCGCCGCGCAGCCCGACCATGTCTTCGGCGGTCAGGCCGAGCAAGCCCCTGCCGGCGCGTCGTGAGTAGACGACCGCACCGCCTAGAAAGTAAGCCGACGCGCCGGGTATGGCGAGCAGCGCCGCGGAGACGAGCCCGCCGGCCGACGACTCGGTGACGGCGACGGTCTCGCCGCGTGCGCGCAACGCGGCGCCGACACGCGCCGCGATCACAGACAGTGCTTCAGGTGAATCAGACATCGAGAACCTTTCGATCGTGAGTGGCGGCTTCGACAGGCGCCGCCTTGCCACCGATCATCCACCACGCACTTGCCGCGCTCAGCAACGCCAGTCCGGCGCACATCAGCATGACCCAGCGAAAGCCGCTGACAAAGGCTGCGGCCACCGCATGCGAACGGCCGGCGGGCATGGCGTCGTATCGGACTTGCCGATCTGCGTCATCGGCCCAGACTCTACTTGCCGCGAGTGCGCAGCACGCTGAACACGCCGGCCAGCGCGGCGCATGCGGCTGCTACCGCCAGGGCGATGACCTGGCCACGCCCTTCGTGCGGACCCCACGCACTGAAGATGGCGGCCAGCATGACCGCGCCGAGCGTTTGCCCGGTCAGGCGCGCGGTACCCAGCATGCCGCTTGCCGCACCGCTTCGTTGTGGCGGCGGCGAGGTCACGATGGTGTGGTTGTTCGGCGACTGGAACAGCCCGAAGCCGGCACCGCACAGCGCCATGCGCCACACGATGTTCAGGTTCGAAGGATCGGCCGGCAACGCGGCCAGCAGCGCCAGGCCCAGCGCCATCAATGCCATGCCGATGCCGCCGAGCAGACCGTCCGGGACGCGGCCGATCAGCCGCCCGGCGATGGGCGCAGCCACCACGATGGCGAGTGGCCACGCGGTGATAAGCAAGCCGGCCTCGATGTGCGAACGGTGCAGCGTCTCGAGCAGCATGAAGGGCAGCGCGATGTACGACAGCATCTGCGCGCTGAAGGCGCCGACGGAAGAGCACATCGACAGTGCGAACACCGGAATGCGCATCAGGTCGACCGGGAACAGCGGCACCGCCAACGTGCGCTGGCGCAGCAGGTAGAACACACCCACGACGATGCCTGCCGCGAGCAGGACCCACGCCATCGGGTCGGCGCCCTGCCCGCCTTCGCGCACGCCGAGCCGGTCGGCGCCGATGAAGATCAGCGAGAACATCGCGATGTTCAGGACCACGTCGATCAGCGAAAAGCGCGAGCCCGCAGCCGGTGCCACGCGGTTGGCGGGCAACGACTGCATGCCCAGAAAGAACACCGCGATACCAAGGGGCACGTTGAGCGCGAAGAGCCACGGCCATGACGCCACCGACAAGATGGCCGCCGCGACCGATGGTCCCGCGACCGAGGCCGTGGCAACGACCAGCGAGTTGATCGCCATGCCGCGCCCCAGCTTGGCCGACGGATAGATGAGCCGAACCAGCGCCGCATTCACGCTCATGATCCCGGCGGCGCCCAGGCCCTGCAGCGCGCGGGCCGCGATCAATGTGCCGAGCGAGTTTGACAGCGTGGCACCGAGCGATGCCAGCGTAAAGAAGGCCATGCCGACGAGGTAGACGCGGCGATAGCCGACCAGATCGCCGAGCGAGGCCAGTGGCAGCAGCAACACCAGGATGGCGATCTGGTACGCGTTGACGACCCAGATGGCGTGCGACGCACTGGCGTTCAGTTCGCGCGCGATGCCGGGCAATGCCAGGTTGACGATGGTGCCGTCGAGCACCGCCACCGCGATGCCCAGGATGATCACCATCATGGCGCGGTTGCGTGCCGGCTGGGCCAGGCCGTCGCCGAGCTTGGGCGCGGCGTTCAATGCGCCGGACGTGTTGGACGTGTTGGACGCGTCGGATGTGTCGGAGGCCACGGCGCTCACAGGGCCTCCTCCATTTTCGGCGCCGTGCGCCAACCGCCCAGCGTGAGCCAGGTCAGCACCGCAGCGACGAACGCCCCTGCGGCCATGCCCGCGACCATCGGCAACGGTCGGCCATCGGTAAAGAGGCCGACCGCCGCCATCATGAAAGCGCCCGTCAGCATCTGCAGCGTACCGAGCAAGGCCGACGCCGTGCCGGCGATGGCGCCATGCGCTTCGAGCGCGAGCACCCCGGTGGTCGGTATCACCAGCCCCATGAAGCCGCTGGCGATGAAGTACAGCACGATGAGCACCGCCAGCCGGTCACCGCCCGAGGCGAAATACGCGAACAGCGCCAGCATGACGGTGCCGCAGGCGAGGACGCCGAACTTCACGACCCGCACCAGGCCGAAGCGTTCACCCAGCGCGCCGGTGAACTGCGAGGCCGCGATGAAAGCCGCTGCGTTGACGCCGAAGGCCACGCTGTAGACCGCAGGCGACAGGCCGTAGTGGTCGATCATCACGAACGACGAGTTGGCCAGGTAGACAAAGAAACCGGCCAGCGCGAAGCCGCCGATGAAGACCAGGCCGAGGTAGTGCCGGTCGCGCAGCAGGAGCCAGTACGCACCGAGCGCGCTGCCAAGACTGCTCTCGACGCGCTCCGATGGCGGTCGCGTTTCGTCGAGCTGCATGAACATCATCGCCATGCCCGCGACCGACGCCACCAGGACGACCCAGAACACACCGCGCCAGCCGCCGAGTGCGATGACGACGCTGCCCGCCAGCGGCGCGAGGATGGGCGACACGCTGAACACCAGTATCAGCAGCGACATGAGCCGCGCTGCATCCGTGCCGGTGTGCAGGTCGCGCACGATGGCGCGCGGAATCGCCATGCCGGCAGCCGCGCCCAGCCCCTGGATGAAGCGCAGCACGATCAAGGTCTGGATATCGGTGGCCAGTGCACAGCCGACGCTGGCAAGCGCGAACAACGCCAAACCCGCATAAAGAGGAGGCTTGCGCCCGACCATGTCCGACACCGGGCCATACAACAACTGACCGATACCGAGAGACAGGAAGAACGCCGTCAGGCTCATCTGCACGGCGCCAATGTCGGCCCCCAGGCTTTGCCCGATGGCCGGCAGGGCCGGAAGGTACATGTCGATGGCGAAAGGACCGATGGCGGAGAGCAGGCCCAGCAGCAGGGCCATTTTCAGAAAACGGGAAGGCATGTTGCGATTGTCGCAATCCCGGTAACCGGTCACTCGATATGGTCTTGTTCGAAAGCATGCTGACGCTGCTGGTCATCGCGTTGGTATTGCTCCAGGTGTCGCGCCGCTGGCCGGTGCCCTACCCGGCCATGCTGGCGCTGGCGGGTGTGGTGGTGGCAGCGCTGCCCTGGGCGCCGGAGATCGGCATCGATCCCTCGCTGGCGCTGGCGTTGTTCATTGCGCCGGCGCTGCTCGATGCGGCGTTCGACTTTCCGCCGCGGCATCTGCGGCGCTATTGGTTGTCGTTGTTCTCGCTGGCCGCGGTGCTGGTGCTGCTGACCACCGCGGCCGTGGCCTGGCTTGGTGTCGCGGTGGCCGGCCTGCCGCTGGCGGCGGCCATCGCGCTCGGCGCCATCGTCGCGCCACCCGACGCCGCTGCGGCCAGCGCGGTACTCGCGCGCTTTCAGTTGCCGCGCGCCACAGTCAGCGTATTGAAGGGGGAAAGTCTGCTCAACGATGCGGTCGCGCTGCTGATCTTCAGCGCGGCGGTGGCGTCGGTGGCCGCCGGTTCGGCCGGTCCGCCCGCGGCCACCGGCGCGGCTGCGACCACACCGGTGGCGCTGTGGCTGGCCGCGCCGGGCGGGCTGTTGTTGGGCTTCATCATCGGCAAGATCCAGGTGGCCGTGTCTGCGCCGCTGGCGGGTTCGCTGGGCGGCACGCTGTCGGAATTCGTATCGACCTTCGGCGCCTGGGTGCTGGCTGAACGGCTGCATCTGTCGGCGGTCCTGTCGGTCGTTGCGCTGGCGATGACGGTGGCCCGCTATGCACCTGAGAAGACGGCACCGCGCGACCGGGTGCATTCGTATTCAGTCTGGGACACGACCGTGTTCGTGCTCAACGTGCTGGCCTTCCTGATGGTCGGGCTGCAGGCCCGGGGCATCGTCGAGCGGTTGTCTGCAAGGGAGCTGTGGCCGGCGATGGCTTTCGCTGGCGCGGTGCTGTTGGTGGTGATCGTGGTGCGCATCGTCTGGGTCATGTTCTACAACCGCGTGCTTCACTTCTTCTCGATCAAACAGGGCGCGCGCAAGGTGCCGACGCTGGCGCAAGGCATGTTGACCTCGTGGTGCGGCATGCGCGGGCTGGTCACGCTGGCCACTGCGCTGGCATTGCCGCAGCACTTTCCGCAACGCGACCTGATCGTCCTGAGCGCGCTGGCCGTCGTGCTCGGCACGCTGGTGCTGCAAGGCCTGACGCTGGCACCGCTGATCCGGCTGCTGCACTTTGCCAGGGACGAATCGTTCGACCACGAATTGATCGCCGGCCGCATCGCGCTCATCGACGCAGGCATGGCCACCGTCGATAACGAGCGCGGCGATGCGGCCGAGGCGCTGCGCGAAACCCTGAAGGCCGACCGCGAAGCCATCGACGCCGGCAAGCACCCGCGCGAAGCCGCCAAGATCGACGACCTGACGCGTCGCAGCATCGCCGCACAGCGCGCCAGGCTTGCAGACTTGCGACGCTCGGGCGAGATGGAAGAAGACGTGTTCCACACGCTCGAAGAAGAACTCGATTGGGCCGAGCTGGCCGCCTCGCCGCCGAGCAGCTTCGAGTTGGTCGAAGGCTGAACGGGCCGCTGCTGCGGAAACTGCTAGCGGCCCTGGGCGTTGGAGCCGCCAGGAACCGCCCGCTCCAGCGTGCGCTTCATGATCGCGGACGCCTCTTCGACCATCGTGTTGATGGCTGGCGTGAGCGCGTCAGGCAACACGTCGGTGATCCAGACGATCTGGCAACTGCCTGGGGCCGTCTGAAAAACCTGCACCGACGCATTGTGGTGTGCCGCACGGCCGCCGACCGCCGAGTACGCCAGCCGGTGCGCCGCGTCATCTACCGCCAGGATGATTTCGCGCGCCACCACGCCGTTGGCGAAAGTGACGATGCGCGCCTTCGGCTCCAGTTTGACGTCGACGACGAAACCGGGCACCAGCCGCTCGTGCACCACTTCCCAATCGCGCACCGCCTCCCAGACTTGCTGGGCCGGAGCCTGGATATCGATTTGCTTGTAGATGGATGCCATGGCGCATTCAACCTCAAGGCAGGTTGAAAAGCGAGTGCATTCTGTTCGCTTGCGCACAATCGGCGTGAAGCATCGTCCGCCACCGCAGCGCACCTTTCAAACCTCAGACTCGAGGCAATTGCCCGCTGACCACTTCTTTGACGACCGACCACAGTTGCACCGCCGCAGGGTTGGTCGTCGCACCGTCTCGGTGAAGCGAGACCCGTACTTTGTGCAATCGGGGCAATCTCAACGCCGCGCTTGCCGGTGCAAGCTCTGGCGGGATGTGCGCAGTCGTGCGTGCGGTGACGCCGAGCCCGGCCTTCGCGGCGGCCCATATGCCGGACACGCTGGCACTGGTCAGCGCAATCCGCCACGGTCGTCCTGCGCGGTCGAGGGCATCGGTCGCCGCCTGACGAAACCCGCAGGGCTGATCGAGCACGAGAAGCGGAACCGCCGCGTCAGCACCCAATGAAAAATTCGAGCTCGCGATCCACTGCACGGGCAGGCTCGTCAATATTTCTGACGTTGCCGTGTCCGCGTCGCCGAAGGCGAGAACCAGATCCAGATCGTCCGACTTCAGCGCGGACAGCAACACCGGGCTGCGATCCACAGTCACGGCAATGCGCACAGCCGGATACGCTCTTGCAAACTGGGCGAGAGCCTGCGGCAGCCAACTGTCCGCAAAGTCCTGCGGCATGCCGAACCTCACCTCGCCCGCCAGATGCACGCCCTGCACGGCGAGCAATGCGTCCCCGTTGATTTGCAGCATCCGCCTGGCAAACCCGACGAGCAGTTCGCCCGCCTCGGTCAAGGTCTGCTGGCGCCCGGACTTGCGGAAGAGCTCGGCTCCGACGCGTTCCTCCAGCGCCTTGATCTGAAGGCTGATGGCACCTGGAGAACGATGAAGCTGAGCGGCGGCTTTGCCGAAGCCGCCGAGGTCGACAGCAGCCACCAGCGTTTGCAGGAGTGAAAGATCCAAAAGCATAAGTGAGAAATTCTAAACCTTTAACGATAAATAAATCGTTTGTTTAAACGTTCACGTGGACCTAAATTGAGATCCTTCTCTTATCGCCCAAGGAAACGCCATGCTGGCTATGCAATACGGTTTTGATTTTCCCGACGACTTCGATCTGGACTCGGTGCGCAAACGCATCTCGGAGATCGGTGCGCGCTTCGACGGACTGCCGGGCCTTCACCTGAAAGCCTTTTTGGTGGCGGCATGCTCGGGCGCCGCGCCCAACAGCTATGCGCCGTTCTATCTTTGGAACGACCCCGCAGGGATGACCGCTTTCCTGACGTCTGACTCGTTCCGTGCGGTCGCGGCAAAGTACGGCCGGCCCAAGGTGCGGTCGTGGAGTCCAATTGCGCACCAGCATGGCCCTGCGCGCGCAATGACGCCGACGTTCGCCACGCAGCAATTCATCGACTTGCTGCCGAACACAGACCTCGTCGCGCTCGCCGCTGCGGAGCGGGACGCCGCCAGCCTGGTGGCAGGCGAGTCTGGACTGCACACCGTCTTCGTGGGGCTCGACCCGCATGGCTGGCAACTGACCCGCACGGCGTTTTGGTCCAGCGCACCGCAAGGCATCGCCGACGCACGGACGTTCGAGCTGCGTTACCTGGCGACAGGCAGCGGGTATTGACTGCACAAATTCGGCTGCAGCACTACCGACTTCGTCATCACAGTGATTTCGTCGCAGCCCCGCTTCGAGAGGCTTTCGCCTACGAGCCTGCGAGCCGGAAAGCCGTCAGTTTGTCGTTGTCATCCGCGATGATTCAGTGATGACACAAACGTATTCGATCGAAGAAGGAACCGCGCACCCGCTGGGCGCCACTTACACCGGCCACGGCGTCAACTTCGCGCTGTTCACCGCGCATGGAACCAAAGTCGAGGTCTGCATCTACGACGAGGCCGGCATCGAAGAGTTGGCCCGCATCACATTGCCTGAATACACCGACGAGGTATGGCACGGCTTCGTGCCCGGCTTGCAGCCCGGCGCCCGCTACGGCTACCGCGTGCACGGCCCGTACGAGCCCGAGAAAGGCCACCGCTTCAATCATCACAAGCTGTTGATGGACCCGTACGCCAAGGCGCACATGGGCGAGCTGAAGTGGGGGCCGGAACTCTTCGGCTACACCGTCGGCCATGAAGATGCCGACTTGAGCTTCGACGAGCGCGACAGTGCGCACATGGTGCCCAAATGCGTGGTGGTCGATTCGCACTTTCAGTGGAAGCAGACCCGAAACGTTCGGGTGCCGTGGGACCAGACCGTGTTCTATGAAACCCACGTGCGCGGCTTCACCATGCGCCGGCCCGACGTGCCCGAGCACATGCGCGGCACCTTCGCCGGCCTGGCACAAGACGGTCCTATCAAGCACATCCGCGAACTGGGCGTGACCAGCGTCGAGCTGTTGCCGATCCAGATGTTCCTGAACCAGCCGTTCCTGACGGACAAGGGCCTCACCAACTACTGGGGCTACGACACGATGGGCTTCTTCGCACTCGACCAGCGCTACATGGACGGGCCCAACATCGACGAGTTCAAGGCGATGGTCGACCGCTTCCACGAGAACGGGCTCGAAGTGATCATGGACGTGGTCTACAACCACACGCCAGAAGGCAATGAGCTTGGCCCGACGCTGTCTTTCAAGGGCATCGACAACGCGAGCTATTACCGGCTGATGCCGGGCGGTGGTGCAGACGGCAACGGCGCTGAAGGCCCCGGTGCGCGCTACTACATCAACGACACCGGTACCGGCAATACGCTCAACCTGAGCCATCCGCGCGTGTTGCAGATGGTGACGGACAGCCTGCGTTACTGGGTGACGGAGATGCGCGTCGACGGCTTCCGCTTCGATCTGGCGACCATCCTGGCGCGCGAGCCGTACGGCTTCGACGAAGGCGGCGGCTTCCTGAAGAGCTGCCGGCAAGACCCGGTGCTGTCGAGCGTCAAGCTGGTGGCCGAGCCATGGGACATCGGCCCTGGCGGCTATCAGGTCGGCGGCTTTCCACCGGGCTGGGCCGAGTGGAACGACCAGTTCCGCGACAACGTGCGCGCCTGGTGGAAAGGCGACGAAGCGCTGGCGCCCAAGTTGGCGCAGTGCATGTCGGCCAGCGGTGACCGCTTCAACCATCGCGGCCGCCGTCCTTGGGCCAGCGTCAACTTCATTACCGCGCACGACGGCTTCACGCTGGCCGACACGGTGAGCTACAACGAGAAGCACAACGACGCCAACGGCGAAGACAACCGCGACGGCTCCTCGGACAACCGCTCGTGGAATTGCGGCGTCGAAGGCGACACGGATGACCAAACTGTTCTTGACTTGCGCGCACGGCAGCAGCGCAACATGCTGGCGACCTTGCTACTGTCGCAGGGCACTCCGATGATGTTGGCCGGCGACGAGTTCGGCCGTACACAGCAAGGCAACAACAACGCCTATTGCCAGGACGACGACATCTCGTGGTTGCACTGGGAAATCGACGAACGTGGTCAGGCGCTCAACCGTTTTACGCAACGTCTGACGAAGCTGCGTAAGGAATTGCCGGTGCTGCGCCGCGGACGCTTCTTGTCGGGCGACGTCAAGGAAGAGACGCAGCTCAAGGACGTGACGTGGCTCGCGCCCGATGGTGCCGAGATGGATTCGGGCCACTGGGACGACCCGCAAACGCGCTGCTTCGGCATGTTGCTCGAAGGCACCGCGCAAGCTTCTTCGATCGCGCGGCCCGCTGACGATGCGACCGTGATGATCATGATCAACAGCTGGCAAGACGCGATCGAGTTCAAGCTGCCGGCGCGTGCCGACGGTGTGCACTGGTCGCGCCTGATCGATACCGCACTCGACCCGCAGGAGCCCGAGGACTTCGAGCCAGAGGCGATCTACACGGTCACGGGACGGTCGATGCTGCTGTTTGTCGCTGCCGGTGAAAAGCAGTCTGCGAACGCGGTCGCGGCGCTCGTCGCATCGCTCTGACGATGGTGCGGTGACTGGGAGTCGGTACAAGATGCACCCATGGCACGCGACGTACTCCTCACCTTCAACCCTGGCTCATCGACGATCAAGCTCGGGCTCTTTGCGATCGAAGACGGCAAGGCGCGAGCGTTTGGGCAGGGTGCCATCGATCTCCGGCACAAGCCGCTGTCGCTGAATATCGAGGAGGCGAATCGACCGCTTCAGGTGACCTTGAAGTCGCACGCTACAGACGACCTGCACGACGTTATCGATGAAACGCTCGGCTGGCTCGCGAGCCATTTTCAGTCCGACACGCTCTTTGCTGTTGCGCATCGCGTGGTGCATGGCGGCGATCGTTTCGACGGGCCGACGAAGATATCTGAAGACACGCTGACGGCCATCGAAGCGTTGTCTTCTCTCGCCCCGTTGCATCAACCGCAGAGCCTGCGTCTGATTCGCGCGGTGCAAAAGCTGCGTCCTGACTTGCCGCAAGCCGCGTCGTTCGACACGGCGTTCCACCGCACGCAAAGCGACCTGGTGCGTCGCTTCGCCCTGCCCCGCGATCTGTTCGACCAAGGCATCAAGCGCTACGGTTTCCACGGGCTCTCGTACAAGTTCATTGCCGGCCGACTGGCACTGAACGGCGACGGCGACGTGGGCGATATCGGCGACCGCGTCGTCGTCGCCCATCTGGGCAGCGGCGCGAGTCTGTGCGGCCTGGAGAACGGCATCAGCCGCGATACCAGCATGTCGTTCTCGACGCTCGACGGCATTCCGATGGCGACGCGCCCCGGTGCGCTCGACCCCGGCGTGCTGCTGCATCTGCAGAAGGAAAAGCACATGTCCGTCGACGCGCTCGAAGACATGCTCTACCACCGCTCAGGATTGCTCGGCGTCTCCGGCATTTCAGCGGACAGTCGCGAGCTTGTCGCCAGCGATGCACCGGAAGCAGGTGAGGCCTTGGCATTGTTCGCATTGCGCGTTGCGCGCGAGATGGCGGCGATCGCCACCACCCTCGGCGGCCTGGACGCCATCGTCTTCACCGCCGGCATCGGCGAACATCAGCCGAGCGTTCGTGCGGCCATTGCGGCGCACCTCGGCTGGCTGGGAGTGCGCGTCGACGCCGAGGCGAACAACGCACACAAGCTTCGCATCGACGCACCCGACAGCGAGATCGCGCTTCTCGTCATGCACACCGACGAAGAACAGGTGATCGCCGACGAGGCATGTCAGGTGCTATTTCACTTAGAAGTGAGATAGCGGCTAAAAAGTCCATTTGGCGCTGACTCGCGCACTGCGCGGGTCCATCGGATGCACATGCCGATCCGCAACACCTCCGCCGCACGACCCGCTCACCACTGCGCCCGATGTGCACGACGCGTAGTAATACTCGATGTCGTTGCCCTTCTTGCCCGCGATGTTGAACACGTTCAGCCCGAGGGTCAGGTGCTTGTTCACCGCGTAACTCGTCCCGAAGTTCAGCAGCGTGGTGGAGCGTGAGCGCACCATATTGAGCGTATCGAGCGCGCGTGGCCCGAGGTAGCGCAGCCAGAGCGACGCGGTCCACGGCCCATCGATGTAGGTGACGCCGGTCGCCAGCACGCGCTCCACCGCGTTGTCGACGTAGTTGCCCTCACCTTCCGGCGCGATCCCTTTGAAGCGGGCGCGTGACAGGGCGGCGTCGACCTCGAAGCGAAAGGCATTGTTGAGCCTCCACTTCAGCGTCGCCTCGATGCCGCGACGGCTGCTTGCCCGGCCCGGCTCGGTCGAGCCTGCGTCGCCGACATAGACCAGTTCCGAGTCGAGGTCGAGTTTCCAGAGCGCCACGGTCGTCGTCAGGTCTTCGTTGGGCTGAAAGCGCCAGCCAACCTCGGCGCCCTTGCCCTTCACGAGCGCGGGCACGCGGTCTGCAGCCTGGCCGGTCTGTGGATCGACGCCGATGGTGGCGCCACGCACGTCGTTGCTGTGAAAGCCGACACCTGCGTTCAGATAGAACTCGTGCTGCGGCGTGAGCGTGAAGATCAACCCTGCCTTCGGGCTGGCCAGCGAGTCGTGTCCCTTGCCACTGTTGAGCGGACCGTAGACCGGCTCGCGGCCCTGCACGTCGTAACGCAGCGTGTCCCCGCGCAGCCCCACGTAGCCGCGCCAACGGTCGCTGAAGTACACCAGCTGCTGCGCGTAGATTGAGAACAGATCCTCCGAGACCTTGTCGTCTCGCACTGTCGACAGCCGCTGCCGCGCTTCGGTGTTGTAGAGCCCGACCTCGCCGATGCGGTCACCGCGCCACGAGGCGCCAAAGGTGAGCACGCCGTCGAGCGAGCCTATCTTGTTGGGCATCACATGCGAGGCTTGCGCGCCGAAGATGTTGCGGCGGTCGGTCTGCTCGAACTGGTCGCCGTTGACCGGGTTGTTCAGAAAGTAGGTGAAGTCTGAGAACAGCTTGAAGCGATAGGCGATGGCATAGGCGCTGACGTTGGTCTCGCCTGCGGCCGTCTTGTTGAACCACTTGCCCGACAGGCTGACGCGCTGGGTTTCCCCGCCATCGGTTGGGTTGAGCGAGCCGAAACGCGGCAACGCGCCGCTGTCGATCAGGCGCTCCGGCACCTGGTCGGTCGAGGTCCAGCGGCTCTTGTAGGCCATGCCGGTGATGCTGAAGCCTTGCGTCGGCGAGCCCTGCGAATAGCGCAGCACCGCGTTGGCCTTCTTCAGGTTTTCCGACACGTTCCATGGGCCGTCGTTGCCAACGAGCTCGACGGCGCCGAGCCAGGTCTGGTCACCCACGGTGCGTGAGCCGGCGGCCAGCAGGCGCTTGTAGTTATTGGAGCCGTAGCTGATCTCGGTGAACGGCGCATCGAGCGCACTAAAGTAGTCGAGCGACGCGCTGCCCGCCAGCGAGAAGTCTCCGCCCTCGGCAAAGTAAGGTCCTTTGCGGTACTTCACGCCGGACACCAATTCTGGGATGAGGAAGTTGAGGTCGGCGTAGCCCTGTCCGTGGCCGTGCGTCGGCATGTTGACGGGCATGCCGTCCAGGCTCACGGCGAAGTCGGTGCCGTGGTCGAGATTGAAGCCGCGCAGGAAGTACTGGTTGGCTTTGCCGTCGCCCGAGTGCTGGGTGGCGACAACGCCCGGCACGGCTTCGACGATGTCGCCGGGGCGCAGTTTCGGTCGCGCCTGGAATACTTGGCGCTCGGCCGCACCTTCGCTGGCACTGTCGGCCGCGCCGATAGTGGCGTCTCGCGGGCCGCGCACTTCGATTTCTGGCAGATGGCTGTCTTGCGCCATCGCGGGTCCTCCGAGCAATGACAGTGTGCCGAGCGTGGCGCTGAAGACGCGGGAACGGGAATTGGAGCGCGTCAGTGTTTGGATTCGAGCCATGCGAATCTCCTCTTGTTTGGGTGGGTTGGTTGCCATTGGAGTGCGCGTGGCGATGCGCAGCGTCGCGCGTTACCCGTCGCGAGCTTCAGAGCGGTAGAGGTTTCAAACGGCGCCGCCGTGCTCGGCGGGACGCCCGACTGTCGTCAGCCGTTCAGGTCGACAGTGCCTGCGGCGGCCGCTCGATGCGCCAGGGGTCGGCGCTGCCCGGTGCAACCGACCGTGCGACTCTCCACGTCTTGCCGAATGCTTCGGGGGGCGGAGGCAAATCGACGTCGTTGCTGGCCGCCATGAACACGAACGACGCACTGGCTTGCGCCGTGTCGGTCGCGTCACCGCGGTCGGCAAAGTCGAAAGCGTCATCCAGGATCACGCTCGTGTCGTCGAGCTGGTGATGATGTCGAAGGCCGAGTGCATGGGCATGTTCATGAGCCTCAACCTGGACTTCAGCACGGTCATGCGAATGGCCGTGCGCATTGCTGTACTGCATGCGCCGAAAGTCGCGCCAGCCACTCAGGGAATCCTTCGGATCGCTCGTGACGATTCGTTCAGCAACCTCAGCGCGGTGGGTGTGCCGCGCCCCCAACATCGCCGTGACCGCAGCCGAGACGGCTTGCAGCGGAAGGCTCACCGCCAGGATCGCAACGACCAGCCACTGAAGCAGCCGAAGCGCTTCGCCCAACGTCGGCAGCCTTTTGGGGAGAGCTGGCAACGCCCGGCAAAGTCTGGCTTGCGAAGTTGGCATGGAGCGGGAAATGCTATTTGAATCTGGTCTGTTTACGCGGGAAACATGCCAGCGGATTCAATCGCTCTACGACGGTAACCCGAAGTCAGGCGAAGCAAGGCGGAGTCGCACCGGAATCGATTTTGCAGCGGGCACTTTGCTTTGCTCGGCGTGATGCGCGAGCGGAATCAGCGGATTGCATTCCGGGTAGTACCCAGCGACGCAACCAGCCGGGATGTCGAAGCCGGTAATGCGCAGTCCCGGCACCTCGCGCGTGTGCCCGTCGTCTACAGCGGTCGACGCAGTAACGATGGCGCCCTCGGCCAGCCCGAGCCGGTCGATGTCGTCGCGGTTCATCAACAGCACCTTGCGCGTGCCGTACACACCGCGAAAGCGATCGTCCAGGCTGTAGACGGTGGTGTTGAACTGATCGTCGCTGCGCATGGTCATGAGTCGCAGCACGTCCGGGTCGGTCTCCGGCGTGTCTGGGTCGGCCACCAGGCTCTCCACGACCATGAAGTTGGCCTTGCCGCTGCTGGTCTTCCAGATGCGCTCCCGTGCCGGAATCGGCCGCTGAAAGCCGCCGGGAATGCGAAAGCGCTGCTCGAAGTCTCGAAAAATTTCCGGGTACGTGGCCTCGATGGCGCTGCGCACCCGCCCGTAGTCGGCGACCCAGTCTTGCCAAGGCACCATCGGGTTGGGCGCGAGCGTCGCCTGCGCGATGCCGGCAATGATCGAGGCCTCCGAACGAAGGGTCGACTCGGCCGGCTCCGCAACGCCTTTGGATGCATGGATGAAGCCTGTCGAGTCTTCGAGCGCAACGGTCTGCTCGCCGCTCGCCTGCCGATCGATCTCGATGCGGCCGAGGCACGGCAGCAGGTACGACACCTCGCCGTGGATCAAATGACTCCGGTTGAGCTTGGTCGCCACGTTGACAGTCAATCGCAAGCGACGCCAGGCCGCCTCGACACGCTCCGTCTCCGGAACCGCGCGCACGAAGTTGCCGCCCAGCCCGATGAAGGCGCGAACCGACCCGTCGATCACACCCTCGCAGGCCTCTACGGTGTTCAGCCCCTTGGTGCGCGGCGGCTCGAAGGCGTACAGCGCGGCCAGCTTGTCGAGCGGCGCCAGCGCCGGCTTCTCCGTGATGCCGACCGTACGCTGGCCCTGCACGTTCGAGTGCCCGCGCACCGGGCAAATGCCTGCGCCCGGCCGGCCGATGTTGCCGCGCAGCAGCAGCAGGTTCGACAGCATCTGCACGTTCTGCACGCCCTTGCGGTGCTGTGTCAGGCCCATGCCGTACACCGCGATCACGGCGTGCGCTTTGGCATAGACCAGCGTTGCCTGCTCGATGTCGTCGCGCGTGAGTCCCGACTCTTTTTCGATCTCGGCCCACGAGGCTTCGCGGACCGTTTCCGCGAACATCTCGAAGCCGCTGGTGTGCTCCGCCAGGAAGTCGACATCGAGCACACGTTTGATTCCAGCGAGCCTTGCGATGTCGTCCATCGCGATGAGCGACTTGCACATGCCGGTGAGCACTGCGATGTCACCACCGATCTTCAGCTGGTGGTACTGCGTGCTGATCTTCGTCTCGGCCAGAGTCAACATTTCTATCGGCGACTGTGGATTGGCGAAGCTCACCAGCCCGCGTTCACGCAGCGGATTGAAGGTGACGATCGGCACGCCGCGTTTGCGCGCGTCTTGCAGTTGGTGCAGCATGCGCGGACTGTTGACGCCCGTGTTGTGGCCGAAGAAAAACATCGCGTCGGTCTGCTCGAAGTCGTCGAGCGTGACGGTGCCCACCGGCACGCCGATGGTCAACGGCAGCGCGACCGATGTGCTCTCGTGGCACATGTTCGAGCTGTCCGGCAGGTTGTTGTTACCGTACAGCCGGGCCAGCAACTGGTACATGTAGCTGGCCTCCAGCGAGGCGCGACCTGAGGCGTAGAACACAGTCGACTTCGGGTCTTCGGCGCGCAACTTTTTAAGCTCGGCGCCGATGTCGGCATAGGCATCTTCCCAACTGACTTCGAGGTAGCGATCAGTGGCGGAGTCCCATCGCATTGGCACCGTGAGACGGCCGCCGACTTCGAGTTCGTGGTCGCTCCAGGTTTCCAACTCGGTCAACGTGTGTGCTTCGAAAAACTTTGCCGGCATGCGCTTGCCGGTAAGTTCCCAGGCGGTCGCCTTGGCGCCGTTCTCGCAGAATTCGGCGAGGTGCGGCTTGGACGGCTTGGCCCAGGCGCAGCTCACGCATGAGAAGCCGCCGGGCTTGTTTTGAACGAGCAGTGCTTTGGTGCCGGCAACAAGGGCTTCTTCCCGAATCAGGTAGGTCGTGACTGCCTTGACGGAGCCCCAGCCGCCCGATGGATGGTCATTGGGCTTGAATTCGGGGACTGCGCTCATCGGGGACTACCTTTTTGAAACGGCCGGTGCCGCAACAGGCATCGATGTCTTGAAAGGTAGTCAAGGGAGGCGGCTTGTCAGGTAGGGTAGACGGCCCGCGCTTTGTAAGACTGAGGGATGCACTTGCTGCTGCGGCTCTTGCGCGAGCCATGAGACGGTACGCGCCAGTACTTATAGCGAATGACGACGACCGGCAGGTGTGGGCGAGGACAAGAAGAAGGCGGGTTGACGATGCGCTCGTGCGGGGCTCAGGCCGGCGCGGTGCACTACTCCGCTCATGTCCCCCGGCTTCGCCTCCTCCTTTACTTCGCTGCGCAGTACACCCCACCGGCCTGCGCCATGTGAGGGCCGCGGTTGATCAGGGTGCGCGACCGTCAGCTTCGGGCCCGAAGCGGAAGTTCCTTTCGCTCTAAAGCAGTCATCCGACTGGCGGAGGCGTCCCGATCTCAATCATCTCGAAATCATCAAGAAGCTTAGGTATTTCTTGTTGGTCAACGGAAACGTCAACCGCAAATGGTGAAGTCGCACTTGCCGCCGCAAAAATGACGTGCCCGTTAGAACCATGCAGTATCAGCCCAGCTTGAACTTGGGCTGCCGCGGTTGCGCCTTCAGGAACGGGGCCGCGTCCCGCATGTTGAGTCTTAGGATTGGCCCCAAGTGTGGGCAGGGCCGCCCCTTCTTCGAGCCACTCGTTTCGCCAGAGCGAGACTGAAGAATCGACTAGAAGCGGCTCGGGAAACAGTATCCACGCTCGCTCGCATGAATCGGCCTCGGCCTGGAGCGTAAAAACTTCAAACCAGCGCCCCGCGCTGTGCTCCTCAGCGGAAAGGCTGAGCCCCTCGCCGCGTTCGAGCAAAAGAGACGCACCATAGCGGTCTGGCGAATATCCCATCACTTCGCGGCCAACAAGCGTTGAGCCGTCGAACTGACTGACGAACGTGTTTATCTTCATGTTGGTCCAATTCGCAATGCCCGCTCCTGGCCCGACTACGGCCATTTGAGCTAGACGTTTGCATGGCGGCGAGGCGCGCTGCAAGCAGCACAGAAGTTTGCAGCGGGCGTCCGAAGTGGTTTGCCGCATTTATCGCAAGGTGGACCATAAAGGCTCAAGCGATGGTGATACAGCGCAAAGGGATTGTTTTCCTTGAACCCGGTGATGCGCTCGTAGGTTGCAAGTGCTGCCGCTCCAACGTCAGTTTGCGCCTGGCGCAGACCCATCCCTGTCTCTTCTCTGTATTTCCGAATCTGCTCCATGAAACTAACCCGGAAGACCTGTTGGTACTCCTCGTCGGTAAGCAAAGGCCGATCGGCGTTGCATCGCCAGCAACACATCGTGATTGCCATTTGTTTCCCTTGAATCACTTAGCTGCGAGGGCGGATCGAAAGACCGCTTCTGGCCCGATTGCGGTCTTAGCCCACCGTCGTTGATATGCGCCTACCGCGCCAGCCCAGCCTCACCGTGAACCCTTAAGCCTTCGGCGGCTCCGTCTTGATCGGATGCCCCCCAAACTCATTCCGCATCGCAGCCAGCAGCTTGTCGGTGAAGGAGTCGTCGTCGCGAGAGCGCAGTCGTTCGAGCAACGACAGCGTGATGACCGGCGCAGCCACACCCAACTCGATTGCCTCGTTCACGGTCCATCGCCCTTCTCCCGAATCGGCGACGTACGGGGCGATGCCGGCCATGGTCGGGTTCTTGCCGAGCGCGTCGGTCGTGAGGTCGAGCAGCCATGAACGCACGACGCTGCCAGTGCGCCAGATCTCGCCGACCTGGTGCAGGTCGAGCGCGAAGTCGGTCTTGTGCTGCAGGATCGAAAAGCCTTCGGCATACGCCTGCATCATTCCGTACTCGATGCCGTTGTGAACCATCTTGGTGAAGTGCCCCGAGCCGACCGGCCCGACACGGCCCCAACCCGCATCCTTGCCCGGCGCCAGCGTTTCGAAGATCGGGCGCAGCGCAGCGACCACCGCTTCGTCGCCGCCGATCATCATGCTGTAGCCCTCTTGCAGACCCCACACGCCACCGCTGGTGCCGCAGTCGACATAGGCCAGTCCTTTGCCGGCGTACGCCTTCGCACGGCGCAGCGTGTCTTTGTAGTTGGAGTTGCCGCCATCGATGACGGTGTCGCCCGGTGCCAGCAGCGCGAGCAAGGCATCGACGGTGTCGTCGGTGATCTTACCGGCCGGCACCATCAGCCACACGACGCGCGGGGCCTCCAGGCTCTGCACGAGCGACGCGAGCGCATCGGCCGATGTCGCGCCCTTGGCTTCGAGCGCTGTGCGCGCCGCAGCATTGGGGTCGAAGCCGACGACGTGATGCCCGCCGCGGAGCAAGCGTTCTGCCATGTTGGCGCCCATGCGGCCGAGGCCGACCATTCCAAGCTTCATCGATGTGCTCCGTTCGTTTTGTTCAACCGCGCTTGGGGATGGCGAGGCCGGCGGCCACAGCCGGACGCGCCACGAAAGCAGCCAGCACGCGCGCCACGTTCGGGAAATCGGTGAAGCCGACCAGCTCGCCAGCTTCGTAGAAACCGACCAGGTTGCGCACCCACGGAAAGATCGCGATGTCGGCGATGGAGTACGCGTCGCCCAGCATCCAGTCGCGGCCCGTCAGGCGTTTTTCGAGCACACCGAGCAGCCGCTTCGACTCGGCGACATAACGATCGCGCGGCCGCTTGTCTTCGTAGTCCTTGCCGGCAAACTTGTTGAAGAAGCCGAGCTGCCCGAACATCGGTCCGACGCCGCCCATCTGGAACATGACCCACTCGATGGCTTCGTAGCGGCCGGCCGCGTCTTGCGGGATCAGCTTGCCGGTTTTCTCGGCGAGGTAGAGCAGGATGGCTCCTGATTCGAACAGGCCGAGCGGTTTGCCGCCCGGTCCGTCTGGATCGAGGATGGCTGGGATCTTGTTGTTCGGCTTGAGCGACAGAAACTCCGGCGACATCTGGTCGTTGGTTTCGAAGCTGACGAGATGCGGCTCGTAAGGCAGGCCAATTTCCTCCAGCATGATCGCGACCTTGACGCCGTTGGGCGTCGGCAGCGAATAGAGCTGAAGGCGGTCGGGATGCGCGGCTGGCCACTTCCTGGTGATCGGGAAAGTTGAAAGATCGGACATGTGCGGAGTGTTTTGAAATGATGGCGGCTGACAGTATCTCCGCGATGCAACGGTTCCGACTGCTGAGCATTCCGCGCACCTGTGTGGTGCTCAGAAACCGGTTGACGCTCCTGCTGCTGCGCTGCAACAATGCGCCATCTTAATTTTTGGAGCCCTTTGCGTGGACAGTGCCTTAAGTCGCAGCGATAGAAAACGTGCCCTTGCGGGTGCGGCGCGCCAGGCTCGCTAACGCAAATGCTTTGCGCTGTGGGGCTCCGCGCCGCAGCGGTGAATCACGCCGATCGGCGTGCGTTCTGAACCCAAAACACGGTCTCTTCCGATCGTCAGTCCAAGCCTGACATCGCAGACGCGGCTTAAGCTCTATTTCAGGCAAACGGCTCCTTCAAAGCAAAGGAGTTCCCGTGTGCTTCTCGAAGATTCCCAACGCCTCGACCGCAAGGCCGACCCACACTGCAGGCGCGGTGCTGAGTAGCGACAACCGGCTCGCCGTACCCGAGACAAACGTCTACGCGAGTCTGTGGTCCAGCCGGCGGGTGCGCGCGGCGAAGTCGGTCCAAAACACTGGTGTCCCCCAGCGGCGCTGAGCTGGACTTTCAACTTTCGACAGCCCGAAGATCGCCATGGACCCCGCCCCCAGTCCGCGCTTTGGCGCGACCACATCATTCGACCCGATGCCCCTGTACCTGGCGTCGCTCAAGGATTTCCTCAACGCTTGACCGCGCGAGGAGTTGGGCGCCGTGTGCGCTTGAACGAGACTCCTCATGACCCGCGAAGATTTCAAAACTCACCTGCGTTCCGCCCTCGCCGAACGCCGCCCCGTTGTCTTGCGACACCTGCTGGACCTGCACGGTGCGGCGGCGTTTGCCGATGGGCTTGCCGCTTGGTCTCCACGCCTGGTGGCCGACGCGCTTTCTCTATTGCTTCAAACGCAGCGCATGGCCGTGATGCGGCATCTCCCCTTTGCATTGCGCAACCATGATTTATGCGTCCAGGTCGCGCACCGCCACTCGTCTGGCGGTGTAGCGCCGCCATGCCTGCCTCTGGCACGTTGGGTTGCCTCGTCCACCGCCAGGAGCCTCCCATGAATTTCGTCGACAACATCTTTAAAAACTGGTTCGGTGGCTTCCTGTCGCGCCGTCGTGCAACTCAACTGTTCGGGCGCGGTGCGCTGCTGGACACCGTAGGCGGTCGAGGCGCTGCTGAGGCGGTGCCCGAGCATGTCTCGCGAGACATGCTCAAGGCCGCGACCGACGACATACCCGGTTCGCTGGTTCGTCTGGGGTCTCACGAAGACGGGCTGAGTGCCCCCGAGGCAGCCGAGCGGCTGACACGCTTCGGCCCCAACGAGGTCGAGCACGAAAAGCCTTTGCCCTGGTGGCTTCACCTGTGGCATTGCTACAAAAATCCCTTCAACCTGCTGCTCACGGTGCTGGCCGGCGTGTCGTTCCTGACCAACGATCTGAAAGCGACGATCGTGATCGGCACGATGGTGGTGCTCAGTACGTTGATCCGGTTCATCCAGGAGGGCAAATCTAACCGTGCGGCTGAACGGCTCAAAGCGATGGTGACCAACACCGCCACTGTGATCCGTCGCGACCTCGGGACCGAAGCGACCGAGGTGGCTGAAAAATATTTTGATCTCCACCTTAACGCCCGGCGTCCGCCGTCCCGCGCCGAAGTGCCGATTCGCGAACTTGTACCGGGTGACCATGTGGCCCTTTCAGCCGGTGACATGATTCCCGCCGACTGCCGCTTGATGACGGCCAAGGATCTGTTCGTCGCGCAGGCTGCCATGACAGGGGAATCGCTGCCGGTAGAGAAGTTCGCTGATGAGAAGTCATCGTTTGCGACGGTTCTGGAGGCGCGCAACCTTGTCTTCATGGGCACGAACGTGGTGTCGGGCTCTGCGACCGCACTGGTCGTCGCCACGGGCAACCAGACCTATTTCGGCACGCTGGCGACACGCGTGACTGCCACCAGCCGGGCACCCACCGCGTTTCAGGCCGGAGTCAACAGCGTCAGCTGGCTTTTGATCCGCTTTGCCTTCGTGATGGTGCCGATCGTGCTGCTGGTGAATGGCTTCACCAAGGGCGACTGGACCGAGGCATTCCTGTTTGCGCTCGCCGTAGCCGTTGGTTTGACGCCCGAAATGCTGCCGATGATCGTGACGTCGACCCTGGCCAAGGGCGCGGTCGTGTTGTCGCGCAAAAAGGTGATCGTCAAGCGCCTGGATGCAATCCAAAACTTCGGCGCGATGGATGTGCTTTGCACCGACAAGACCGGGACACTGACGCAGGACAAGATTGCACTGGAGCGCCAGACCGATGTCTTTGGCAATCCGTCGGACGAAGTGCTGAAGTTCGCTTTTTTAAACAGTCACTATCAGACCGGACTGAAGAATTTGCTCGACAGAGCTGTGCTCGAACACGTTGAACTTCAGACCGAATTGAAGCTGGCGCAGGACTATCGAAAGGTCGACGAAATTCCCTTCGACTTCGAGCGCCGACGCATGTCGGTCATCGTCTCCGAGCGTGACGATCACCACGAGTTGATCTGCAAAGGGGCGGTGGAAGAGATGCTGGCGGTATGCACTCGCGTACGGATAGCCAGCGCCGAAGGACAGCAGGACGTGGCGCTCGATGCACACATGCTCGAGCGCGTGCACACCGTCACTCGTGAACTGAACGAAGACGGCCTGCGTGTGGTGGCGGTGGCGATGAAGGAGACCGTCGCGAGTCACCTGACCTATTCGGTAGCCGATGAATCCGAACTGATCTTGGTGGGATACATCGCGTTCCTCGATCCGCCCAAGGAATCCGCAGCGCCGGCATTGCGGGCCTTGGCCAACAACGGCGTCAACGTCAAGGTCTTGACCGGCGACAACGAGCTGGTCACTGCACGCGTCTGCGGCCAGGTCGGCCTGGCGGTCGGCACCATATTGCTCGGGCCGCAAATCGAGCGCATGAGCGATGCCGCGTTGGCGCATGCCGTGGAAGACCATCAGGTGTTCGCCAAGCTGACGCCGTTACACAAGGAACGCTTGGTCCGTGCGCTGCGCGCCAACGGACATGTCGTCGGCTTCATGGGCGACGGCATCAACGACGCGCCGGCGCTGCGGGCTGCCGACATCGGCATTTCGGTCGATTCGGCAGTCGATATCGCCAAGGAAGCGGCCGACATCATCCTGCTGGAAAAAAGCCTGATGGTGCTAGAGGAAGGTGTGATCGAGGGGCGGCGCACCTTCAGCAACATGCTGAAGTACATCCGCATGACGGCGAGCTCCAATTTTGGCAACGTGTTCTCGGTCCTGATTGCCAGCGCGTTCCTTCCGTTCCTGCCAATGCTGCCACTTCAGTTGCTGGTGCAGAACCTGCTGTACGACATCTCACAGATAGCGATCCCGTTCGACAACGTCGACGAGGAGCTGGTGAAGAAACCGCTGAAATGGAACCCGGGCGATATCGGGCGCTTCATGGTGTTCTTTGGCCCGGTCAGCTCGATCTTCGACATTACGACTTTCGCGCTGATGTGGTACGTCTTTAAGGCCAACACGCCCGGGCAGGAAACCTTGTTCCAGTCGGGCTGGTTTATCGAGGGTCTGCTGACGCAGACGCTGATCGTGCACATGATTCGAACGCCCAAACTGCCCTTCATCGAAAGTCGAGCGGCCATGCCCTTGTTGGTCATGACCGTGGCAGTCATGGCCGCGGGTGTTCTGCTGCCGATGGGTCCATTGGCCGACTACTTCAAATTGCAGGCGTTGCCTTTCGGTTATTTCCCTTGGCTGATCACCACACTGGTGGGCTATGCCGTGCTGACCACTCTGATGAAGCGTTTTTACATTCGTCGCTTCGGGTGGCAGTGAGGCGCACGGGAAATTCGATGCAGGCCTTTGAACAATTCCATTTGCTCGCCCTGGTTGATTCGGCGATCAGCCTGACGGTGGCTTTCCTGCTCGGCGGCGTCATCGGATTCGAGCGACAGGTACGTCAGCGCACGGCTGGATTGCGCACTAACACACTGGTCGCGGTGGGTTCGGCTGCGTTCGTGGTGCTTGCCAACCGGCTCAATGGCCATGAAGGTGCGGTGCACGTGGTGGCTTACGTTGTGTCGGGCATCGGGTTCCTGGGTGCTGGCGCGATCATGAAGGAAGGTGCGAATGTGACCGGCTTGAACACAGCCGCGACGCTTTGGGGTTCGGCCGCTGTGGGTGCTTGTGCCGGCGCTGATCTGATTGGGGAAGCGGTGCTGGCCGCGATCTTTGTGTTGGCCAGCAACACCCTGCTTCGACCGGTGGTGAATCGCATCAACCGCCAACCGGTGAAGGAGGAGTTCGCCGAGGCCACCTACACCGTGTATGTCATCTGTGAGCGGGCGCGCCAGGCGGAGCTACGGGAAAGACTGGTCGAGTTGCTGGAAGGATCGAACTACCCGGTGCGGGACGTTAACCAGCACGCGTTCGGCCAAGGGGACGCCGAAATCGAAGCGACGTTGTATGCGACGGCAGTCGAGGCTTCAGAACTGGACCGCACCATGACGGCCATGGAGGCTGAGCCCGGGGTATCGCAAGCATTTTGGAATGCGCGTTCCGAGGATTGACATCCCGGGTGAGCGAATGCTGCACGCCCAGTCAATCGCAATCCTCGACGGCTGAGATTGCAGGCATATGTGTTGGGCATTGCGCACCGTTTTTCTATCTCTGCTAGAACCAAGCATGTCTCGTCTGCCGGCTCTGCCGTGACGGCACAGGTCGGGAGATCACTCGATGCGCGACCCTGACCGCACATCGTTTCTGATCGGCTGCCACCGTACACCGCGATGGCTTGCACGAGGCTTCACTTTTTAAAATTCTTTTGCCCGGAACAATTAGCCATGATGTCTTTCACAAGTCGAGCGCCCGGCCGGCGGCGCATCGAATCAGGCGTCGTGCGCCGGTCGAAGGCCCGAAGCTTTGTGTGGGCGTTGAGTCTCTTTGCAGGTGTGAGTCTGGCCCCGCCGGCGATGGCGGCACCCGAAGAAATTCAGGTCTATCTCGACGACATGAGCGAGCCCGGCAAGTTCGGCGTCGATGTTCACAACAACTACGTTTTTTCCGGAAACTCAAAGCCCAGCTATCCCGGTGAGCAACCACCGGCGCATGTCTATCGTCTGACGCCGGAGTTCTACTACGGGCTCACCGACACATTGGAACTCGGCCTGTACGTGTTGGGTACGCGAACCGCTGCGTCCAACACGAGCGTAGTCGGCGGCAAATTCCGGATCAAGTACATCGCCCCACACGACAAGGAGCAGGGCTTTTTCTGGGGTGCGAATCTGGAAGTCGGGCGAACCGACCTGCGGGTGTCGCCTACGCCCTGGAATGCCGAACTCAAGGGCATCTTCGGCTATCGCACCGGCCCTTGGACACTTGCCGTCAATCCCAACTTCGACTGGAGCATTTCGCGAGGCGGTGGCCCGGTCACGTTCGACGTGGATGCCAAAGTTGCCTACGCGATCGATGCCAAAACGCAGATCGGTTTTGAAACCTACAACGAACTGGGGCCGCTTCGACACCTCGATTCCTTGAGTAAAAACAGCAAGACCTTGTTTGCTGTTGTCGATCATGAATTCACGGGCTTCGACGTGAACCTGGGCATCGGCAAAGGCATCACCAAAGAGGCCGACAAATGGACTTTGAAGTTCATTGTCGGCACGCACTTTTGAGCTGAGCCCGAACGCGCCCGCCTCGTCAGGCCCCGCGCAGTTGTGCCCGGAGCTTCTCGCCGATCTCCGGGCGCTCGAGAAACGGATCGGCCGGGTTCGTGATCGACACGATGTTCTCCATGCGGCTCTTCACGTTGCCCAGCGCCTTGGGGTGGCTGAACACGTAGAACTGGTTGTCGCTGATCGCGGCAAACACCTTGTGCGCCACTTCGGCCGCGGTGATCTTGCCGCTGCTGACCGCCTTGTTGCTCATGGCCTGACCGATCAGCTGGCTCTTGGTGAGCTCTTCGTTCTTCGGCGCGTTCGGGCGGTTGCGCTCGCTGCTGGTGATGCCGGTCGGCACGAAGTACGGGCACAGGAGGCTGGCGCCGATCTGGTCGGTGACGAGGTTCAGGTCTTGGTACAGCGTCTCTGTCAGGCTCACGACCGCGGCCTTGGCGGCGTTGTAGATGCCCATGTTCGGTGGCGTGAGCAGGCCGGCCATGCTTGCCGTGTTGGTGATGTGGCCGCGCCAGCTCGGGTCGGCGGCGGCCGCCTCCAACATCATCGGCGTGAAGAGGCGCACGCCGTGCACCACGCCCCAGACGTCGACGCCAAGCACCCATTCCCAGTCGGCCACGGTGTTCTCCCACACCAACCCGCCTGCACCGACGCCCGCGTTGTTGAAGACGAAATGCGGCGCACCGAAGCGCGCCTTGACGTCGACCGCGAGCTGTTCCATTTGCGCCGCGTTGGCCACGTCGACCTTGCGCGCCAGCACCTGAACGCCAGCGGCTTCCATCTCGGCCTGAGCCTTATCGAGCGCGTCCTGCTGCACGTCGACCAGCACGAGGTTCATGCCACGTGAGGCGCCGATGCGCGCGCATTCGAGGCCGAAGCCCGAGCCTGCGCCGGTGAGTACGGCGGTCTTTCCAATGAAGTCCTGAATCATGCGTTGTCTGCTTTCTTGAGTACGTAACCGATGCGGGGGAAATGAACGTGCAGCGTGCCGGCGCGGTCGTCGGTGCGCTCCAGCGTGTAATGCATGCGCGAAGCGGCGACGAGCTTGCCCACGGTCTCCTCGAGGCCGAAGCTTTCTGCGCGAATGGTGACCTGCGTGCCGAGCGGGATGCCGTGGTCGTCCTGGAAGGTGCTGTCCGTCAGCAGTGAACCCGGCATTGATGCTTTGCCGACTGCGATGGCTTCGTCGGCGCTGAATTGGGTCGACTTGCCGTGGCCGATCGCCGCGATACGGTCCATCCAGTCGCCCACCGCGGGCGTCAGCTCGAGGATGCCTTTGACCGCCTCGATGCGACGCGTGTACCAGAGCGGGTGGTAGGCAGAAAAGTCGGCGATGCACGGCATTTCACCGAGTAAAAATGGCTTGTCGTCCAGCATGTCGGAGATGCGGCGCAGGTACGACTTGTAAGCCGCCGCAGCATCGGCCGGACGCAGTCGCGTCATGTTGCCGACGCTCATCTTGCCGCGGTCTTCGCCGAAGGCCTTGATGGCTTCGGGTGGCGCTTTGACAAACACTTCGGCTGCGCCTTTGGGCTGCAGGTTCCAGGCCATCGCGGCCCAGAACAGGGTACTGTCGGCCCATTGCGCGAGGATGCGCGACATGCCTTTTTCTGGCTCGGGATACAGCGTCGGCTCGGGTGCGAGATGTTCGAGCACGTCGGCGATCAGCGCCGTGTCGCAGTAGATGTCGGCGCCGACCTGCAGCACCGGCGTACGACGGTAGCCGCCGGTCAGCGGCAGCACATCGGGCTTGGGCATGATCGCCGGAATGAAGACCGATTTCCAGGGCAGCTTCTTGTGGCCGAGGATGAGTCGCAGCTTCTCGGAGAAGGGCGAGGTCGGGTAGTGGTGCAGGATGAGATCGGACATGGGTTCCTTGTGTTCGTTTTGTTCAGTGCTCTGCAGCATCAGCGCGGCATCGCGCGCTGCAGGATCGAATCGAAATCGGTGCCTGCGCCAAGCGTGCCGAAAGCTTGGCCCCAGTCGCCGCCGAGGCGCGATGCGCAGAAGGCACCGACGACAGCCGGGGGCGATGTCTGAGCCAGCAGAGCGCCCTGCACTGCCAGCGCCACGTCTTGCGCGAGCCGGCGCGCTTCGGTCTCCGATGCCAACAGGTCGATGCGCGATGGCAACGCATCGATGAGGCGGTCGAGCGCCACGTGCTGACCGCGGACTGGCGCGAGTTCATGCGCAAGTGCCGCTGCGGCATCGCCTTTGCGCAGGCCGCGCAAGAGGTCGAGCGCCATGATGTTGCCGGCACCTTCCCAGATGGAGTTGAGCGGCATCTCGCGGTACACGCGGGCCATGACGCCTTCGCCCCCCTCTTCCACATAGCCGTTGCCGCCGAGGCATTCCATCGCCTCCTGCGCGAAGTGGCTGCCGCGCTTGCAGATCCAGAACTTGGCGACCGGCGTGAGGATGCGCGCCATGAGACGTTCGTGTTCGGCGTGCGGATGATCGAAGGCGCGCGCCAGCCGAATCGCCAACGCAGTAGCGGCTTCGCTCTCAAGTGCGAGATCGGCCAGCACGTTCTTCATCAGCGGCTGGTCGATCAACGACTTGCCGAAAGCCTGGCGTTGCGCCGTGTGATTCAGCGCCAGTGAAAGCGCCTGCCGCATCAGGCCGCTGGTGCCCAGAGCGCAATCGAGCCGCGTCATCGTGCCCATCTCGAGGATCTGCGGGATGCCACGCCCTTCTTCGCCAACGAGCCAGGCGCTCGCACCCAGGAACTCGACTTCGGAGCTGGCATTGGCTTTGTTGCCGAGCTTGTCTTTCAGGCGCTGAATTCGGATGGCGTTGTGGACGTTATTGCTTGCGCCGTCCGCCATCCATTCCGGCAGCACGCGCGGCAGGAAGAAGCAAGTGAGCCCGGCCGGCGCTTGTGCCAGCACCAGAAAGGCATCGCACATCGGCGCGGAAAAGAACCACTTGTGACCGGTAATCTCATAGCGCTCGCCCCACGCGTCGCTTCCGACGCGTACGGCACGCGTCGTGTTCGCGCGGACGTCGGAGCCGCCCTGCTTTTCGGTCATGCCCATGCCCATGGTCACGCCCGGCTTGTCCTTGAACGACTTGAGCGCAGGGTCGTACGAAAGACTGCTGAGCTTGGCGCCCCAGTCCGCATAGACAGCAGCATTGCTGCGAAGCGCCGGTGTGGCGGCGTAGGTCATCGAGATCGGGCACAGGATCGACGCTTCCAGCTCGGTGAAAAGCATGAAGCCGGCCGCGCGCTCGACGTGCGCTGCCGGATTTGTTCCCCCCCAAGGCGTCCCATGCAACCCGGCTCCCACAGCGGCCTTCATCAACGCGTGGTAGCTCGGATGAAACTCCACCGCGTCGATGCGCCGCCCAAAGCGATCATGCGTATGCAGCTGCGGCCCGTTGACATTGGCAAGCCGCGCATGCGTCTGCATCTCCGCGCTGCCGATCGTCTCGCCCAGCTCGTGCAAACCGGCGGTCTGCAGGTTCGGCGCGTTGAACTTCAACGCATCGCGAAGCGGTCGATTGGTTTCGAACAGGTTGTAGCCCACCAGCGGAGCGGGCTGGTTGAAGACGTCGTGTGTCGTGTCCATGACCGGCCTCCTCTTCGTTGTACTGCTGGTGGGCTGGGCAGGATCAGCTCAATCGGCTCGGACAACAGATCAGATCAGCTTGACCAGCTGCTTGCCAAAGTTCTTGCCCTTCAGCAAACCCAGAAAAGCTTCCGGCGCTGCCTCGATGCCTTCGGCAATCGACTCGCGCGGCTTGAGCTTGCCGGTGCCGACCAACCCGCCCAGTTCGGCCAGCGCTTCGGGCCAGATTTCCATGTGTTCGCTGACGATAAAGCCTTCGAGCTTGACCCGGTTGATAAGAAACAGCGCGGGATTGGCGAGCGGCAGCGGCGCGCCGTCGTAACCGGCGATCATTCCGCACATCGCGATGCGCGCGAAGGCGTTGAGACGCAGCATGACCGCATCGAAGATGTAGCCGCCGACATTCTCGAAGTAACCGTCGATGCCGTCGGGGCAGGCTTCCTTGAGTGCAGCACTCAGGCTCTTGACGTCGGGATGCTGCTTGTAGTCGATGCAGGCATCGAATCCCAATTCTTCGACCACGTACTTGCATTTGTCCGGTCCGCCAGCGATGCCGACCACCCGGCAGCCGCGTGCCTTGGCGAGCGCGCCGAAAGCGCTACCGACCGCGCCCGAGGCTGCGGTGATGACGACCGTTTCACCCTCCTTCGGCGCGATGATTTTCACCAGTCCATACCAGGCCGTGACGCCCGGCATGCCGACCGCGCCGAGGTAGTGAGACAGCGCAACGTGCGTGGTGTCGACCTTCTTCAGCGAGCCGGGTACGGAGCCGTCGACCACGCTGTATTGCTGCCAGCCGCCGAAGCCGACCACCTTGTCGCCGATTTGAAATTTAGGGTGCTTGCTCTCGACCACTTCGCCCGCGGTACCGCCCTGAAATACGGCGCCGGTCGGCTGGTTGGCCGTGTAGCTTTTCGAGTCGTTCATGCGACCACGCATGTACGGGTCGAGGCTCATGAAGTGATGGCGCACCAGCACCTGGTTGTCTGCGAGCGGCGGCGTCTCTGCGGTCACCAGCTTGAAATTGCTGGCGGTCGCTTCGCCCTCGGGGCGGTTGTCGAGGTGGATCTGTTTATTGGTCGGCATGGGAATCTCTCGCTTCGAATGATCGGTCGTTGAAGTTCAGTCCGTCGACAGCGGTTGCATGCTGTTGACGGTTTTGGAGTCGACCGGCAGACGCTTCACATATTTGAAGGTGCCGGTGGCGTGCGAGCAGGCGCGACCTTGCTCGTCGAAGATGGTGGCTTCGGTGAAAGCCATCGTCGCGGTGCGATGCATCAACCGGCCTTTGCCGACCAATGGCCCGCGGGCCGGTTGCATGAAGCTGGTTTTCATCTCGATGGTGACGACGCCCATCTCGGGTTGCATGCTGCGCGCGGCAGCTGCCATCGTGACGTCCATCAACGTCATGCACGCGCCGCCGTGGGTCACGAAGAAGCTGTTGAGGTGTTCCGGCTGCGCCGTGTAGTGCAGCTCCGATTCACCGCCCTCGAAGCGCTCGAGCGTGAACCCGAGGTGATCGACGAACGGAATGACGACGCCGAAAGAAAGACTCATGCCGCTGCCTCGCTCAGGATGCGCCGAGCACCACGCTCACGCCGCCATCGACTGCCAGCCACTGGCCGGTGATGTGCTTGCCGGCATCGCTCGCGTACAGCAGCGTGATGCCCTTCAGGTCTTCTTCATCGCCCAGACGGTTGAGCGGCGCCGCGGCGGCCATCTTCTCTTCGCCCAATTGCTTGATCAGTCCGGCCGCCAGTTTGGTCATGAAGAAACCGGGGCAGATCGCGTTCACGTTGATGTTGTAGCGGCCCCATTCGGCGGCCAGCGTTTGCGTGAAGCCGATCACCGCGGTCTTGGACGTGTTGTAGGCCAGCGTCTTCATGTCCGGACCGTTGCCGTTCAGCCCGGCAATCGACGCGATGTTGATGATGCGGCCGGCCTTCCTGGGGATCATGTAGCTCTTGGCGACCTGCTGCGCCAGGATGAAGTAGCCGCGCACGTTGAGGTTCATGACCTTGTCCCAGGCCGCCACCGGATGGTCTTCGGCGGCGGCGCCCCAACTGGCGCCGGCGTTATTGACGAGGATGTCGATGGCGCCCATGCGCTCCAGCGTTTCGTCGGCCAGGCGTCGCGTGTCTTCTTCCTTCGAGCAATCTGCGGCGATCCAGCGCGCGTCGATGCCTGCGGCTTGCAGTTCCGCTGCGGCCTGCTCCAGGTCTTCGGCCTTGCGTGAACTCAACATGACGCGCGCGCCAGCCTCGCCGAGGGCATGCGCCATCTGCAAGCCGAGGCCGCGCGAGCCGCCGGTGATGAGTGCGGTCTTGCCTGTGAGGTCGAACAGTTGTTGGGTGGTGCGTGCGGTCATGGGCGAGGTTCTCCGATGGTTTTAATAAGTCTCGATGGTTCTAGTGGGCGTGGAAGTCGAGCACGGCGCGCGATTCGCGCAGCGTTCCGAGCGTAGCGCTCACCTCTTTGTGCGTCGGGTGGACCAGATAAGCCTGCAGCGCCGCGGCGTCGTCGAACACCGAGTAAAGCACCACGTCATGGTTGGCCTCCAAGCCCTCTGCGCGCGTCGCCACTTCAAACTCGCGCATGCCGGGCACGATGCCTTTGCAGGTGTCGAGCAACTGCTTGAAGTCTTGTGCGTTGGCCGCATCGAGCAGCTTCCACATCACGATATGTTTGATCATTGCCATGTCGTTTTCAGTGAAGTCGCGAGCGAACGTAGATGAGCACGAATCCGACCAGCGCGACCACGCCGCCAAGCACCGCCATCGACCATCCGAGGACGGGATTCGTGCGACCGGTCGCTATGCCGAGGGCCATGACGAACAAGCCGACGTAGATCAGCGCCCATGTCCACTTTTCGAGGGTGGCGTGCGATTTTTCCGTCATCAAAATGCGTCTTCAGGCAGTGCGGTGCAGGTAGGGTCACGGCTCTCCACCACGTTGAGCCAGGCGCCGATCTTGGGCAGTTCGTAATGGAAGAAGTAAGCGGCGGCGCCGACGCGTCCGGCCGTTGCGGGGTTCGACTGCGTCGCATCGACTTCGAGCGTCCGATGTGCCACGTCGAGCCATATCCAGGCCAGCACCGTGTGGCCGAACGCCTGCATGTAAGGCACTGCGTTGGCGAGCGCGTCGTTCGGGTTGCCGGTCGACCAGGCGGCTTCAGTGGCGGTGCCGATGCGTTGCAACGCCGTGAGCAAGGCCTTGGCGTGGTCGGCGAGCGAAGGCACTTCGGATGCGCGACGCGCGGTGTCGGTCATGCGGCCGGCCAGCAACTTCAGGCCACGCCCGCCTTCCATGAGCACCTTGCGGCCCAGAAGATCGGCGGCCTGGATACCGTGCGTGCCTTCGTGAATCATGTTCAGGCGGTTGTCGCGCCAATACTGCTCGACCGGAAAGTCGCGTGTGTAGCCATAGCCACCGTGGACCTGGATGGCCAGCGAATTGGCTTCGAGGCACCACTCGCTCGGCCAGCTCTTGGCAATGGGCGTCAGCACCTCGAGCAGCAGCCGCGCATCGTCTGCGCCCTGCGCGCCACCGGTTTTTTGTTCGTCGACCAACTTGGCGCAATACAGCTCTAGCGCCAGCGCGCCTTCGCAGTACGCCTTTTGCGCGAGCAGCATGCGGCGCACGTCGGCGTGTTCGATGATGCGCACTTGTGGGCTCGCCGAGTCTTTGACGGCTGCGCCCGGCCCGGCTGTCGCTCCGTCGGTCGGCTTCTTCATGAGCCGTCCCTGCGGCCGCGCCTTGGCGTAGTCGAGCGAAGCGTAGTAGCCGGCCATGCCGAGCATTGTCGCGGCGGTGCCGACGCCGATGCGTGCCTCGTTCATCATGTGGAACATGCAGTGCAGGCCTTTTCCGGCCGAGCCGACGAGATAGCCCACGGCACCCGCGCGCTGGTCGACCGGGTACTTGCCCTCGCCGAAATTCAGCAGGGTATTGGTGGTGCCGCGCCAACCGAGCTTGTGGTTGAGGCCGGCCAACGCCACATCGTTGCGCTCACCGGTCAGGTTGCCGGCGGTGTCGACCATCTTCTTCGGCACGATGAAGAGCGAGATGCCGCGCGTGCCCGGCACCAGCTTGCCGTTTTCGTCCGGGATCTTGGCCAGCACGATATGAACGATGTTCTCGGTCAGCTCGTGGTCGCCCGACGAAATCCACATCTTGTTGCCGGTGAGCCGGTAGCGTGGCCCGAGCGGGTCGTTCTGGAAGTCGGCGCCATCGGGCACCGCACGCGTCACGACGTCGCTCAGCGACGATCCGGCCTGCGGCTCGGACAGGCACATGGTGCCGGCCCAGCGGCCGGAAAATTCGTTCTTTGCGAACACCTCTTTCTGCATTTCGGTGCCGTGCACCATCAACAGATTGGCATTGCCGCTGGTCAGCATGTTGGAGCCGATGCTGACCGACGCCATCGCAAAAAAACAGTTGGCAGCCGCGCTCAGGGTGTACGGCAACTGCATGCCGCCGATGTCGTAGTCCTGCGCCGCACTCATCATCCCGGAGTCGACAAAGGCCTTGTGCGCATCGTGCGTGGCCTGCGGCAGGATGACCTTTTCGCCGTCGAAGTGCGGCTCCTGCGTGTCGACCGTGCGATTGAACGGCGCGTACTTCTCGCGCGCGATGCGCTCGCAGGTGTCGAGTACCGCATCGAATGTTTCGCGCGAGTGATCACCGAAACGTTCGCGCTGGTTGAGCGACTCGGCATCGAGCCAGTCGTAAAGGAGAAAGTCGAGGGTGGGACGGAGGCTCATGGCAATCTCGAGATGGAACGCCGACTACGACTCGGCCATATTCGTGAAACACCGCGGAACTGGCTCTGCCAGTCCGCCGGTGTTGCCCCCCGGCAGGGGGGAAGGCGAGCGACACGAAGTGCGCGAGCCTCTGGGGGACGAGTCAAATGACTTCGAACACGCCCGCAGCGCCCATGCCGCCGCCGATGCACATCGTGACCAGCACTTTTTTGGCACCGCGGCGCTTGCCTTCGATGAGCGCGTGGCCGGTCAGGCGCTGGCCGCTCACGCCGTAGGGATGGCCGACGGCGATCGCGCCGCCATCGACGTTCAGCAGTTCCGCCGGGATGCCGAGCTTGTCGCGGCAGTAGATGACCTGCACCGCAAAGGCTTCGTTCAGTTCCCACAGGTCGATGTCGGCAACCGTCAGGCCGAGACGCTTCAAAACCTTGGGAATGGCGAAGACCGGGCCGATGCCCATCTCGTCAGGCTCGCAACCCGCGACCGCGAAGCCGAGGAAGCGACCGATCGGCTTCAAGCCCTTTTGCTCTGCGTACTTTTCGTGAACCAGCACGCAGGCGCCGCCACCATCCGAAAACTGGCTGGCGTTGCCAGCTGAAATCACACCGCCGGGCATGGCCGGGCGAATGCCGCTGATGCCTTCCTTGGTGGTGCCGGCGCGAATGCCTTCGTCGTTCTCGATGGTGACTTCTTTGGTGCGCAGACCGAGCACGGCGTCGGCCACACCGGCCAGCACGGTGATCGGCGCGATTTCATCCTTGAAGCGACCGGCTTCGAGCGCGGCGGTAGCCTTCTGCTGGCTGCCGGCGCCGTACTCGTCCATCGCCTCGCGGCCGATGTTGTAGCGCTTGGCAACCTGCTCGGCCGTTTGCAGCATGTTCCAGTAGATCTCCGGCTTCATCTTCATGAGCGCAGGGTCGGTGATCATGTGACGGTTGGCTTCGTTCTGCACGCAAGAAATGCTTTCGACGCCACCAGCCACATACACGTCGCCCTCGCCCGCGATGATGCGCTGCGCCGCGGTCGCGATGGTCTGCAGACCCGAGGAGCAAAAGCGGTTGATGGTCATGCCCGACGTGGTGACCGGCAGGCCGGCGCGCAGGGCGATCTGTCGCGCAATGTTCGAGCCGGTGGCGCCTTCAGGCGTGGCGCAACCCATGATGACGTCGTCCACCGAGGCCGGGTCGATGCCCGCGCGCTGCACGGCGTGCTGCACCGCATGGCCGCCGAGGGTGGCGCCGTGCGTCATGTTGAAGGCACCTTTCCAGCTCTTGGCAAGCGGAGTACGGGCGGTGGAAACGATCACGGCGCTGGTCATGGGGATGTCCTTGCTAGAAGAATGAAACGGAAAATGGAACGAAGGAGGGACGAAAAAGAGCGAGGGCTCAAAGAGCGGGCGTAGGACCGACCGGGCCCGACGCATTGATGAGAAGCTGACGATAGAACTGAATCATCTCGGCGTAGTTCGCAACCGAGATGCGCTCGTTGGTGCCGTGAAACCTGCTCAGGTCTTGAGGGCCGAGCCGCAAAGGCGAAAAGCGATAGATGGCGTCGCTCACGATACTCATGTGGCGCGAGTCGGTGGCCGCCGTCATGAGCCCGGGAGCAACCACCGCTTCAGGAAACTCTTGCCGCAGCGTCTGCTGGATGGCTCGGTAGCCGGCGTTGTCGGTCGGCGAGATGGGCGATGGCTCGGCGTTGCCGGCATACGACTTCACCTGAATGGTGTCGTTGCCCAGCGCCTTGCGCATATGCGATTCGACGCTGGCCAGCGTATCGCCCGGCAACAGCCGGAAGTTGACCGCCGCGTCGACATGACCGGGCAGCACGTTGTCCTTGTTGCCCGCTTGCAGGATGGTCAGCGCGGTGGTCGTGCGCAGCGTGGCATTGGTGCTCGGGTTCTTTTCAAGCTGGCTCTTGACGAGCGGCGTCGTGAGCCAGAGGTTGGACAGCATGACCCGGTTGATGCCCTTCATCTCGGGCGCCAGCGTGGCAAACATCTCGCCCGCCACGCCGCCGATCGAGGCCGGCATCTGGTCGTTCTCGAGGCGCGCGAGTGCGGCGCCCATGGTGCCGATCGCACTGTGCGGCGGTGGCATCGACGAGTGGCCGGGGGCCGCGTCGAGCGACAGGAAGAAGGTGCCGTAGCCCTTCTCCGCCAGGCCGACCAGTGCAGCCGGCCTGTCGAGTCCGCCAATCACGCCGTCGATGACCGCCAGCCCTTCGTCCAACACCCAAGACAGCCGCACGGCCCGGGATTTGAGCAACTCGGAAATCGGCTTGGCGCCGCGCAAGCCATTCACTTCTTCGTCGTCGCCGGCAATGAGATAAACGGTCTGCTTCGGCTGAAAGCCGCTGCCGATGAGCATCTCGATGGCTTCCATTTGAGACAACAGGTTGCCCTTGTTGTCCATGGTGCCGCGACCCCAGATGTAGCCGTCATGCACCAGTCCGCTGAACGGGTCCTCCGTCCAGCTTTTCTCTGTCCCGGATGCAATGGGCACCACGTCCTGATGCGCCATCAGCGCGATCGGTGGTGCCTTGGCGTCGGTGCCGGCCCAGGTGTACAGCAACGCATGCTGCCCGATCACTTCCTTCTTCAGCGTGGCGTGCAGCTTGGGGTATTGCTGCGCAAGCAGCAGATGCAACTTGTCGAACTCGGCAGCGTTCAGCGCCGGGTCGTCGGCACTCGCCACGGTGTGCAGCACGATCGCGCTCGACAGCCGCTTGGCGGCCGCTTCGGCGTCGATCGCCGGCTTGGCGACCGGTGCCACCGCGATCTGCCGCGACGGCGTCAGCCACGTCTTGCCTGCGACAGCGACGACGAGAACGCCCACCACCAGCAACAGCGCCAGAAGAATGCGTTTGATCATCGTGCGCTGTCGGGGTGACGGTGACGTCGGCAGTCCGGCTCGGGCACGCTCAACTGAAGCTCTTGCCTTCAGCCACGAGCTTTTGGATCAACGGTGCCGGCTGCCAGAAGCTCGCGTCGTCGCGCGGGTTCTTGGCAAAACGCTTCATCGATTCCGACACGTTGAACAGGCCGACCTGGCTGGCGTAGTGCATCGGGCCACCGCGGAAGATCGGGAAGCCATAGCCGGTGAGGTAGACCATGTCGATGTCGCCGGACTTGCTGGCGATGCCGTCCTCGAGAATGTGCGCACCTTCGTTGACCAGCGCATACACCAGACGCTGGACGATCTCGTCGTCCGAGATCTTGCGAGGTGTGATGCCTTCGTCCTTGCGGTGTTGCTCGATCATGTCCAGCACGAGCTTGCTCGGAATGGCATCGCGCTTGCCGGCCTGGTAGTCGTACCACCCTGCCCCGGTCTTCTGGCCGAAGCGACCGAGCTCGCACAGCTTGTCTGCGGTGCGGCTGTACTTCATGTCGGCGCGCTCGGTGGCGCGGCGCTTGCGGATCGCCCAGCCGATGTCGTTGCCGGCCAGGTCGCCCATGCGGAACGGGCCCATGGCAAAGCCGAACTTCTCGACCGCCTTGTCGACCTGTTGCGGCGTCGCGCCTTCGTCGATCAGGAAACCGGCCTGGCGGCTGTACTGCTCGATCATGCGGTTGCCGATGAAGCCGTCGCAGACGCCGGACACCACCGCGGTCTTCTTGATCTTCTTCGCGACGCCCATCACCGTAGCGAGTACGTCTTTGGCAGTGTCCTTGCCGCGAACGACCTCGAGCAGCTTCATCACGTTGGC
This sequence comes from Variovorax sp. PAMC28562, assembly GCF_014303735.1. Taxonomy (NCBI): domain Bacteria; kingdom Pseudomonadati; phylum Pseudomonadota; class Betaproteobacteria; order Burkholderiales; family Comamonadaceae; genus Variovorax; species Variovorax sp. PAMC28562. The sequence goes on along the minus strand of NZ_CP060296.1, from coordinate 3,535,021 downwards.
CGGGCTGAAGAAATGCATGCCGACCACGTCCTGCGGGCGCTTGGTGAAGGCTGCGATCTTGTCGACGTCGAGCGTGGAAGTGTTCGACGCGAGAATGGCGCCAGGCTTGGCGACGCGATCGAGTTCCTTGAACACCGCCTCTTTCACGCCAAGTTCTTCAAACACGGCTTCGATGATGAGGTCGCAGTCTTTCAGGTCGTCGTAGCTCAAGGTGGTGCTGAGCATCGCCATGCGCTGGTCGTACTTGTCTTGCTTGAGCTTGCCCTTCTTGACCTGCGATTCGTAGTTCTTCTTGATGGTGGCGATGCCGCGGTCGAGTGCGTCCTGCTTCATTTCGAGGATCTTGACCGGCACGCCCGCGTTCAAGAAGTTCATCGAGATGCCGCCGCCCATGGTGCCGGCACCGATGACGCCGACCGACTTGACCGCGCGCTGAGGCGTGTCGTCAGCCACGTCGGGGATCTTGCTGGCGGCACGTTCGGCCACGAAGAGATGGCGCAATGCCAGCGACTCGGGAGTGAACATCAGCGCGGTGAACACACGGCGCTCTTCGGCCATGCCCGCGTCGAACTTCATCGTCGTCGCGGCCTGTACGGCCTCGACGCACTTAAGGGGCGCCGGGTAGTTCTTCGACATACCGGCGACCATATTTTTCGCGAACTGGAAGTAGGCGTCGCCTTGCGGGTGCTTGCACGGCAGATTCCGCACCAGCGGCAACGCGTCACCGGTCTTGCCGGCGACCGACTTGGCTAACTCGACGGCCTCGTCCATCAGCGATTCAGGCGACGACGCGAGCTTGTCGAACAGTTTCTGGCCCGGCAGGCTCGCCAGCACTTCGCTCTTGACGGCTTCACCGCTGACGATCATGTTGAGTGCGGTCTCGACGCCGAGCACGCGCGGCAGGCGCTGCGTGCCGCCAGCGCCGGGAATCAGCCCGAGCTTGACTTCAGGCAGCGCCACGCTGGTGCCGGGCGCGGCAATGCGGTAGTGGCAACCGAGTGCCAGTTCGAGCCCGCCGCCCATGCAGACCGAGTGAATCGCCGCGACGATGGGTTTGGCCGAGGCTTCGAGCGAGAGGATCACGCTCAGCAGATTGGGTTCTTGCAGCGCCTTGGGCGTGCCGAATTCCTTGATGTCGGCACCGCCGGAGAACGCCTTGCCGGCGCCGGTGAGCACGATCGACTTGACGGCCGGATCGCCATTTGCCTTGGCGAGGCCATCGGTGATGCCGATGCGCGTTGCGAAGCCGAGACCGTTGACCGGAGGGTTGGTCAGGGTGATCACGGCGACATCGCCGATCACTTTGTATTCAGCCGTCATGGCGCGTTCCTTAGGTGGGAATAAAAACTGGAGAAAAAAGCACGAGTGTTCTTTTCCCTGAAATTTTAGGCGTTTACGAACGCCCGGCAATCGGCTTCAGTCGCTGCGGGGACAAATCAACGAGAGGCTAGACCTCGAGCCATTCTTTTCGAGTGCCCGAATCTGCGCGCAGGCTGTCGGGCGTACCGTCGAAAACGATGCTGCCATGGCCCATGACCAGCACCCGATCGGAGATGCGCATGGCGATGGTCAACTTCTGTTCGATCAACAAAACCGAGATGCCCTTGTCCTTGAGCGTCTTCAGATACTGCCCCACGAGCTCGACAATTTTGGGCGCCAGACCTTCGGTCGGCTCGTCGATGATGATGAGATCGGGGTCGCCCATCAGCGTGCGACACAGTGTGAGCATCTGCTGCTCGCCACCCGACAGTACGCCCGCCTCGGTGTGCTCCCGCTCTTTCAGGCGCGGGAACATTTCGTACATGTCGTTGAAGCTCCAGCGGCTGCCCTTGCCCGAACCCTTTTGGCCGAGCAACAGGTTTTGATGCACCGTGAGGTTCGAGAAGATGTCGCGGTTCTCCGGCACGTAGCCGATGCCCATGTGCGCAATCTCGTAGGCCTTTTTGCGCAGCATGTCCTGACCCTTCCAGTGCAGGCCGCCCTCGGCATGCACCAAGCCCATGATCGCCTTGGCGGTGGTCGAGCGGCCCGACCCGTTGCGACCCAGGAGCGCGACGATTTCGCCGGCGTTGACGTCAAAAGAAACGCCGTGCAGCACGTGGCTCTTGCCGTAGTAAGCGTTGATGTCTTGAAGTTTCAGCATGGTCAGTGGCCCCCTTGTGCATCGGCCGCCGACGAGCCCAGATACGCCTCCTGCACACGCGCATTGGCGCGCACAGCGGCGGGAGTGTCGAAGGCGATGATCTCGCCATACACGACGACGGCGATTTTGTCGGCCAGGCCGAACACCACGCCCATGTCGTGCTCCACCGTCAGCAAGGTTTTGCCAATCGTCACCTGTTTGATGAGCGCGATGAAGTGAGACGTCTCGGTCTTGCTCATGCCGGCGGTAGGCTCGTCCAGCAGGATGACGCTGGCGCCACCCGCGATGGTCACGCCGATCTCCAGCGCACGCTGTTCTGCGTATGTGAGGTTCACCGCCAGCACATTGCGCTTTTTCTCCAGGCCGACCTGGCGCACCAGCTCTTCGGTGCGCTCGTTGGCATCGTGCATCTTCGACAGGAAGCGCAGGAACGTGTAGCCGGCACCCAGGCTCCACAGCACGCCGCAGCGCAGGTTCTCGAACACGCTCAGTTTCGGGAATATGTTGGTGATCTGGAAGCTGCGCGACAAACCCAGACGGTTGATCTCGTAAGGCTGTTTGCCGTCGATGCGCTGCCCATGCAGGAGTACTTCGCCAGTGGTCGGTGCAAGCCGCCCGCTGATGAGGTTGAACAGCGTCGACTTGCCGGCGCCATTGGGTCCGATGATGGCGATGCGGTCGCCCGCGTCGATGGCCAGGTCGATGCCGCGAATGATTTCGGTCTTGCCGAAAGTCTTTGTCAGCGACTTGAGTTCCAGTGCGTGCGTCATGCTGTCTCCCGACGCTTGATTTCGAATTCGATTTCTTCCTGCGCCTTGCCCCACACCTTGACGTAGCGGCGCCGCACCACCTCGAAGAGTGCCAGGCCGACGACCAGCAACGCGACAGCAATGAGCCAGCTCATAGGCGATGAGGTGTCGAGCTCGAAGGTCGCAAGTCGAACAGTCGGGCCGAGGGCCGCGTTCAACTGCATGTGATAGATCATTTCGACAATGGCCGCCGCGCCCGCGACCATGACGGCCGCGGTCACGATGAGCCCGGCATACAACGCGTAGAAGCGATGAAACTTGCCGAACAACGCGACGCGCACGTTCATCATGATCAGGCTGGCGACGCCGCCGGGCGCGAACATCACCATCAGCAAAAAGACCAGGCCCAGGTACAAAAGCCAGGCCTTGCTGAGTTCGGACAACAGCACAGATGCGAACACCAGCAGCACGGCGCCGATCATCGGGCCGAAGAAGAAGGTCGCGCCACCCAGAAAGGTAAAGAGCAGATAGCCACCTGAACGAAGCCCGTTCAGGCTGTCGGCCGCATTCACGATCTCGAAGTTGATAGCCGCAAGTCCGCCGCCGATGCCGGCGAAGAAGCCCGCGATGATGAACGAGAAGTAGCGCACCCGCTGCGTGCTGTAGCCGATGAACTCGACCCGCTCCGGGTTGTCGCGCACCGCGTTCAACATGCGTCCGAGCGGTGTGCCAGTGAAGGCGAACATGAGCCCGGTGCAGATGAAGCAATAGACCGCGATCAGGTAGTACACCTGGTTCTGCCGCTCGAAGGTGATGCCGAAAAGCGGCATGCCGTAGACCCGGTTGGTGGTGATACCGCCCTCGCCGCCGAAGAAAGTCGGGAACATCAGCGCCATGGCCGCGACCAGTTCGCCCAGGCCGAGCGTGATCATCGCGAAGGTGGTGCCCGACTTCTTGGTGCTGACATAGCCGAACAAGACGGCGAAGAACATGCCGCCCAGGCCACCGACCAGGGGAATGAGCACCAGCGGCACCGGCAGCGAGCCCTTGGCCGCGAGATTCATCGTGTGGATGGCGATGAACGAGCCGAGCCCGACGTACACGGCGTGGCCGAAACTCAACATGCCGCCCTGCCCCAACAACATGTTGTAGCTCAGGCAGATGATGATGAGGTAGCCGATCTGCGACAGCATGGTGAGCGCCAGGCTGCTGGTGAATATCATCGGCGCGACGATCAGCGCGACGGCGAAGACCGACCAGACGACGATGCGTCCGGTGTTCAGCGGCCTTGTGCTGCGTTGCTGCATTGCGGGCTCATGTGCCGCCGGTTCATTCACCGCCGGCTTGGTTGCGATAGTGCTCATTGGCTAGTCCTCCCGGGTGCCGAGAAGGCCCTTGGGCCGGAAAATCAGGATCAGCACGAGGAACAGGTACGGCAGGATAGGGGCCACCTGCGAGATCGTGAGCTTGAGCAGTTCGTAGCCGAAGGTCTGTTCGGTCACGGCCACGCCAACCGCTTGCAGCGCTGTCGCGAGCGACTCATCCATCGCCACGGCAAAGGTCTGCACGATACCGATCAACAGCGACGCCAGGAAGGCGCCCGCCAACGACCCCATGCCGCCGACCACGACGACCACAAAGATGATCGATCCGACCGATGCGGCCATCGCGGGTTCAGTAACGTAGGTATTGCCTCCGATGACCCCGGCGAGACCGGCCAGTGCCGCACCGCCGCCGAACACCAGCATGAAGATGCGCGGCACGTTATGGCCGAGCGCCTCGACCATTTCAGGGTGCTTGAGTGCCGCCTGGATCACCAGTCCGATGCGCGTGCGCGTGAGCAGCAGCCAGACCGACACCAGCATCAGCATCGCGACCAGCATGATGAAGGAGCGCGACTTGGGAAACTGCGTGCCGTACAACGAAAAAAGCGGGCCCTGCAATTGAGTCGGCAGGCCGTAAGGCACCGTCGAGCGGCCCCAGATGAGTTGCACCAGTTCGAGGATGAGGTACGACAGGCCGAAGGTGACGAGCAGTTCGGGCACATGGCCGAACTTGTGTACGCGCCGCAGGCTGTAGCGCTCGAAAGCCGCGCCCAGCAGACCGACCAGCAGCGGCGCTAAAAACAGCGCCGGCCAGAAGCCGACCACGCCCGAGACGGTATAGGCCAGGTACGCACCCAGCATGTAGAAGCTGGTGTGCGCGAAATTGAGGACGCCCATCATGCTGAAAATCAGGGTCAGGCCCGAACTCAGCATGAACAGCAGCAGCCCGTAGCTGACGCCATTGAGCAGCGAGATAGCGAAAAATTCGACGTTCATCGTTCTCTCGAATTACATGCGGATGAAATGGAAAAAAGAAAAAGGCCCGATGGTTTAGGTCGGGCCTCGACACACTCTAAACGCAGACAGCGATCAAGGCCGCTTCATCTGGCACGAGGTCGGCGTGCTGGCCACATAGGGCTCGTAGTACTTGACCGGCGCCAACGTATAGCCAGTGTTTTCCGGGCTGTACGGATACTTGGCGCTGGCCTTTTCCCATTTGGCGATGTACAGGCCCTGCTGGATCTGGTGGTCGGCCTTGCGCAGTTCCACTTCACCGTTGAAGCTTTTGAACTTCATGCCTTCCATGGCAGCCGCCACCTTGACGGGGTCGGTCGACTTGGCCTTGACGAAGGCCTGGGTCAGTGCCTCGAATACGGTGTAGATGTCGGACGTGTACAGGTCGTCGTTGAACTTCGCCTTGAATTCGGCGGCATACCGCTGCATGTCGCCGCCCATGTTGTAGTGGGCGTAACCGACCTGGTACACCTTGCCGTCGGATGCCGCGCCCATGGCGGTCGGCGTGCCGGTGGTCACGGCGTAGTAGGTGTAGAACTTGACGTTCAGGCCCGAGTCGTTGGCTGCTTTGATCAGCAGCGCCAGGTCGGAGCCCCAGTTGCCGGTGATGACCGTGTCTGCACCCGACGCCTTGATCTTGGCGATGTAGGGCGCGAAGTCGCGAACCTGCGCCAGTGGATGCAGGTCGTCGCCGACGATCTGGATGTCGGGGCGCTTGTCTTTCAGGTTGGCCTTGGCGAACTTCGAGACCTGCTGGCCGTGCGAATAGTTCTGGCCAATGATGTAGACCTTCTTGATTTCCGCCTGATCCTTCATGTAGGTGGTCAGCGCCTCCATCTTCATCGAGGTGTCGGCGTCGAAGCGATACTGCCAATAGCTGCACTTGCTGTTGGTCAGGTCGGGGTCGACCGCCGCGTAGTTCAGGTAAAGCGCCTCTTTGCCAGGGTTGCGCGCATTGTTCTTCTCGAGTGCATCGATGATGGCCAGCGCGGGGCCGGAGCCGTTGCCTTGAACGATGTAGCGCGCGCCCTGGTCCATGGCCGAACGCAGCGCGCTCGTAGTCTCTTGCGGGCTCAGCTTGTTGTCGATGCCGATGATTTCGAACTTGACGCCGGCGGCGTTTTTCTTGTTGAACTCTTCAGCGAAGAACTGGAAGGTCTTGAGCTGGTTGGTGCCGACCGCAGCCATCAGGCCTGACAGTGGATCGAGCCAGCCGATCTTGACGGTTTCGCCTTTTTGGGCGAACGCGCCGGTGGCACTTGCCACGAGGATCGTGGCGGTGAGGAATTTAAGGGCGAACTTCATTCTGTGTCTCCTGTTACTTGGCTGTCGAGTCGAATCGAGGTTACAAGCCTTTCCTGCCTCGATGCTCAGGGAATGCCCGTAAGCGCACCGGCCCGATGGCCGTTTTCCGTCGGTTTCTATCGCGCAGGCGACAGCAATTTCTACCGGGCGGTAGAACGCCGATCGACACATTCATTTGCATGCCGATCAGCAGGCCTTTACAAAGCGCCGGGACGCTTCGTCTGGCACGACGTCGGCGTGCTCGCAACATAGCGCTCGAAGTACTTCACGGGCGCCATTGTGTAGCCCGTGTTCTTGGCATTTCCCGCCCATGTTGTAGCGACCGTAAGCCATCATGTAGACCTTGTCGTCCGATGCGGCGCCCATGGCGGTAGGCGTGCCGGCGCCGGGCGCGCAGTAGGTCATGAGGCTCACATCATGCTGATGGCAACTTGTAGTCCCTGAGTTGCTCACGCAGTTTTGTTTTGAGGATCTTGCCGGTGGCACCGATCGGGATCGCTTCGATGAACACCACGTCATCGGGAATCTGCCACTTGGCAGTCTTGCCCTCGTAGAACTTGAGCAACTCTTCGCGTGTGACCTCGCCCCCAGGCTTCTTGACCACGACAACGATCGGCCGCTCATCCCACTTCGGATGCGCCACACCCACGCAGGCCGCCATCGCGATGGCTGGATGCGCGACGGCGATGTTCTCGATGTCGATCGAGCTGATCCATTCGCCGCCGGACTTGATGACATCCTTGCTGCGGTCGGTGATCTGCAAGTAGCCGTCGGCGTCGATGGTCGCCACGTCGCCTGTCGGGAACCAGCCGCGGTGCTGCGCGTCGGGGATGAGCGGGTCGCCGCCCTCGCCCTTGAAGTATTCCTTGACGATCCACGGACCCTTGACCAGCAAATCGCCATACGCCTTGCCGTCCCATGGCAGCTCCTCGCCTGCGCCGTCGACGATCTTCATGTCGACGCCGAAGATCGCGCGGCCCTGCTTCATGCGGATGAGGGTCTGCGCCTCGGGTGGCAGCGATAAATGCTTGTTCTTCAAAGTGCACAGTGTTCCGAGCGGGCTCATTTCCGTCATGCCCCATGCGTGCAGCACCTCGACGTTGTACTGGTCCTGAAAGGCCTTGATCATGGCCGGCGGACAGGCCGAACCACCGATCACCGTGCGGTTCAGTTTGGAGAACTTCAGCTCGTTGGTCTGCATGTGGCCGAGCATCATTTGCCAGACCGTCGGCACGCCTGCCGCGAAGGTCACGCCTTCGGATTCGATGAGTTCGAAGATCGACTTGCCGTCCATCGCCGGCCCCGGAAACACCAGCTTGGCACCCACCAGCGCCGCCGAGTACGGAATGCCCCAGGCGTTGACGTGAAACATCGGCACCACCGGCAATACCGAGTCGCGTGCCGAGATGCACATCACGTCGGGCAACGCCGCAGCGTAGGCGTGAAGGATGGTCGAGCGGTGGCTGTAAAGCGCAGCCTTCGGGTTGCCGGTGGTGCCGCTCGTGTAGCACATGCTCGACGCCGAGTTTTCGTCGAAGGTCGGCCAGTCGTAGACGGTCGAATGGGTACCCATCCAAGCTTCGTAGCTCACCAGGTTCGGGATACCGGTATCGGCGGGCAGCTTGTCGGCATCGCACAGCGCGACGTATTTCTTGATCGATGGGCAACGCGCGTGCACCGCCTGCACCAGCGGCAGAAAGGTCATGTCGAAGCACAGGATCTGGTCTTCAGCGTGGTTGGCGATCCAGGCGATCTGGTCGGGGTGCAGTCGCGGGTTGATGGTGTGCAGCACGCGGCCGGTACCGCTGACGCCGTAATAGAGCTCCAGGTGACGATACCCGTTCCAGGCCAGCGTGGCGACGCGGTCGCTGAAGATCAGTTGCTCTTCATCCAGCGCGTTGGCGACCTGGCGGGATCGGGATGCGATCTGGCTCCAGGTGCTGCGGTGAATGTCGCCTTCGACCCGACGAGAAACGATTTCGGCGTCGCCGTGGTGGCGCTCGGCAAATTCGATCAGCGACGAGATCGAAAGTGGTTGGTCTTGCATCAAACCCAGCATGGGGAAATTCCTTAAAAGATCGAAAAGCGAAAACGAAAAAACAGCAAAAGAAATCGTTGCGGGAGTATTGCGCAGTGCAGCAACGCGCCGATGGGGGAATGCCCCATGTCGACGCTCGGGTCCGTGCGGCGCGTGCGGCCTTTTCAACTGCCGGACAATCGAGACATGACTTCGTCTTCCATTGCCGAGCTTGCTGTCGTTGCCCCGCTGGCCGATTCAGACAGCGGGTTGCACTTCGACAATCGATTCGCCGAGCTCAGCTCGGCTTTCTTCACCCGGCTGCAGCCAACTCCCCTGCCCGATCCGTACTGGGTTGGCCGCAGCGACGCGACCGCGCGGCTGCTCGGGCTCGACGCCGACTGGTTCGCCTCCGACTCGGCCCTCGGCGTGCTTACCGGCAACGCCCTGCTTGCCGGGATGGCGCCGCTCTCGAGCGTCTACAGCGGCCATCAGTTCGGCGTGTGGGCTGGGCAGCTCGGGGACGGGCGCGCGATCCTGCTCGGCGAAACCGCTGCGAACCCCGAAACGTCGGGATTCGAATTGCAATTGAAGGGCGCCGGCCTCACGCCCTACTCGCGCATGGGCGACGGCCGGGCGGTGCTGCGGTCGAGCATCCGCGAGTTTCTCTGCAGCGAGGCGATGCACGGCCTGGGCATTGCGACCACGCGCGCGCTGAGCGTGACCGGCTCCGATGCCCGCGTGCGGCGCGAAGAAATCGAAACGGCCGCGGTGGTCGCGCGCGTCGCGCCGAGCTTTATCCGGTTCGGTCACTTCGAGCACTTCGCTGCCAATCAGAAAGAAGGCGAGTTGCGGACACTGGCCGACTTCGTGATCGACAACTTCTATCCGGCCTGCCGGACGACGGACCGATTCGGCGGCAACGCCTACGCCGCCTTTCTCGAGGCCGTCAGCGAGCGCACAGCCGCGTTGATGGCGCAATGGCAAGCGGTCGGCTTTTGCCACGGCGTGATGAACACCGACAACATGAGCATCCTCGGGCTCACGATCGACTACGGCCCGTTCCAGTTTCTCGACGGCTTCGATCCGCAGCACATCTGCAACCACAGCGACACCAGCGGCCGCTATGCATTCAACCAGCAGCCGAACGTCGGTTACTGGAATTTGTTTTGCCTGGCGCAAGCGCTTCTGCCGCTGATCGGCGAGCAGGAGGTCGCGGTGGCCGCACTGGAGTCGTACAAAGCGGTGTTTCCGAGCGCGTTCGAAGCGCAGATGCGCGCCAAGCTCGGGCTCGAAGGCCTGTCGGAGCCGGCTGAAGGCGACCGCGCGCTGATCGAGGGAGTGTTGAAACTGCTGGCGGCAGAGAAAGTCGACTGGACGATCTTCTGGCGTCGCCTGTCGCACCATGTCGGCGCGGCCAATGGCGAAGGCGCCGCCGCTGCCAAGGCTGAGCCCGTGCGCGATCTTTTCATCGATCGCGAGGGCTTCGACGCCTGGCTGCTATTATTTTCGAAGCGTCACGCCGGCGTCGCGTCCGACGCGGCAGTCCGATTGATGCTCGCGACCAACCCGAAGTTCGTGCTGCGGAACCACCTCGGGCAGCAGGCGATCGAATTAGCACAAGGCACTTCGTCCGGTGTCGGCAAAGACTTCAGCGGCGTCGAGCGCTTGCTGAAACTGCTTGAAACCCCATTTGAAGAACATCCCGGCTTCGACCAATATGCCGGTTTCCCGCCCGACTGGGCTTCCTCCATCGAAATCAGCTGCTCCTCATGACCACACCCGTCCAGAAAACCGACGCCGAATGGAAGGCCATCCTGGCCGAAAAAGGCGCTGAATCCGTCGCCTTCGAGGTCACGCGCCATGCGGCCACCGAGCGCCCCTACACCGGCAAGTACGAAGCCGAATGGGCTGACGGCACGTACCACTGCATCTGTTGCGGCGCCAAGCTGTTCGAAGCTGGCAAGAAGTTCGACGCCGGCTGCGGCTGGCCCAGCTTCTCCGAAGAAGCCGTGCCGGGCGCGATCAAGGACATCGTTGACCGTTCGCACGGCATGACGCGCACCGAAAACGTCTGCGCGAACTGCGGCGCGCATCTCGGTCATGTGTTTCCAAACGGCCCGACCGACACCGGCCTGCGCTACTGCATGAATTCCGCCTCGCTGGATTTCCAGAAAAAGCCTGAATGAAGCTCGTCCTCGACTTCTTTCCCATCCTGCTGTTTTTCGGCGCGTACAAGCTTTCCGACATCTACACCGCGACCGCCGTGCTGATGGGCGCGACCGCTCTGCAAATGCTCATCACCTACTTCAGGGAGGGCAAGCTACAGACGATGCAGAAGGCGACGCTGGTGTTGATCCTGCTGTTCGGCACGCTGACGCTGGTGTTGCACGACGACCGCTTCATCAAGTGGAAGCCGACGGTCTTGTATTCGGCCATGGCGGTTGCGCTGGCCATTGCCTACTGGGTCGCCAAGAAGAACTTCCTGCAGATGATGCTGGGCCAGCAACTGCAATTGCCCGACCGCATCTGGACACACCTGAACATCGCGTGGATTTGCTATTGCCTCTTCATGGCGGCGATCAATGGTTATGTGGCGGCGTACTTCACGACAGAGGCTTGGGTCAATTTCAAGCTTTGGGGCTACGTGTTCCCGATCGCGTTTTTGGTCGCGCAAGGCCTCTACATTTCGCCGCATCTGAAATCGGACGAGCAGTCATCGTGAACACCGCGACCACCGTGACCATTGCGCTTCCGACCACTGCTTCGCTGGAGGCAGCATTGCGTGAAGCCTTGCAGCCCACATCGCTCGAAGTCCTCGATGAAAGCGCCTCGCATGCTGGCCATTCGGGCGCCAACGCCGAGGGCTACGGCACCCATTTCAGGGTACGCATCGCTTCGCCGTTGTTCGACGGAAAGTCCCGTTTGGCGCGCCATCGCCTTGTGTATCATTCATTAGAGAATTTCATCGCACAGGGCCTTCACGCCATTGCCATCGAGACCCTTTAGGGTCCTCACTTTCCCACCTTCTCCCATGAAAAAACAAACCCTGAAGGCCGTCACGGCCACGCTGCTGATCGGCACGTTCTCTTTTGCAGCACTGGCGCAAAACGCCGCCATCGTCAACGGCAAGGCAGTCCCCAAAACCCGCATGGACATGCTTGCGCAGCAACTTGCCGCCGCGGGCCGCCCGGTCACCCCCGAAATGCAGCCGCAACTTCGCGAGGAAGTCATCACCCGCGAAGTGTTCATGCAAGAGGCGCAAAAGCAGGCGCTCGATGCCAATGACGACTACAAGGCGCAGCTCGAACTGGCGCGCCAGGCCATCATGATTCGCCAGCTGTTCGAAAACTTCAAGAAGACACATCCGGTGACCGATGCCGAAGTGCAGGCCGAGTACGACAAGTTCGTCGCGGCCAATGGCGGCAAGGAATACAAGTCACGGCATATCCTGGTTGAAACGAAAGACCAGGCCGACAAGATCATGGCGGACCTTAAAAAGGGCGGCAAATTCGAAGACATCGCCAAAAAGCAGAGCAAGGACCCAGGTTCGGGCGCGAAGGGCGGTGACCTCGACTGGGCCAATCCGGGAAGTTTCGTTCCTGAATTCTCGGAAGCGCTGATCAAGCTCAAGAAGGGCGAGACCACATCGGAACCGATCAAGTCGCAGTTCGGCTTTCACATCATCCGGCTCGACGACGTGCGCCAGGCGCAGTTGCCGAAGGTCGACGAGGTCAAGCCGCAGATCACGCAACAGTTGCAGCAGCAGCGCCTGCAGAAGTACCAGGAAGATCTGCGCGCCGCGGCCAAGATCGAGTAAGCGTCCAAAAGAGCGCCGCGGCACCCTGCGGCGCAAAGAAAAAGCGGCCCGCGGGCCGCTTTTTTCATGGGCCGTTCACCCTACCCACTTGCGCGCGTTTCGCCAAAGTTGCGACCACGGGCTCAGTGCACTTCGGTCGCCCGATGTCCAGCTCATTTGCACGTTGCGTGACACCCGCTCCGGGTGCGGCATCACTGCCGTGAACCGGCCGTCGGCCGTCGTCACCGCCGTCAATCCGCCGGCGCTGCCGTTCGGGTTGGACGGGTACTGTTCGGTCGGCTGGCCATGGTTATCGACGAAGCGCATCGATGCGATGGCCTTGACTGCGTCGCCCCGGTGCTTGAAGTTGGCATAGCCCTCGCCATGCGAAACCACGATCGGCAGCTTGGCCCCCGCCATGCCGGCAAAAAACAGGCTCGGCGATTCGAGCACTTCGACCATCGAAAGGCGCGCTTCGAAACGTTCGCTCTGGTTGGTCGTGAAGCGCGGCCAGGCTTCGGCACCGGGAATGATGTCGGCCAGCTCGGCGAACATCTGGCAGCCGTTGCACACGCCGAGTCCGAAAGTGTCGGTACGGCTGAAGAACGACTGGAACTGCGCCGACAGCTTCGGGTTGAAGGTGATGCTGCGCGCCCAGCCGATGCCTGCACCCAGCGTGTCGCCGTAGCTGAATCCACCACACGCGACCACACCCTTGAAGTCCGCCAGGTCGGCACGGCCGGTCTGCAGGTCGGTCATGTGGATGTCGAACGCCTCGAAGCCGGCTTCGGTGAAAGCGTAGGCCATCTCGACGTGCGAGTTGACGCCTTGCTCGCGGAGGATGGCGACTTTGGGGCGAGTCTTCAGGTAAGCCGGTGCGGCGCTCAGGCTGTTGCCCTCGCCCCAACCCTCGCCCACTGGAAGAGGGAGCGAGACACTGAGGCCGGGGTCCAATGGGTCGCCGGCTGCGGCGTGCTCGGCGTCGGCGCAGGCGGGGTTGTCACGCTCCCGGGCGATCTTCCAGCTGACCGAGTCCCAGACCTGATGAAGGTCGTGCAGCGTCGCGCTGAAGACCGACTTCGCATCGCGCCAGACTTCGATTTTTCGCTTGCCGACTTCCATCGTCGACGTGGCCGGCCGCGTCTTGCCGACGAAGTGGCTGTGCGCGCTCAAGCCATGCGTGCGCAGCAGTTGCATCACCTCGTTGCGCTCGGCGGTGCGCACCTGCAGCAACATGCCGAGCTCTTCGTTAAAGAGCGCCTTGAGCGTGAGCTCTTCGCGCCGCGCGCTCACCTGCGTCGCCCAGTTCTTGGCATCGCCGGTTTCCATGCGGCTGTCCGAAATGCCGTCTCCCTCGGTTATCAACATGTCGATGTTGAGTGCAACGCCCACATGGCCGGCAAACGCCATCTCGCAGGCGGACACGAACAGCCCGCCGTCGCTGCGGTCGTGCATCGCGAGGATCTTGCCGCCTGCGCGCAAGGCATTGACCGCTGCGACCAGTGCAACCAGCTGCGCCGGATCGTCGAGGTCGGGCACCACGTCACCGCTCTGACCGAGCGTCTGCGAAAGGATGCTGCCGGCCATGCGGTGTCGGCCGCGCCCGAGGTCGATCAGCACCAGCGTCGTGTCGAGTTCGGTGGCATCGAGCTGCGGCGTCAGCGTGCCGCGCACGTCGGCCAGCGTGGCGAAGGCGGTGACGATCAGGCTCACCGGCGAGGTGACCTTTTTCTTCGCGCCGCCATCACCGGAGGCGCCTTGTGGTTCGGTCCACTGCGTGCGCATCGACAGCGAATCCTTGCCGACCGGAATCGACACGCCGAGCGCCGGGCACAGCTCGAGGCCCACCGCCTTGACGGTTTCGTACAACGCCGCGTCTTCGCCAGGCTCACCGCACGCCGCCATCCAGTTGGCAGACAGCTTGACGCGCGACAGCTCGATCGGCGCCGCCAGCAGATTGGTGATGGCCTCGCCGACCGCCATCCGGCCAGAAGCCGGCGCGTCGTAAGTGGCCAGCGGCGTGCGCTCGCCCATGCTCATCGCCTCGCCGGCAAAGCCTTTGTAGTCGGCCAGCGTGACGGCGCAGTCGGCCACCGGCACCTGCCACGGACCGACCATCTGGTCGCGGTGCGTGAGGCCACCCACGGTGCGATCGCCGATGGTGATGAGGAAGCGCTTCGAGGCTACGGTCGGGTGCGAGAGCACGTCGATCGCGGCCTTTTGCAGGTCGACGCCGGTAAGTTCGAGCGGCTTGAATCGGCGGGCGACGGACTTGACGTCGCGGTGCATTTTGGGGGGCTTGCCAAGCAGGACGTCCATAGGCATGTCGACCGGTGCGGTTGCTGCGTTTTCATCGGCCACGATCAGCTGCCGGGACTCGGTCGCCACGCCCACGACCGAAAACGGACACCGCTCGCGCTCGCAAAACGCCTGGAAGACCTCCAGCGATTCCGGCGCAATCGCCAGCACATAGCGCTCCTGGCTTTCGTTGCACCAGATTTCCTTCGGCGCCATGCCGGACTCTTCGAGCGGTACCGCACGCAGGTCGAAGCGCGCGCCGCGGCCGGCATCGTTGGTCAGTTCGGGGAATGCATTGCTCAGGCCGCCGGCGCCCACGTCGTGAATCGCCAGGATCGGATTGGCCGTGCCCTGCTGCCAGCAATGGTTGATGACTTCCTGCGCGCGCCGTTCGATCTCCGGATTGCCGCGCTGCACGGAGTCGAAGTCGAGTTGGGCCGCGTTGGCGCCAGTCGCCATCGAGCTCGCTGCGCTGCCGCCCATGCCGATGCGCATGCCCGGACCACCCAGCTGGATCAACAGAGAGCCGGCCGGAAACTGGATCTTCTTGGTCTGGATGGCGTCGATGCTCCCCAGGCCGCCGGCGATCATGATGGGCTTGTGATAGCCGCGTTGCACCGTGTCGACGTCGCTGGCGATCGCCTGCTCGTATTCACGAAAGTATCCGAGCAGGTTGGGCCGCCCGAATTCGTTGTTGAAGGCGGCTCCGCCGAGCGGGCCTTCCGTCATGATTTGGAGGGGACTCGCGATGTGCGCGGGCTTGCCATAGGGGGCGGCATCCGGCGCGGGATCCGGCCAGAGCCTGGACACTGTAAAGCCGGTCAGGCCGGCCTTGGGCATGGAGCCCCGGCCGGTCGCGCCCTCGTCGCGGATTTCACCGCCCGCACCTGTCGATGCGCCCGGAAATGGCGAAATGGCGGTCGGATGGTTGTGGGTCTCGACCTTCATCAGCACGTGGTGCAGTGCGTCGTCCTTCTGGTAGCTACCGGAGGCGTCGGCCATGAAGCGCTCGATGTGCGAGCCTTCCATCACCGAGGCGTTGTCGGAGTACGCCACAACCGTGTGCTGAGGGTTCTGCTTCTCCGTGTGGCGAATCATCGAGAACAGGCTTTGAGGCTGCGCCTTGCCGTCGATGGTGAAGTCGGCATTGAAGATCTTGTGGCGGCAGTGCTCGCTGTTGGCCTGAGCGAACATCATCAACTCGACGTCGCTCGGGTTGCGCCCGAGCTTGGTGAAGGCGTCGACAAGGTAGTCGATCTCGTCGTCGGCCAGCGCCAGGCCGAAGGTCGTGTTGGCTGCGGCCAGTGCCGCCCTGCCCCCGACCAGCACGTCGACCTGCACCATTGGCTGCGCCGGCAGTTCCGCGAACAGTGCGGCAGCACCTTCGACGCAGGGCAGCACCGACTCGGTCATGCGGTCGTGCAGTAGCGCGGCGACCGCCACCAGCTTTTCGTCGCCGAGCACCGGCGCCTTGCCGATGAGGGGCGTCTTCAGGCTCAGGTGGTATTGCGTGACGCGCTCGACGCGGCGCAGCGCGAGCCCACAGTTATGCGCGATGTCGGTCGCTTTCGAAGCCCAGGGCGAAACCGTACCGAGCCGCGGGGTGACGACCAGCGTGGTGGAATTTTTCGGCGCCAGGAAGGGCTCGCCGTAAGTCAGCAATGCCGCCAGATGCTCGCGCTCCGCAGCCGTCGGCGCGGTGTCGGTGACGACCAGGTGCACGAATCGCGCGGCAAGCCCGTCGATCTTCGGCTCGATGGCCTGCAGCCGGGGCAGCAACTGGCGCGCTCGAAAGTCACTGAGTGCGGTCCCGCCCTCGAACAAGGTCACGACAGGAGTCACTAAAGAAGTGGCGGTAGGAACGGACTGCGTCACGATGATGGCCTGGGCCGGGAGACCGACCGGAGAAAAGGAAGAACAAAGAAGAACTTCAGATCGGATGGCCGCTGACTGGGGCCATCCGCATGAGCCTTCAAGTTTAACGGGGGGCCGATGGGATAATTCGGGCATGAGCATTACCTACAACGACGCCGAAGGCATTGCAGCGATGCGCGTGGCCGGCAGGCTGGGCTCCGAGGTGCTGGACTACCTCACGCCCTTCATTCAGCCCGGCATCACGACCAACGAAATCGACCGCCTGGCGGCCGAGTACATGGTCGAGCAAGGCACCACCTCCGCGACAGTCGGCTACATGGGCGCCAGCAGCGTGCCCTTCCCCAAATCGCTGTGTACCTCGGTCAATCACGTGGTCTGCCACGGCATCCCGAACGACAAGCCCCTCAAGAAGGGCGACGTCATGAACATCGACGTCACCGTCGTCAAGGACGGTTGGTTCGGTGACAACAGCCGGATGTTCGTGATCGGCGACGCGTCGATCGCGGCCAAGCGCCTGTGCGCCGTCACCTACGACGCGATGTGGCATGGCATCCTGCAGGTGCGCCCCGGCGCGCGTCTGGGAGACGTCGGGCACGCCATTCAGAAGTTCGCTGAAGGGCATGGTTTCTCCATCGTCCGCGAGTTTTGCGGACACGGCGTGGGCCGGCACTTTCATGAAGAACCGCAGGTGCTGCACTATGGCCGCCCCGGCACCATGGAAGAACTCAAGCCCGGCATGATCTTCACCATCGAGCCGATGATCAACGCCGGCAAGCGCGACATCAAGGAAGACGCCAAGGCTGGGCAGTACGACGGCTGGACCATCGTCACGCGCGATCATTCGTTGTCGGCGCAATGGGAGCATTCGGTGCTGGTGACCGAAACCGGCTACGAGGTGCTGACCCTGTCGGCCGGCAGCCCGCCGCCGCCTCCTTTCGTCACCGCCACCAAAACCTGATCGATGACAGCCCGTTCGACCGACATGGTGTGATCGAAGCTCCGAACATCGACGTGGGGATGCTGCGCGAGTCGTATCGCGCAGACAAGCTCGCCCTGTTCGACACGCTGCGCTTTGCCCGCGCACCGACCCGCAGCGTGCACGGTGTGTTGCGCCAGCTGTCGGCATTGGCCGACGAGACGCTGCGCATGCTTTGGCAAGACGCTGATTTCGGCAATGAGCTGGTGCTGGCGGCTGTCGGCGGTTTCGGTCGCGGCGAGTTGTTTCCATACTCCGATGTCGATGTGCTGCTGCTGCTGCCAGCGGGCCATGGCGACTGCATCGAGCCCGGCCGCATCGAGGCTTTTATCGGCCGCTGCTGGGATGCCGGTCTCGAGATCGGGTCGAGCGTCCGCACCATCGACGAATGTTTGGGTGAGGCCGAAAAAGACGTCACGGTGCAAACGTCGCTGCTCGAATCGCGGCTGATCGCTGGCGACAAGAAGCTCTACATCAGCTTTCGTAAACGCTTCACGGCGGCCATCGACCCGCAGGCTTTCTTCGCTGCCAAGTCGCAGGAAATGCGGCATCGTCATCAAAAGTACGACAACACGCCCTACGCGCTGGAACCCAACTGCAAGGAATCGCCGGGAGGGCTGCGCGACCTGCAGACCATTCTGTGGATGACCAAGGCGGCCGGCTTCGGCAGTCGCTGGGACGACCTCGCCAGAAGCGGCTTGGCGACCGTTTTCGAAGTCCAGCAGATCAAGCGCAACGAGGCGCTGCTCAGCCTGATTCGCGCGCGCCTGCACGTGATCGCCAACCGGCGCGAAGACCGGCTGGTGTTCGACCTGCAGACGGCCGTGGCAGCCACCTTCGGGTACGAGGGCATTTCGCAGCGCAAGGCCAGCGAGGCGCTGATGCGGCGCTATTACTGGGCGGCCAAGGCGGTGACGCAGCTGAATCAGATCATGCTGCTCAACATCGCCGAGCGACTGCAGCCGCAGGCTGATCAGCCAACCCGCATCAACGACCGCTTCTTCGAGAAAGGCGGGTTGATCGAAATCGCCAGCGACGACCTGTACCAACGCGATCCGCACGCGATTCTCGAAACCTTCCTGCTGTATCAGAAGACCATCGGCGTGAACGGCCTGTCGCCGCGCACGCTGCGGGCGCTGTACAACGCGCGCCGCGTCATGGACAGCAAGTTTCGCAACGACCGGGTGAATCACATCACCTTCATGCGCATGCTGCTGGAGCCGCGCGGTATCACGCACGCGATGCGGCTGATGAACCAGACGTCGGTGCTGGGCCGCTACCTGCGCGTGTTCCGGAGCATCGTCGGGCAGATGCAGCACGACTTGTTCCACGTCTACACGGTCGATCAGCACATCCTCATGGTGCTGCGCAACGTAAGGCGCTTTTTCGTGGCCGAGCACGCGCACGAGTACCCGTTTTGTTCGCAGCTCGCGGCCGGCTGGGATAAGCCGTGGGTGCTCTATGTTGCGGCCCTGTACCACGACATCGCCAAGGGCCGCGGCGGCGATCACTCCACGCTCGGTGCGCGCGACGTGCGGCGTTTTTGCCAGCAGCACGACATCGGCCGCGAAGACACGAAGCTCATCGAATTTCTGGTGACCGAGCACCTGACCATGAGCACGGTCGCGCAAAAGCAGGACCTGAGCGACGCGGAAGTGATCGGCGCTTTCACCAAGCGTGTCGGCAGCGAGCGTTACCTGACCGGCCTCTACCTGCTGACCATCGCCGACATCCGCGGCACCTCGCCGCGTGTCTGGAACGCGTGGAAAGGCAAGCTGCTCGAAGACCTGTACCGCGCCACGCTGCGCACGCTCGGCGGTCACATGCCGGATGCGGGTGCCGAGATCGAAGCGCGCAAGCACGACGCCCTGGTGCAACTGGCTTTGTATGCGGAGCGTTTCGAATCGCACAAGGCACTGTGGGAGACGCTCGACGTCGGCTACTTCATGCGGCACGACGCGTCGGAAATCGCCTGGCATGCCAAGCAGCTGTCGCGTCACGTGCCGATGCGTGGGGTGCCGATCGATCCGTCGGCGCAGCCCATCGTGCGGGCTCGGCTGTCGCCCATCGGCGAGGGACTGCAGGTGGTCGTGTACACGCCCGACCAGCCCGATTTGTTCGTGCGCATCTGCGGCTACTTCGACCAGTCGTCGTTCAGCATCATCGACGCCAAGGTTCACACCACGAGCAACGGCTACGCGCTCGACACCTTCCAGATCGTGACCGCCTTCGCGCCGGAGCACTACCGCGACCTGATGAGCATGGTCGAGACCGGCCTCGCCAAGGCGCTCGAAGAAACCGGACCGCTGCCCGCGCCGAGCAAGGGCCGCGTGTCGCGCCGTGTGCGCAGCTTTCCGATCAACCCGCGCATCAGTTTGGTGCCGGACGACAAGGCGCAGCGCTGGGTTCTCAACATCTCGGCGAGTGACCGTGCAGGCCTGTTGTATTCGGTGGCACGGGTGCTGGCGCATCACCACCTGAATCTGCAACTCGCCAAGGTCACGACCCTGGGCGAGCGGGTGGAAGACAGCTTTTTGATCAGCGGCCCCGAGCTGCAGGGCCAGCGCGCCCAACTGGCCATCCAGACCGAGTTGCTCGAAGCGCTCGCGCCCTGATCAGCCACCGAACATTCCGGAGTTTTCTCGATGACCGAGCCCACCGACACCGTCTACCTCATCGATGTCGACAACACACTGCTCGACAACGACCGGATCATTGCCGACCTGCGGCAACATCTCGAAGAAGCCTTCGGCATGGCCAGCGCCGATCGTTACTGGCAAACGCTGGAAAGGCTGCGTACCGAGCTTGGCTACGTCGATTACCTCGGCGCGCTGCAGCACTATCGCAACGACGAGAGCCTGCGTGGCATGAAGGACTCGCGCATGCTGCTGATGTCCGGCTACCTGATCGACTATCCCTTTGCCGACCGTGTGTATCCGGGCGCACTGGATGCGCTGAAGGCGCTTCGGCAACGCGGCCCCGTCGTCATCGTGTCGGACGGCGATGTCGTCTTTCAACCGCGCAAAGTGCAACAGGCTGCGCTCTGGGACGCCGTCGAAGGCCGCGTCCTGATCTACGTGCACAAAGAGCAGATGCTGGACGCCATCGCCGCGGCCTACCCAGCCCGGCACTACGTGATGATCGACGACAAGCTGCGCATCCTGTCGGCCATGAAGGCCGTTTGGGGTGCGCGCCTGACCACCGTTTTCGTGCGCCAGGGCCATTACGCGCTCGACACGCAAGCCATTGCCGCCTATGCGCCCGCCGACATCACCGTCGAGCGCATCGGCGATCTCGTCGACTACCAGTGGCCGGCTTTGCCGGAGACATGACCGGAGACATGACATGAGCCAGAAGATCAGCCCCCTCGCCGGCCAGCCGGCACCGTACGCATCGCTGGTCAATGTGCCGCGGCTCATCTCGGCCTACTACAGCGGCCGTCCCGATACGTCGGTGGCGGCGCAGCGCGTGGCCTTCGGTACTTCGGGCCATCGCGGCTCGTCTTTCGACGACTCGTTCAACGAGTGGCATGTGCTTGCGATCACGCAGGCCATCTGCGACTTTCGGAAGCAAAAGGGCATCGACGGCCCTTTGTTTCTCGGCATCGACACGCATGCGCTGTCGACGCCGGCGTTCGCCAGTGCGGTGGAAGTGCTGGCCGCGAACGGCGTCGAGCTGATGCTGTCGAAAGACGACGAGTACACGCCGACGCCGGCGGTGTCGCACGCCATCCTGGTGTACAACCGCGGTCGAAAAATCGGTCCAGGCAGCGGGCTGGCCGACGGCATCGTGGTGTCGCCCTCGCACAATCCGCCCGAGAGTGGTGGCTTCAAATACAACCCGCCGAACGGGGGACCGGCCGGCACCGACATCACGTCGGCAGTCGAGGCCGCCGCCAATGCAATGTTGGCCAATGGTCTTGCCGGCGTGAAGCGGATGCCACTGGCGCAGGCGCTGAAAGCATCGACCACGCATCGCCATGACTTCTTGAACAATTACGTCGAAGACCTCGCCAGCGTGATCGACATGGACGCCATCCGGGGTGCCGAGGTCGAGATGGGCGTCGACCCGCTCGGCGGCGCCGGCGTGAACTACTGGGCCGCCATCGGCGAGCGCTACAAGCTCAAGTTGACGGTGCTCAATCCCGAGGTCGATCCGACCTTCCGCTTCATGTCGCTCGACTGGGACGGGCGCATCCGCATGGATCCGTCGTCGCCCTACGCGATGCACGGCCTGGTCGAACACAAGGAGCGCTTTCCGATCATCTTCGCCTGCGACACCGACCACGACCGTCACGGCATCGTCACGCGCACGTCGGGCTTGATGCAGCCGAACAGTTACCTGGCGGTGATGGTCGATTACCTCTTCACGCACCGCCCGCACTGGTCGGCATCGGCGTCCGTCGGCAAGACGCTGGTCAGCAGCAGCATGATCGACCGCGTGGCTGCGAGCGTGGGCCGCAAGGTGTACGAGGTGCCGGTCGGCTTCAAGTGGTTCGTCGACGGACTGGTCGACGGTTCGCTCGGCTTCGGCGGCGAAGAGAGCGCCGGCGCGACCTTTCTGCGTCGCGATGGCGCGGTCTGGACGACCGACAAGGACGGACTCATTGCCGCCCTGCTCTCTGGCGAGATCAAGGCGCAGACCGGGCGCGACCCGGGCGAGCGCTATGCCGAGTTGACCGCCGCGCTCGGCAAGCCGGTGTCTGATCGAGTCGATGCGGCCGCCACGCCGGCGCAAAAGAAGCGCCTGTCGACGTTGTCGCCAGCGCAGATCACCTCCACGCAACTGGCCGGGGAAAAAGTCGTGAACGTCTTGAGCAACGCACCGGGCAACGGCGCAGCGTTGGGCGGCGTCAAGGTCATGACCGAGAACGGCTGGTTCGCGGCACGGCCTTCGGGCACCGAGAACATCTACAAGATCTACGGCGAGAGCTTCCTGGGTGAAGCGCATCTGCAGCGGATTCTGGGTGAGGCGCAGACGGTGGTGGACCAGGCGCTGGGCGACTGAACAGACCGAATCGGACGCCGCGCAGACACTGCGCCTGGCGCGTCAGTCGCGCCCCGTCGACAGCCGGCGTTCCAGCCACGCGCTGTAGCGCGACAGGCTGAAGCACAGCACCCAGTAGACCGCGGCAAGGAACAGGTAGCCTTCGAGGTAGAACGGCCGCCAGGTCGTGTCACCGCCGAGCGCCAGGCCCAGCGCGCCGGTCAGTTCGAACAAGCCGACGATGGTTACGAGGGAAGTGTCCTTTAACGTACCGACCACGTTGTTGGTCAGAGCGGGCACGACCAGCCGCAACGCTTGCGGCAAGATGATGTCGCGCTGTACCGGCCAGCGGCCGAAGCCCAGCGCCATCGCGACATCCGTCTGCCCGCGCGGCACGGCCTGCAGTCCGCCACGGATGATCTCCGCCAGGTAGGCGGCGACGAACAACGCCAGGCCCGCCAGCACGCGCACCAGAACGTCGGGCTGCCATCCAGCAGGCCACAGCAGCGGCAGCAAAAACGACGCCATGAACAGCACCGAGATCAACGGCACGCCGCGCACCAGTTCGATGTACGTGGCGCTCAGCGTACGCACCACCGGCCATTGGGAGCGGCGCCCCAAAGCCAGCAGCAACGCCAGCGGAAAGGCCAGCGCCAGACTGACCACCGCCAGGCTGATGGTGAGCGGAAGGCCACCCCAGCGGCTGGTCGGCACGTAGACAAGGCCGAGCCAGTCACCGCGCATCAGCACCACGAAAACCACCAGCGTGACGACCCACAGCGGCAGCAGCCACAGGCGCCAGCTGCGCGGCCAGGCACTCAGCAGCGTCGTCGCGGTCAGCACGATGACTGCGACAGCGGGACGCCACTGGTCTTCGTATGGATAGCGGCCGAACAGAATGGGGCGCCATTTTTCGGCGATCACGCCCCAGCAGGCACCGTGATGGCCGGCCGCTCGACAGGCCTCGGCGTCGGGTCGGAACACCGCGTGCAACACGGCCCAGTCGAACACGTATACGCCGACCCATGCGAACAACGCCAGCAGCACGACCGTGAACACGCTTCGCACCGGCGAGCCGAACAGTTCGCTGCGCCAGGCGATCCGGTCGTTCATTGCCACCCCCGCAACGCAACCCGCGCGTTGTAAAAATTCATCGCGCCCGAGATCGACAACGACAACGCCAGGTAGACCGCCATGATGATGGCGATGCATTCGAAGGTGCGGCCGGTCGAGTTGAAGGATGTGTTGGCGATCGACATCAGTTCCGGATAACCGACCGCCACCGCCAGCGACGAGTTCTTCGTCAGGCTCAGCAATTGGTTGGTGAGCGACGGCACGATCACCCGCAGCGCCTGCGGCAACACGACGATGCGAAGTTGCTGCAGCGGCGTGAGGCCGAGCGCCTGCGCAGCGAGCTTTTGACCTTGCGAGACCGAACCGATGCCGGCCCGCACGATCTCCGCGACGAACGCAGCCGTGTACGCCGCGAGCCCGATCACCACCGTGAGGTATTCCGGGCTGAGTGCCGCACCGCCAGTCACGTTGAAACTGCTGCGCTCGGGCCAATCGAAATGCGACGGCCACCAGGCGCCGGCCTCGCGCACCGGCCACGGGATCGTCAGGCCGTCCTTGCTGAGCCACACGCCGCGCACCAGCTCGATGGCTTCGGTCGAATCGGGCAGCAGCTGCGTGAGTGCGAAGTACAGCATCAGCATCTGTACGAGGAGCGGGATGTTGCGCAGCGTCTGCACGTACGCACCGCAGATGCCGCGCACCAGCACGTGCGGCGCGAGCCGGCCGATGCCGATCAACGTGCCGAACACGACGGCCAGGATCGAGGCCGGCACCGCGGCGCGCAGCGTGTTGATCAGGCCCGCCAGAAAAGCGCGCCAGTAGGGTTGCCCCGCCTCGAAATCGAGCCAGCCCTCACCGATGCCGAAGCCGGCCGGGTCGAGCAAAAAATCGAAGCCCGACTGCACGCCGCGTGCGCGCAAAACACCCAGCGCATGCAACACCAGCCAGACGGCACCGCCCGCGATGGCGGCGAGCAGCAGGGCCTGAACGACCCAGGCGATCCAGCGGCCGGACGCCGCCCCCTTCACCGGACAGGAGGGGCGTACATCAGGCCGCCCTTGCTCCACAGGTTGTTGACGCCGCGCGGCAGCTTCAACACCGACTTGGGTCCGACGTTGCGTTCGAAGATTTCACCGTAATTGCCGACCGCCTTGATGGCGCGGTACGACCAGTCTTTGTCGAGCCCGAGCAGCTTGCCGAGGTCGTCGCTGGTGCCGAGCAGCCGTTGTTGCGCCGGGTCTTTGCTGTCGGTCTTGAGGGTGTCGATGTTGGCCTGCGTGATGCCGACCTCCTCCGCCTCGATGAGCGCGTTAGGCACCCACTTGGCGATGGCGAACCACTCGTCG
The DNA here is from genome assembly GCF_014303735.1 of Variovorax sp. PAMC28562. Classification (NCBI taxonomy): domain Bacteria; kingdom Pseudomonadati; phylum Pseudomonadota; class Betaproteobacteria; order Burkholderiales; family Comamonadaceae; genus Variovorax; species Variovorax sp. PAMC28562. The sequence goes on along the minus strand of NZ_CP060296.1, from coordinate 3,510,114 downwards.
TCGCCACGGCGCACCAGTGGCGCGAGCGGTTCCTTGGAGATCAGCTCCGGCAGGATCAGGTAGTCGTCGGCATTGGGTGCCTCCTTGTTTCGCAGGCCGGCAAGGGCCGAGGCATCGGTCGTGAAGGCCTGGCAACGGCCCGCGAAGAAGGCCTTGAACGAGGCCTCGAAGCTTTCGAACACGACGGTCTTGATCGGGATGTTCTGCGCCTTGAACCAGTCCGACACGTTCTTCTCGTTGGTGGTGCCCGACTGCGTGCAGACGGTCGCGCCCTTGAGTTGCTTGGCGCTCGTCACCTTGATCTTCTTCGGCACCAGGAAGCCCTGGCCGTCGTAGTAGTTGATCGTCGTGAAGTTGAAGCCGAGCGAGGCATCGCGCGTCAGGTTCCATGTCGTGTTGCGCGCCAGGATGTCGACCTCGCCGGCCTGCAGGGCGGAAAAGCGCTGCTGCGAATTGAGCGGCACGAAGTCGACCTTCTTGGGATCACCCAGCACCGCCGCCGCAATGGCGCGGCAGCTGTCGACGTCGAGGCCCGACCAGTTGCCTTGCGTGTCAGGTGCGGAGAAACCGGCGACGCCGTTGGTGACGCCGCATTTGACGGTGCCGCGCTGCTTGACCGCATCGAGCGTCTTGCCGGCAAAAGCCGACACCGAAGTGCCAAGCGCAAGGATTGAAAGGGCTGCAGCGGCAGCCGATACGAGCGTCGGACGAATGCTTTTCATGGTGTTGTGATTCAGTGCCTAAAAGTGCGTAGAACGATTTTTGGCAGTGTACGCAGGATGCGCCCCACAGTTCATTAACATCCTCGCACCTCAACCTGATAACGGAGAAACCCAATGACCCGAAGCGATGACACCGGCAAACTGATCCTCCGCCTTGCCCTTGGGATCCTCATCCTGCTGCATGGCATCGCCAAACTGAAAGGGGGCGTCGGTTTCGTCTCGAGCCAGCTGACGTCCCACGGCTTGCCGCCGTTGCTTGCTTATGGCGTCTACATCGGCGAAGTCATTGCGCCGGCGCTCATCATCATCGGGTTCTTCACCCGGCCCGCCGCCTGGATCATTGCACTCAACATGTTGTTCGCCATCTACCTGGTGCACATGGGCGACCTGAGCGCGCTGAGCAAGCAAGGCGGCTGGCAACTCGAGTTGCAAGGCATGTTCCTGGCGGCGGCGGTAGCGGTCGGTTTTCTGGGCGCAGGCGGGTTTAGCCTCGGCGGCCGCACCGGCCGTTTCAACTAGTCTCCTGCGCTGGCAGAGTCAGTCGTCTTCGCTTGCATCGAGGCCTGGAAACAGAACCTCGGTGAAGCCGAAGCGCGAGAAGTCGCGCACGCGCATCGGGTACAGCTTGCCGAGCAAGTGGTCGACCTCGTGCTGGACGACCCGCGCATGAAAGCCGCTCACGGTGCGGTCGATTGGGTCGCCATACGGATCGAATCCGGTGTAGCGGATGTTGGCAAAGCGCGGCACCACACCGCGCAAGCCCGGCACAGAAAGGCAGCCCTCCCAGCCCTCTTCTTCTTCATCGCCGATCGGTGTGATGACGGGATTGACAAGGACGGTGCGCGGCACGATCGACGCGTCCGGGTAGCGTGGATTCACGGCGTCGGTGCCGAAGATCACCAGTTGCTGATCGACGCCGATCTGCGGCGCGGCCAGGCCGGCGCCACTCACCGAGTGCATGGTCTCGAACATGTCGCGCACCAACAGGTGTAACTCGTCGGTATCGAATGCGTTCACCGGCAGCGCGATGCGCAGCAAACGAGGGTCGCCCATCTTCAAAATTTCGCGTGTGGCCATGCGGCGATTATCGCGAGGCTCAGCGCCTGAAGCCGCCGCCGCCGCGCCCGCCGCCATAGCCCGGCCGGCCACCACCGTAACCGGGTCGGGGTGCGAAGCCTGGACGCGGCGTGAAGCCTGGCCTTGGCCCATAGCCCGGCCGGCCATACGCGCCGGGACGGTTCCAGTATCCCGGACGCCCACCGTAGTAACCGCGACCGCCGTAATAGCCGGAGTATCCATAGTTGCCATAGAGGCCCAGATACACCGGCGGCGCGACGACAAATGGGTCGGCGTAATACGGAGCGGAGTACGGAGCGGAATAGGCCGGATAGCCCGCGTCGGTGTACACCACGGAGCCGGCCGGAGCGACGGCACAACCGCTCAAAGCCAGTGCGCCTGCGATACCCGCGGCCCAAACAGCTGCAATACGAACACTTGTTCTCATCAGGAATTCCTCATGCACCGGACGGCAGCGCCATCGGGTCGTCAGGCTGTGTGGGCGCCATCAGCGGATGATCGAAAGTGCGATCAGCCTAACGGGGCGTCAGCGCCAGCCGCCATGGCCGTAGTACCCGCCCCGGCCGCCGTAGTAACCACGGTCGTAGCCACCGCCGCGATAGTAGCCCCCGATACCGATAGAGATGGCCGGCGCCGGAACGACCACGGGGCCCGGCTGGGCATAAACCGCCTGCCCGTATTCGTTGTAGCCCTGGTAGCCGGAATAGCCCGGAGGCGCGACCACGCAGCCGGTGAGAAGCAACATGGTGCCGGCTGTTCCAGCCATGGCGATCGAACGCAGATATTTCATGAGGGTTCTCCTGTTCAGAATCCTCCAACGCGAGCGCTGCGCGGTTGTTGACCCGAGTTTTGTGAAGCTGGGTAACGCTGCGTAAAGCAGCCGTAACATCCGCGCTCTCACATCCGCGGCACTCACATCCGCGCCCCTTACATCCGCGCCAGTCGCAAGCCAGCGTCAGGCTGCGCTTGTCAACAGCGCGAGCATCGCCGCTTCGTCGATCACCGCGACACCGAGCGTCCGCGCCTTCTCAAGCTTGCTCCCCGCCTCTTCGCCGGCGACGACATAGTCGGTTTTCTTGCTCACCGAGCCCGCCACTTTGGCGCCTGCCGTCTCCAGCAGGTCCTTGGCCTCATCGCGGCTCAGGGTCGGCAGTGTTCCGGTGATGACAAAAGTCTTGCCAGCCAACGGCAGCGCAATGCGCGGCGCGGGCTCGCCCTCCTTCCAGGTCAGGCCGCAAGCGCGAAGCTGCTCGACCACTTCGCGGTTGTGCGGTTGATCGAAAAACGTTCGCAGACTTTGCGCGACCACCGGGCCGACATCGTTCACTTCGAGCAGCTCAGCCTCGGTGGCGTCCATGATCGAGTCGAGCTTGCCGAAGTGCTTGGCCAGATCCTTCGCGGTGCTCTCGCCGACGTGCCGCACGCCCAGCCCGAACAAGAACCGTGGCAAGGTCGTCTCTTTCGATTTTTCGAGCGCATCGACGATATTCCTGGCCGACTTTTCCGCCATGCGGTCGAGCCCGACCAGCGTGGTGAAACCGAGCTTGTACAGGTCGGGCAAGGTACGGATGAGATTGGCGTCGACCAGCTGCTCGACCAGCTTGTCGCCCAAGCCTTCGACCTCGACCGCGCGGCGGGCCGCGAAGTGCAATATCGCTTCCTTGCGCTGGGCTGCGCAGAACAAGCCGCCGGTGCAGCGATAGTCCACTTCGTCCTCTTCGCGCACCGCGTCGGAGCCGCAGATCGGGCACTTGTGCGGCATGGTGAAGACAGGGCCGCGCTCCTCTTCAGGCAAAGCAGCGCTGTCGGGCGCCAGTCGCACGACTTCCGGAATCACATCGCCCGCGCGGCGCACGATCACCGTGTCGCCGACACGCACATCCTTGCGCCGCGTTTCGTCTTCGTTGTGCAGCGTGGCATTGGTTACCGTCACGCCGCCGACGAACACCGGCGCCAGCTTGGCGACCGGCGTGAGCTTGCCGGTGCGCCCGACCTGGATCTCGATCGCCTGCACCGTCGTCAACTGCTCCTGTGCCGGGTACTTGTGTGCCACGGCCCAGCGCGGCTCGCGCGACACGAAGCCCAGCCGCCGCTGCAGCTGGACGCTGTCGACCTTGTAGACCACACCGTCGATGTCGTATGGCAAGGCATCGCGCTGCCGCCCGATGTTCTCGTGAAAGGCGATAAGTTCGACGGCACCGCTGGCACGCGTCGTCTGCGTCGCGACCGGAAATCCCCACGAATGAAACTGCTGCAGCCAGTCGAACTGCGTCGGGCAATCGGGGCCGCCTTGTTCCGGTGGCGAGACCTCACCCAGGCCGTACGCGAAGAAGCTCAATGGCCGGGCGGCTGCGATGGCAGGATCGAGTTGCCGCACCGCGCCGGCAGCGGCGTTGCGCGGATTGACGAACACCTTCTCGTTCTTCTGGCCGGCCGCGATCTTCCCGCGCTGGCGCTCGTTCAGTGCGTCGAAATCGGCGCGCTTCATGTAGACCTCGCCTCGCACTTCGACCACCGGTGGCGGTGGCGCCTCGCCGGCAAGCCTCAGAGGAATCTGCTGAACGGTGCGGATGTTCTGCGTGACCTCTTCGCCCACTTCGCCGTCGCCGCGCGTCGCGGCCTGCACCAGCACGCCGTGTTCGTAGCGCAGGTTGATGGCCAGGCCGTCGAACTTGAGCTCGCACACATAAGCGATCTGCGCCGCGTCTTCGGCCAGGCCGAGTTCGCGCCGCACGCGCGCATCGAAAGCGCTGGCGCCGGTCGAGGTGATGTCGGTCTCGGTACGAATCGACAGCATCGGCACGCTATGGCGGATCTTGACGAAGCCTTCGAGCACCTTGCCGCCCACGCGCTGCGTTGGCGATTCGGGCGTTCGCAACGCGGGATGTTCGGCTTCGATCGCTTGCAGCCGCTGGAACAGCTTGTCGTACTCGGCGTCGGGCAGCTCGGGCGCGTCCAGCACGTAGTACAGATGCGCATGATGGCGCAGCTTTTCAGTCAGCGCTGCGGCTTCATTCGCGGGGTCGCGTTCGGCCTCCTTTGCGGCCTGATCGCGCTTCGTCATCGTATGTCTCCGGGAGTCGTTCGAAAAATTCCGTGGCTTTAGCTGAAAAGCCTGCGTGCTAACGGCGTGCCGGCCGCCAAGTCGCGCGATTCGAGCGTGTCGTACAACTGCTCGAGGTCGGCGCCGATCACGTCCATCGTGTCGTCGCGCAGCAGCTGGCCGTCGCCATCGGTGACCACGCCGTCCATCTCGCGCGCCAGCGTCGCCGCAGCTTCCCGCATGCGTTCGAAGGGACGCTCGCTGCGGTCGACCTGGGGCACGTCGAGGCTCAACGTCAGTTCGCGAATGGCCGACTGCGCCGGGTCGTCGGCCAGGGCGGCTTGCGTGTCGAAAGACAGGCCGAGGATCGGCGGCAAGCCGACTTCCGACGTCGGCAACACCATGCGCCCGGGAATCATGCCGGCGACGAAACCGAGCCGCGCCGCGTTCTGCTGCACGTAGCCGGGGCTCCACGCAGCATGCAGCGCACGCAGCACGAAGCCGAGTTGGGCGTCGTGCGCGCTGGCGAACTGGTCGAGTTCGCGAGCGCGCGCCACCTCGTCGAGCATTTCCGGAAATTCCGGTGCGCCGTTGAGCGCGTCGGCAAAAGCCTGCGCCTTGACGACGAACTCCGAATACTCGATCTCGTTCAGCGCCCCTGTGCGGTTGGCCAATTGCACGCCGACCTGGAAAGCACCGTAGCGCTGGCCGGGCGCCGGCAGCTCCCATTCGCCGGTGTGTTCGTTGAGGCCCTCGACGGCGACCGGCTTGCTGCCGGCGCGGCGTGTCGATGGCATCGCGGCAATCGCGGCATCGCCGGACGCCAGCCCATCGAGCGACACCGGCGCGATGACGTCGATCAGCGGATCGAGCCCTCCGCGGCGGTCCGCGGATGGAATCGGTAACGCGGCCGGCGCTGGTAGATCGGGGTCGAACAACGGCTCGTGCCGCTCGTTGCCCGGCACCTGATGCGGCTCGACATGGCGCACCGGGTCTTCCGGCGAGAGCGACACCGGCATCGTCGCGCGGTACGGCTCGCCATCGACATTGTCGGGTTGCCTCGGAGAATTGCGGCGCGACATCCAGGCGTCATAGCCGATGACGGCCGCGAGAAACAAACCGCCGAGAATCGCCAGCGCGATCGTGAGACTGCTCATGGTCTGTTCGCTTTCAAGCCGCTTCGACCATGGACACCGCAGCGTCCATATCGACTGCCACGATGCGCGACACGCCCTGCTCCTGCATGGTCACCCCGATCAGTTGCTCAGCCATTTCCATGGCGATCTTGTTGTGGCTGATGAAGAGGAACTGGGTCTCGCGGCTCATGGCGGTAACGAGTTTGGCATAGCGCTCGGTGTTGGCGTCGTCGAGCGGTGCATCGACTTCGTCCAGCAGGCAAAACGGCGCCGGGTTGAGCTGGAAGATCGCAAAAACCAGCGCGATCGCTGTCAGCGCTTTCTCGCCGCCCGACAACAAATGGATGGTCTGGTTCTTCTTGCCTGGCGGCTGCGCCAGCACCTGCACGCCTGCATCCAGGATCTCGTCGCCGGTCATCACGAGGCGCGCGTTACCGCCGCCAAACAGCTCGGGAAACATGCGGCCGAAGTGCTCGTTGACGATCTTGAAGGTACCGCCGAGCAGTTCACGCGTCTCGCCATCGATCTTGCGAATCGCATCTTCGAGCGTGCCGATGGCTTCGTTCAGGTCGGCCGATTGCGCATCGAGAAAAATCTTGCGCTCGCTGGCCGTCGCCAGCTCGTCGAGTGCTGCCAGATTGACCGCGCCGAGGGCAGCGACTTCACGATGCAGCCGATCGATCTCGGCCTGCATGCCGGGGATGCGCACCTTGTCGGTCTCGATCGACAGCGCGATGGCATCGAGGTCGGCTTCGGCGTCGGCCAACAGCTGCTGATATTGCTCGGAGCCGAGACGCGCCGCCTGTTCCTTCAGCTGGAATTCGGTGATGCGTTGACGCAGCGGATCGAGCTCGCGTTCGAGCGTCAGGCGCCGTTCGTCGCTGGCGCGCAGCTTGAGCGTGAGGTCGTCGTACTGGCTGCGCGTGGCGCCGAGGGATGTCTCGCGTTCCAGCTTGAGCGACAGCGCGTCCTGCAGGCCGGCCTGCGCAGCCGCATCGGAGAGCCGGCCGAACTCGGCCCTGGCGCGCTCTTCTTCGTCGGCCAGCGCGACGTTCTGCTGCGCTGCCGTTTCGATCGCGCGATTGAGTTCGCCACGCCGCGCTTCGAGCGTGCGCTGCGAGAACGTGGCTTCTTGTGCCTGGCGCTCGAGGCTGCGGTGCTGCTCGCGTGCGGCGGTGAGCGCCCTGCCGGCCTCTATCACGTACTCGTCGAGTTGCGCATGCCGCTCCTGGCTGTCGGCCAGCTGCATGTCGAGTTCCTCGAAGCGCGACTCGGCCGTCACGCGCTTTTCCTGCAGTTCATCGAGTTGCGCATCGACTTCGCCAAGGTCGTTTGCCAACTGCGCGCTGCGCGCACGGGTCTGCTCGGCGAGTTGCGACAGGCGCAGCGTTTCGACCTGAAGCTCATGTGCGCGCGATTGCGTCTCGGCGGCTTCACGGCGTGCGGTGACCAGTCGGGAAGCGGCGTCGGCATAGGCGGCTTCGGCCCGGACCAACGCGGTGCGTGCGTCTTCGTTGATGAGCGCCTGGGCGCGCAACTGCCGCTCCAGATTCTCGATCTCCTGCTGGCGCGCGAGCAAGCCGGCCTGCTCCGAATCCTGCGCATAAAAGCTGACGCTGTGCAGCGAAACGGAATGGCCGCTCTTCACGTAGACCACGTCGCCGGGCTGCAGCTTTTCGCGCAAGGCGAGCGCTTCTTCGAAGCTCTGCGCGGTGTAGCAACCGTGCAGCCATTCGACCAGCAAGGCCTGCAATCCCGCATCGTTGAGGCGCAGCAGCTCGGACAATCGGGGCAACGCGCCCTGCCCTTGCGGCACGCCGGCCGACGGCGGGCTGTAGAAGGCCAGCTTGGCCGGCGGCGCATCCGCACCAAAGGCGCGAACCATGTCGAGCCGGCTGACTTCAAGCGCGCCCATGCGCTCGCGCAACGCGGATTCGAGCGCGTTTTCCCAACCCTGTTCGATGTGGATGCGACTCCACAAGCCCTGCATGCCGTCGAGGCCGTGCTTGGCGAGCCAAGGTGCGAGCTTGCCGTCGGTCTTGACCTTCTCCTGCAGCGCGCGCAACGCTTCGAGGCGCGCCGACAGATCGGCTTGGCGCGCGCCCTCGGTGTTGACGGCTTGCTGCCGCGTGCGGCGGTCGTCGTCGAGCTGCGGCACGCTGTCCTGCAGATCCTGCAGGCGGGCATCGGCTTCGGTCGCGGCTTCTTGTGCGCTCTCGTGTTGTGCTTGCAGGTCGCCCAGCTTTGCATCATCGGGCGCTGCGAGCGCGTTCTTGTCGGTGCGCAGTTTTTCGCTGCGCAGCGTCAGTTGGCGGGACTGGTCTTCGATGTTGCGTTGGTCTGCGGCCAGCACCTGAATCTGCTGCTGCACCTGCACGACAGTAGCGCGCTGCGCGTTGGCTTCGGCCTGTGCACGCTGCTGTGCCTCCTCAAGCTCCGGCAGGCGCGTGTCGTGGTCTTCAAGTTGCGCCGCCAGCGTGATGGCCTGCTCCTCGGCCGCCACACCCTGGTCGGCGAGCGTTTCTATTTCGGCCGCCGCATCGGCGCGGCGCGTGCCCCATTGCCCGATCTGTTCGCGCAGTTGAACGAGCCGCTGCTCGACGCGCTGGCGGCCTTCGACAACGAAGCGGATTTCCCCTTCGAGCCGGCCGACTTCGCCGCTTGCTTCGTAGAGCTTGCCCTGCGCCTGGTTGACCTGGTCGCCGGCCGCATAGTGCGCTTGCCGAACGGTTTCGAGTTCGGCCTCGATGTGCCGCAAGTCGGCCATGCGCGACTCGAGATCGTTCACTGCCTTGGCGGCGTCGGCCTTGACCTTGGCCTGATCCGCTTCGCTTTCGGTTCGCTTCAAAAACCACAGCTGATGTTGCTTTCGGGTGGCATCGCCCTGCAGCTGGTTGTAGCGCGCCGCGACCTCGGCCTGCTTTTCGAGGCGCTCGAGATTGGCGTTGAGTTCGCGCAGGATGTCTTCGACACGAGTCAGGTTTTCTCGGGTGTCGCCCAGGCGGTTCTCCGTCTCGCGGCGGCGCTCCTTGTACTTCGACACACCGGCAGCTTCTTCGAGGAACAGGCGCAACTCTTCGGGTTTTGACTCGATGATCCGGCTGATCGTGCCCTGGCCGATGATGGCGTAGGCACGCGGTCCGAGCCCGGTACCGAGGAACACGTCCTGCACGTCGCGCCGGCGCACCGGCTGGTTGTTGATGTAGTAGCTGCTGGTGCCGTCGCGGGTAAGCACGCGCTTGACCGCGATCTCGGTGAATTGCGCCCACTGGCCGCCGGCGCGATGGTCGGCGTTGTCGAACACCAGCTCGACGCTCGAACGGCTGGCCTGCTTGCGGGTCGTGGTGCCGTTGAAAATCACGTCCTGCATCGATTCGCCGCGCAACTCCGACGCGCGCGATTCGCCGAGCACCCAGCGCACCGCATCCATGATGTTCGACTTGCCGCAGCCGTTGGGGCCGACGACGCCCACGAGTTGGCCGGGCAGCAAAAAGTTGGTGGGTTCAGCGAACGACTTGAAGCCTGAAAGCTTGATTGAATTGAGACGCACGACGTGTTGGCCTGGGTGCCAAGGTGTTGATTTGTAAGGAAAAACGCGAGGTTGCGCGCTGCTACCCGGAGGGTCGATGATAACGTGCGCACCCATGAGAGAACTCCCAAAGACACCCCTTTCAGCGCGTCGCCCCTCGATGCTGGCCGTCGCGACGTTGTCGCTGGTTCTGGCCGGTTGCAGCAGCTTCAATTCGACCCAGCGCGCCGAGCCGTACGGCGGACAGGAGTGGATGCAGACCGGCGCCAATCGCGTCGCCAACCTGGCGCTGCGCGACAACCTGCAATCGATCCGTCGCGTGCAACTCAGCCTGTACCGTCGCAACCCGCGCGAGTGGCGCAAATGGGCACCGAGCGCCGACGACGCCATCCAGCGAACATGGGACGCGGTGATGCAGGACAAGCCGTTGCCGGAGTTGAAAGGCGCGAGAGGCATCGACGCCATCCGGCTCGGCTTCGAGACCACGCCGCAGCCTTACACGGGCGACCGGGTTGCGGCGTTGGTGATCGGCTGGGCCTCCATGTTGAAGCAGGCCAACGGCGACACCTGGGAGCAGACGATGATCGACGGCGTCAACGCCGAGAACGCTTATCGCGCGGCTCGCAACATGGAGATTTCGCTCTGGTTGCTCGGCTCCAAGACGGGCCCGGACGGCCAGCCTGTGCTGTTCGCCACCGAGATCAGCGACCGGGGCCGCAACCTCGTCGCCGACCGCGAGCTGTCGAAGGTGACGGCGCGTCTCGACCTCATGGCGGCGCAGGCCGACGAGAAGTACCGACGCGCCGCGCTCGACTTCGGCCAGAACTGGATTCTCGGCAGCCTCGGCCCGTTTTTCGCGATGGCCAAGCCCTAAATCCATCAATCTATCGATGTGTCCGAAATAACTTGACCGGGACAGTCGCACTGCTCTTCTAAGGGTTCTTCTACCTGAATTCGCAGGTTGTCGAAGGGCTCGTGTCTGTACATTACTTATGTCGCGCTGCGACGCAGTGCGAGATCGTCTTCGAAAATCGGACGTGTCTCAAAGGCAGCAAGCGAAGTCAGTTCAAAAAAGGACGGCATGGTGGATCGAGAGTCAGATTTTTCGGAACGGCTTCGTCTGCTCGAGCAAGCATTTTCCCGATGGGACAATGAAGGCCGCGCTGGATCTGGCAGTCGTGAGCACCCGGCTGCGACGGGAGCGGCGGATGTTCCGCCGTTGTCGAACGCTGAACTGGTGCAACTGCAGATCCGAGTCATCGCTCTTGAAAACCTAATCACGGTACTCCTTATGGATTCGTCGGAGCGGGAGTTGGATCTCGTTCGGGAAATGGCTGCGTACATCTCCCCTCGCTCCGGTTACACGCAGCATCGTCTAACGGTTCATGCAGCAGCCAGGATGATCAGCCTCGCAGAATCCGCTAATCATCTGCGTGGCCTACGCCTTGACAAGGGAAGCCTCGATGATTCCTCCGATCCTAAGTCGCAGTTCTAGCATCCTGTGCAAGTACACAAATTGCGTTGAAGTTTGGCCCTTTGCCGACCCGGACGGATGGGCGAAGCCCAGGGCCAAGGCCCATCTTTTCGATCCAGGCAGCGCGAATTGAACACAAAGCTGGTCAGCAGCATCGAAGCCGCGACGCGTTCGCGGCTGCGCACGGTGACCGTGGACGCGCTTCTACGGGAGGTGGCGCGGCTGCTCTCCAACACGCAGATCAGCCTCGTCGTCGTCTGCGATGAGGCAGGTGCGATGGCGGGCGTCGTCACCAAGACGGACATCGTCCGACAGATTAGCGATTTCGAGGGCGCTGCCTGCGCGCGGAACGCCGCAGACGTCATGACAAGGAATGTGACATTCTGCCGAGCCACAGACTCCTTACCCAACGTGCTAACGATGATGCAGGTGCGTGGCCTCGTGCATGTTCCGGTCATCGACGCGGCGGGCACGCCAACAGGTGTCGTCAACGCGCGCGACGCACTTCGCGAGTTGTTGGCCGAAGGTAAGTATGAGGAAGCGCTGCTGCGCGACTATGTGATGGGCGTTGGCTATCGGTAACTGTGACCCAGGCGCCCGTGCACGCTCAGCGCCTAGAGCGGGACGTCGCGCAGTGAGATATCACGCTAACAACCTCGGCGAACGTTGATCACGACCGGGGATCGCGGTTCATATCGGCACGCTCGATAACCATCCGTGACCTTACGACGCCTGTTCGGCATTAGTCAACTACCGAACGCAAGATGTGAGATCGTGATGAATCCGGCGGTGGGTTTCCGCACTTCCTCGGCGCCATCAGATCCCACGACCGCTTCGTTGTCCCACCTCGAGAAACAAAGGCATATTGAAAAGTTTTGAACCGTTCTAATCGGAGCGCTCCTTTCAGGACACCCGGGTATTGAAGGCAGTAGGAATGGCATTTGGCATTCCTTCAACACTTATCAAAATCCTCGCGATAAGTTCGGCCCGGTCGTCTTTAACTTGTTGAAGGCTTTCATCGATTTTCCGACACTGCGTCTTCTATTGGGACAACGATTCGAGGAATGCAAAAATCGACACGATGATCTGCCATAGCAACGGATTGCCATTGGCTCGGACCATCTCAGCATGGAGTTCGGCGCATCCCTCTAACGCAGCGCGGACGTCCATCAGATCCTTGTTGGAGTTGTAAGGTGCCTGAAGCGCACGTGAGGCAAACATACCCAATGCGGCCACGGCACTCATCGAGTGGCCGTCGAAAAACTCACGGCTGTTTCCGCGTACCAGCCAGTGCCGGCTGATCGGCGTAGTAAGTTCCAACCGTGAGGATCTCTTCTGGCGTCATCTGCCTGGCCACATTACGCATCTGACCGTTGATATCGTTTCGACGGGTGCCGTTGGCGAACATCTGCAGTTGGGTCTGTAGATATTGCGCGGGCGCACCTTCCAGCCACGGGCTGCCCACCTTCCGTTCAATGCCGCCGTGACACGACGCGCAAGGCGGAATATTGCGCAGCGGATCGCCAACCCGAACCATCTGCGGAACCTCGGTCGCCCGAGGCGCGACGACGCTAGCCTGAGGCAGGAACGCGTAGTACGCCGCGAGGTCGCGCATGTCCTGATCGCTCAACCCCTGTGACATGGCGTACATCACGACGCTGGAGCGCTGGCCGCTGCGGTAGTCGCGCAATTGCTTGTAGACGACATCGGGATACTGCCCTGCCAGATTCGGTGACGCAGCCTCGCTCATTCCGCGAGCGCCGTGGCACATCACGCACTGCATGGCCAGCGTGGCTCCGCGGCCGATCTCAACGGCGTCGGAACGCTGCAGGAAATCAGACGTGAGGACGACGTCCGTCGCGGGGCGGGACGCTAGTGCCGTAGGCCCTTGGTACCAAGTGCTCGGCGCGCCGGCCGCGCGGCAGATCATGTCCCACAAGCCACCTGACGACATGTCTTTATGTGCGGACGGCAACCAGACGAAGCCAACCAACAGCGATGCGACCAACAGCACGCCCACCGCGCCTACGCTCCAAGTGAACCAGCGATTGCCCCAGCTGGCTAGCCGTTGATCGCTCATCGCGTAATTCCGACAGGCACTGCCGGGACCGAACTCATGGGGTTCGTTACTAGCTGATAGATCGGAACGCCATAGTTCGTGACGGTCAAGCCGATCATGAGAGCGATCCATAGCGTAAAGCCGTTCAAAGCGACTGGCACATGGTGGGGCTCATGCACGGCCGTGGCAAAACGGTAGAGGGCGGGCGTCGCTTTGGGCGCGAGGTGTGCCCTAGCCAGAATCCAGATGAACAGGAACGCCGAAACGACCAGAATGCCGCCGCCGATGACCGAGGCCACCACGCCCCAAGCTTGAGGCTGAATGTCGGGATGGCTGTAGTCGTAGTAGGACATCCGCCGTGGCATCCCCAGCAAGCCGACAAAGTGCCATGGCAGGGTCAAGATCATCATGCCGACGAACCACAGGCAGAGCTGCCACCGCATCAGGCGATGTGGCATCGAGGCGCATTGCGTCAACTGCGGCCACAACTCGTACGCGATCACAAAGTACATGATCACGATGGCACCGGCAAAAATGAGGTGGAAATGACCGGTTACCCACTGCGTGTTGTGGATGGTCTCGTTCATCTGCATGCTCATGTTGATGAGACCACCTGCGCCGCCGAGCCCAAGCATGATGAAAGACATCGCCACGGCCAGCATCGTGGGGTTGCCCCATGGCAGCGCCTTGACCCAACCGAACGCGCCTTTCCCGCCGCGCAGCCGCGCGGCGATCTCCACTGAAGCCACGATAGTAAAGACCGTCAGGAAAGTAGGGATCGACACCATGGCGGTGAAGACCGCATGAATGAACTTGAAGCCCGCACCAACCTGCGGATCCGCGAACAGGTGGTGCAATCCGATCGGCATGGAGAAGACCAGGAAAAGCGCAAAGGCAAGGCGTCCCATGGTGTCGCTGTAGAGCCGCCCACCGATCGCTCGTGGCACCAGGGTATAGAAGGCGATGTACGTGGGCATCAACCAAAAATAGACGATGGCGTGCAGAGTCCACGAGAACAGGACCCGCGACAAACCGGCATCGATCGTGGTCTTGAAGCCCAGAGCGACCGGAAGGATCAGGAACAGGATTTCTGAGGCAGCGCCTACCGCGGTCCACGCCCACAGATAGGCGCCCGCCACGTTGCCGAACATCGCAAGAGGAACAGGTTTTCCCACGTTCGCCTTTTTCCAAGTCCACAAGTTGATGGACATCAGCGCCACCCAGACCCACGAGCCAATAACGACTAGCACCACGCCTAAATAGTAAAAAACGCTGCCGATCATTGGCGGATAGAAGGTGTACAAAACAGACGCGCGGCCGGCGGCAACGGGCACTGACGCCATTAGTGCACCGACGCTCAAAAGCCAAAATCCGGCCCAGGCCCAGCGCCGACCTATCAGTCGTTGGCCAAGCGAGATTTCACTAATCGCGTAGCCAAAGCCCATCGCGATCAGCGTCGGAAACACATAGCCCATCACCGTGCCGTGTGCGGTGACCGAACGGTAGTAAATTTCGGGATTACTGACCCACTGACTCAACGGACTTCGTACGAACATCTGCCATTCACCAAGCAGGATGGCTGCGGCAAACGCGATGAAGGCCACCCAAAAATGGGCTAGTACGAGTTTCTTACTGTGCAACACAACTCACCCTTTCGGATGCGGCGGCGCGCGCCAAAAATTCATTGCGCTCGACCACTTGGACGCGACCCCACATGCCTTCGTGACCGGCACCACAGAACTCATGGCAGGGCATCAACTTTTCACCCTTCTCTGTAAAGGTCGTGGTGAAAGTCGTCACGAACCCGGGCACCAGCATGGTGTTCACGTTGCTCTTGCCGACAATGAAGCCGTGGATCACGTCTGCACTGGTCGCCCGGAATGTGACCGACATACCTTCTGGCACAACAATGCACTGCGGTGTGAATGAATATTGCTGCCCGATCAGCCGGACCACGACGCCGCCATCCTTCTCGACGGCGGTTCCGAGGTTGCTTTCGACAAACTCGCCCGCGATGTGAAGTGTGCTGGGGTTGACGGTTTCCACGCGCGACGGCGGCATGGTCGCCCAATGCAGCGCGGTGAAGATCATGAGGAGCACGAGCGCCGCCGTGATCAGCCCGATGAGGACAGCCCAGCGCTTCTCGGCCTGCAGCGCGACCTGCTCTGCCCCACCGCCATCCGCAGATTTCAGGAGACTTGCCATTCAATGCACCATGCCTCGCGGCAGGTAGACGAACAAGTAAAAGAGTATGACTATGGCAACGACGATCAGCGTCGCGGTTCCGGCGACTGCGATGGCGCCAGAAGGCCCTTCGCGGACAATCTTTTCTATCGCCTCCTCTTCAACAGGGTCGTGCTGTGGACGTCTGGGATCAGGGAGGTGCAAGGGGTCGGTCATCGTGAATGAATTAGTCGAGGGTGGCCGACCGAATGTCATTAGCCTGCTTCGGTGTGACAGGGAGGCCGTGGTTGTCCCATGACACTCGGATGTAAGTCACCACCGCGGCGACTTCCTCGTCGCTAAGAAGGTGCGCGAAGGGCGGCATGCCATGTGGCCGCAGGTTTTTGCGAGTCCCTGGCGCGTAGCCGCCGTTCAACACCATCCGGATCGAATTGACAGGAGATTCCATGGCAATTGACTGGTTGTTGGCAAGCGGTGGAAAAGCCGGAGGCGAACCCTTGCCGTCGGGGCCGTGGCACATCGCACATTGCACTGCGTAGACCTTGCGACCGAGTTCAAGCACGCGTGGCTGAACCATTTGCGCAGGATCGGGGCCGTCGACGCGGCGGTTGTCCGACGGCAGAGCCTTGAGGTACACAGCCATGGCCCGGATGTCCTGGTCGCTTACATATTGAAGGCTGTTGTAGACGACCTCGGCCATAGGACCGTAGACCGTGCCCCGGTGTGAAACACCGGCTTGCAACAGGGACATGATGTCCTCGATCTTCCAGTCGCCCAAGCCTGCCTCGCGGTTGGAAGTCAGGGAAGGTGCGTACCAGTTCTGGTTAGGAATCATGCCCCCCTGAAACTTCTTCGATTCGCTCGAACCGCCCAGCGCGTTGATCGCCGTATGGCACATCGAACAATGGCCCAAGCTCTGCACCAAGTACGCGCCGCGGTTCCATTCAAGCGTCTGCTTGCCGTCAGGCTGGTATTCGCCTTCGGTGAAGTACAGCGCGCGCCAACCGGTGAGCAACTGCCGCTTGTTATAAGGAAACCGCAGTTCGTGAGCGCGATTAGGCTTGCGCACGGGCGGCATCGCCATCAGGTAGGCATAAATCGCATCGGAGTCGGCCCGCGTCACCTTGGTGTAGGCGGCGAACGGCATCGCCGGGTAAAGCAGGGAGCCATCTCGGGAGCGCCCTTGGTGCATGGTCTTGTAAAAGTCGTCGCTGCTCCATTTGCCGATGCCGGTCATGTCGTCAGGCGTGATGTTGGGTGAATACAGATTGCCGAACGGCGTGGCCATGGCGCGACCCCCGGCGAACTGCTTGCCGCCAGCAAGCGTGTGGCAAGCGACACAGTCGCCTGCGCGGGCCAGGTATTCGCCCTTCTTGAGGATGTCCGTTGTACTTTGGGCTTGTGCCAATCCAGCCAACGTCAGCGCAACTAAAAAAGCACCTGATTTGAGTCGTTCGCGTCGCCATGCCGAGCGCGGATCAAGGATCATGACTGACTCCCGCATGCGATCGGAAGACGTACGGCATTGCGTGTCATCGGCTTGGAATCAGCGGATACAGGCTGCGATGCAAGCCAACCCGACACGTTGGCGATGTCTGCATCGGTGAGCCGGCTGGCGACGCGTTGCATGCAGTCCGGCGCCGCGGCATTTCGCTCCCTAGAGCGCCATCGACTCAGTTGGGCGGCAAGGTAGTTGCTGCGCAAACCGATGAGCGCTGGAATCCCGGGCTCCATGCCCATCAATGCCGCACCATGACAGGCCACGCACGCGGGAATCTGGCGGGTCACATCACCGCCGAGCACCAGTTTGGCGCCGCGCTCCAACGCTGCTGGCAGCAGTGTCGAAGCGGCGGGTGGCGCAAAGTCCGGCCGTTCTTTGGAAAAATGTTCAGCCATCTCTTGCAAATAGGCATCCGGCAGGTATGCGACAAGATAGTTCATCGGGGCGTACTTCCGTGTCCCGTCCTTGAAGGAGAGCAATTGGTTGTAAAGGTAGCCCGAGGGCTTGCCGGCCAGGCGTGGGAAGTAAGCGTTGTCCGTGCCTTGCCCCCTCTGGCCGTGGCAAGTGGCACACGCCTGCACGCGGGCCTCCATCGAATCAAGCGTCTTGAATTTAGGAAGCGCTGCGTCGTCTGCCAGCGAGCACAACGGCGCCATCAGCGCTGCAGCGCACAGCGCTCCGGGGACTATGGGCAGGCACGCCAGAAATCTCGCAAGCATCATTGGGCGTCGCTTTCGGTCGCCGATCACACGGCTGCGAGTGGTGGCAAGCGGCCAAAGATTTGGTGTCTACGGAAAACCGCTTTCAAGTACTCAGATTAGCTGCGGCGTTCTACGATGTCTGTTGGGTAGCAGACAGACGATCTCGAAAACGCTTACGTT
The DNA here is from genome assembly GCF_014303735.1 of Variovorax sp. PAMC28562. NCBI lineage: Bacteria > Pseudomonadati > Pseudomonadota > Betaproteobacteria > Burkholderiales > Comamonadaceae > Variovorax > Variovorax sp. PAMC28562. Next base: position 3,492,508 of record NZ_CP060296.1, on the reverse strand, counting down.
TCGTTTAAGTCAATTGCGGCTTCGCGCGATAGAAGATTCGCCAGTCGCGAATCCGCGCTTTTTACATACGACGGTTTGCATTTTCCAGCTACAACGACACCACCGCATGCACGCCGCTGCGCCGGCAGATTCTCCTGCACGGTGCTTGACGGAAACTCATCGACGATACAGATTTCAAGCTCACGAGCAAGGCCTGCTGATGCGCGAGGAACCATCGTGGATTCGACCGTCATTGCGGTACACGGTTCTCATAACAAAACCACCAATGCCACAGACTGAATCGCCCCGGGGCGATTCACTCCCGCCCTCTGTGCCGCTCCAGAAGGCTCGCGAAGGCGTCAGCACACACAGGCGGGCTGAAAAAGTAACCCTGCGTGCGGTCGCATTTATGTTCGCGCAAGAACTGCTCCTGCTCAAAGGTCTCCACGCCCTCCGCCACCACGGTGAGTGACAGGTTCTTGCCCATTGCGATGATGGCTTGAGTGATCGCTTTGTCTTCCGGGCTCGTGAGGATTTCGCGAATAAACGAGCGGTCGATTTTGAGCGTATCGATGGGAAAAGCCTTGAGCTGAGCGAGCGAGGAATAACCAGTGCCGAAATCGTCGATGGCCAGGCGTACTCCCATTTCCTTGATCGCATACAGAAGCTGTGCGGCCCTCTCGGGGTTCTGAACTACCATGCCTTCGGTTATCTCCAACTCGAGCAGGTGCGGCAGCAAGCCTGTCTCACAAATTACCCCGGCCAGATCAGACAGGAACAGCTCGTCCTGGAGCTGCCGTGCCGACAGGTTGACTGCCATGCATACCGAGGGCAAGCCGGCATGCCGCCAGGCCGTGCTCTGCCGGCAGGCCTCGCGCAACACCCACTTGCCGATGGGCACAATCAGCCCGGTCTCCTCTGCGATCGCGATGAAGCGCAAGGGAGACACCGACCCCAAATCCGGATTGACCCAGCGTAGCAGCGCCTCCACGCCAACGATGGCATCGGTCGCGAGGTCGATCTGAGGCTGGTAGTGAAGGCTGAATTCATCGCGCTCGAGCGCACCGCGCAGGCCGCTCTCGATGGCTAAGCGCTCGACTGACCGTGCGCGGATGTCCTCTGAATAAAATTTCAGGTTGTTCTTGCCGGCGTCCTTGGCGCAGTACATCGCGGCGTCTGCGTTTTTCATCAACGTCCGCTCGTCCTCACCGTGCACGGGGTACCGCGCCGCGCCGATACTGGCGCTCACGCGGCATTCTTGCCCCTGCAGGACGAGCGGCTGCAGGGCGGCCGTCAACAGCCGAGCGGCCACCGCAGCGACACCGGCCCGCCCCTGGCCGTCTTGCAGCAGCACCACGAACTCGTCACCGCCCAGCCGCGCCAGCGCGGGCGCCGGACCTAGCGCATCGCAGAAGCGGCTGGAAATCTGCTGCAACAATTTATCGCCGGCATCGTGGCCGAGCGTGTCATTGACGAACTTGAAGTGGTCGAGGTCGATAAACAGCACGGCGAAGCTGGCGCCGTCGCGCTGTGCGTTGCGGATCGCGTCGGCCAGCAGCTGGCTGAACATCAGGCGGTTCGGAAGCCCGGTGAGCGCATCGTGGCTGGCCAAGAAGCGAACGCGGTTCTCGGCAAGCTTCTCCTTTGTGATCTCACGCGAGATGCCGCGGTAGCCTTCGAAGGCGCCGTTGCTGAATACAGGTTCGCCGCTCACACACAGGAAATATGGGCGGCCGTCTTCAAGCGTACGCCACATGACGACCTCGCGGAACGCCTCACGTGCTTCCATTTGGGCGCGCACCATTTCCCAGGTGCCGGGGGCCTCGATCGTGAGCGGCGTTTCCCAGACTAACTGGCCGACGAACTTGTCGCGTGCGGCCGGCACCACGCCGCCGCGCCCGGCCAGGGTGCGGTAGCGAAGGTCGGTGTCGAGTTCCCAGAACCAGTCGTTCGAGAGATGGGCCAGCGCCCGGAAGCGTTGCTCGCTGCGAAGCAGCGCCTGCTCGTTGCGCCGGCGCTCGGTGACGTCACGCAACGTGCCGCGAAATCCCGACACCCGATCGCGCTCGTCGAAGACCGGCTGCACCAAGCCTTCTCCCAACACGGCCCGGCCGTCTTGATGCAGCATCTCCCAGTCGAAACTGGGTACCGCGCGGCGCGTAACGAAAACCGAGTGGAACACCTCGAACAGCTGATCGGCGGCAAGCTCCGTCTGAAGCTCGCGGTAGCTGCGACCGATCAGGTCCTCCAGCGGGCGGCCCAACATTGCACTGAAGGCCGGATTGGTGAGCACGATCCGGCCGCGCACATCGACCTCGAAGTACGAATCACGCATTGACTGAACGATGGTGCGGTACTTTTCTTCGCTGGCACGCAGCGCCAGCTCGGTACGGGAACGCGCAGTGATGTCGCGCAGCATGCCGAAGAATCCGATGCACTGGCCGCAGGGCTCGCGCAACAGGTTGACCGAGCCTTCGACCCGCACGACCTTGCCGTTCTTGTGAACGTATTCCCAAGGCTGCGCCTTCCGATGCTCGCCGGTGCGATAAACCTCCTTGAATGTGGCAGCGACTTCGCGGGCCATCTGGGGCGTTTGGTGAGCCCGGTTATCGAGGCCGTCCAGTTCTTCCGTGCTGTAGCCGAGCAGTCGACTGAAGGCCTCGTTGACATAGCGGTATCGACCGTGAAGGTCCACCTCATAGTAGCCATCCTCCATGCCCTCGAGTACGCTTCGGACGCGCTGCTCGCTGTCTCGCAGCAGGCTCTCGGCCTGTTGACGGCGGGCATCTCGCTCAAGTCTTTCCACTCCGTAACTGACGTTTTGCGCCATACGGTTGATCAGCCCAAGTGTCTGCGCGTCAAACTGGTCCGGCCGAGTACAGCAAAGTACCAGCACCCCGATCACGCGGCCCTCACTGCGCAGTGGTACGGCAGCGACCGAGGCGAGCACTATCTCTTTGAACGGACGTTCCCAGACCACGTTACGCCGATCTGCGCGAAAGTTATTGCTGGCGACTGCCACGCCGCTGTTGTAGGCAAGACCCATCAAGCCCTGATCAGTTGGCGAGGATGGGTTGCTGGCGGTGAAGATGCCCTCATCGACGTCCGTCGCTGACGCACCCGCAATGGTGATGATTTCAATCCGCCCAATGACCATTCCGGGCGAGCACACGGCCACCACTTGGAACTTGTCGCTTTCCAGCCCGGCGCTGCACACGCGCTCATGAAGGCCCTCAACGGCGGTCGCGCGCAGCGCGGCCTCGTTGATCGCGCTGAGTACGCAAAAGATGCCTGAGTTGGGCGGCGTTGCACCATCGCCGTTTCGGCCCGGGTCAGAGGTCAACAGCATCGCGAGGTCGCTTTATTTGTAAGGTATTGTCACTGCGGCGAGCATGGTGTGAATCACTTGCGAACACCATCGGGGACAGCCCAATACAGGTGATGAATTTCACGAAAGCTCCGCGCTGATGCGTAAGGATTTCCTTGTGACGGCCGCATTTGAAAACTTAAGGCATCCCCAAGTTGCGATGGGAACCTGATGAGCAGATCCGTAGGAAGCGAGGATTTGGCTTTGTACCGCTTGGCGTGGGCGGCGAAAGAACTGAATTCGTGGTTCGGTTTTCCGGGCTGTGCTGTTACTGCTGCGTTGGCACCGCTATCTTCGATCACCGTTCACCGCATGGCAAAGGCACTCGCACCGCGCAGCGCTATGCCCTTGGTCTGGTCCATCCGCCAACTTACTCGCCTGTGCCACGCCACACCGATGAAGTGTTGCGGGACTAGCTTGACGTCGTCGCCACTGTGATCCAACGACGCCGTCCAGCCCTGCCTAGCGACCTATGCCAACTCGGCCTGCTGTCGGCCCTGGTCGGTGTGCTGTTCCTGCTGATCAACGACATCGACAGCAACACGCAACTCTCGCAGAAGGGCATCATCCTGATCATCATCGTTGCCGTTTTTCTCCAGCGAACTCCGTTGTCACGCTTGGGCCTGACACGCAAATCACTCTGAGGCCCGCATGCTTAAGAACATCGATCCACTCCTCACACCAGCGCTGCTGCGGGAACTGGCCGCCATGGGGCACGGTGACTTCATCGCCATTTGCGACGCCAACTTTCCCGCCTATTCGGTGGCTGCCGACAAGCCGTTAATTCATCTGCCGGGTTGTGGGACGATCGCCGTGCTGCGCGCCATTCTCTCGGTGTTGCCGCTCGACACTTTCGACGGCAGCCCGGTGCACCGGATGGAACAGGTCGGTCATCCAGAAGTGCTTGCGGACATCCAGCGCGAAGCCGCCGACACGGTGTTCGCCCGACTGGATCCGGTGCCGCACGTGGCGGGCCTCGAGCGCTTCGCCTACTACGCGCAGGCCCGCGGCGCCTGTGTCGTGGTCCTCACCGGAGAAACCATGCCGTACGGCAATTTCCTGCTGCGCAAGGGAGTCCTGTGAGTGCGCCGTTGCCGGTCGTGTTGCCACGCCGCCCGCTCGGCCGCACCGGCCTCGACGTGACGGTGCTGGGCTTCGGCGCAGCACCGCTCGGCAACCTGTTCAGCCATCTCGACGAAGCCACCAGCGTCGCGGCTGTGGTCGCGGCTTTCGACGGCGGCATCAATCTGCTCGACATGGCGCCGCACTACGGCAACGGACTGGCCGAGCTGCGCGCCGGTGAAGCGCTTCGGCAGGTACTGCAGCACCGGTCGCGCGACAGCATCGTTGTGTCGACCAAGGTCGGACGCTGGTTCGATCCGATGCCGACCGGACGCGCAGCCGCACTGGCCCCCGACGTCGGTCATGCCGAGGTCGCGAGCCCAGGTTTCGTCGGCGCATTGCCGCATCGGGCAGTGCTCGACTATTCGTACGACGGTACCCTGCGCTCGATCGAGCAGTCGCTGCTGCGCACCGGGCTCGACCGTCTGGACATCGTGTTGATTCACGACGTTGATGTCTGGACGCACGGCCCCGACGCGATCGAAGCCCGCTTTTCGGAAGCCATGAAAGGGGCCTACCGCGCGCTCAGCCGATTGCGTGATGAAGGCGTGGTGCGCGCCATCGGCGTTGGCCTCAACGAAAGCGAAATGTGCGAGCGCTTCGCCCATGCCGGCGACTTCGACACGATGCTGCTGGCCGGACGCTACTCGTTGCTGGAGCAACCTGCATTGGGCTCGTTCCTGCCACTGGCGCTGCAAAAAAACATCGCCGTCATGCTTGGCGGCGTTTTCAACTCCGGCATTCTGGCCACCGGTGCGGTTGCAGGCGCGCGCTATGACTACCAGCCAGCGCCGGCCGCAGTGATGGCACGCGTGGCTGCGATCGACGCCGTGTGCGCGCTGCACTCCGTGCGGTTGGCCGACGCGGCGTTGCAATTCGCGCTCGGACATCCGGCCGTCACCACGCTGGTGCTCGGCGCCGTGACGCCGAACGAAGTGCGACGCAACATCGCCTCGCTTGCAGCGCCTATACCGCCGCAGTTATGGCGGGACCTCCGCACTGAAGGCTTACTGCCAGCCGCCGTACCGACGCCCAAGGGACCTGCATGACCAGTCGGCAGCAGGCACGGCACCTAAAATGCACTGCTGTCTTTACCACCCCACAACTACTGGCACCTCAATGAGCTCAATCAATTTCATCGGCGGCGAAAAAGGCGGCGTCGGCAAGTCGGTCACGGCACGGGTGCTCGCGCAGTACTTCATCGACCACAGTCGCCCCTTCGTCGGCTTCGACACCGACCGCTCCCACAGCTCATTCACCCGCTTCTACGAAGGCTTTGCGTCGCCCGTCGTGGTCGACAGCTTTGAAGGCCTCGACACGGTGGTCAACGGCTTCGAGCACAACCCGAAGCAAAACGTGATCGTCGACCTGGCGGCGCAGACGCTGGCACCGCTGTCACGCTGGATCAAGGAGTCCGCGCTGTTCGATGTCTTCAAGGATATTGGGGTCACCGTCAATTTCTGGCACGTGCTGGACGACGGCAAGGACTCGACCGACCTGCTCGGCACGCTCATCGACACCTTCGGTGACCGCCCCAATTACATCGTGGTGCAGAACTACGGCCGCGGCAGCGACTTCGGCATGTTGCTGGCATCGCAGTCGCTGTCGAAGGCCAGGCAGCACAGCGCCTTGGTCATCGCGATGCCGCGCCTGCACGACGCGAGCATGCGCAAGATCGACGCGCAGAACAGCAGCTTCTGGAAAGCGGTCAACGACCGCGAAGGCCCGCACGCGCTGGGCCTGCTGGAACGCCAGCGCGTGAAGGCGTGGCTTGCGACGGCTTACGCCGCCTTCGACACCCTGCCGCTGTAAGCACGCGGCCCGCCGCGGCGGGCCAGCAATATCAGGGCAAGCACCGTGAAGCCCACGAACGCGACGAACGACCAGTTGGCGATCGACAGCTTCAGAAAGGTCCAGTCGATCTGCGAGCAATCGCCACCGCCGCGAAAGATCATCGGCAGTGCGCGCTTCAGCGGAAAGGTCTCGATCATTCCGTAGAAGTCGCGGCCGCAAGAAACCACTTCGGGCGGGTACCACTGCAACCAGCTCTGTTGCGCCGCGGTGTAGCCACCGGCCAGCGCAGACATCAGCATCAACAGGCCGCCGGCGACCTGCACGCCCTTCTTGGTCGTCGCGGCCGCCAGCGCCGAGAACAACGCCACCAGCACCAGCGCGTATCGCTGCACGATGCACATCGGGCACGGCTCGAGGCCGACCACGTGCTGCAGGTACAGGCCGAAGGCCAACATCGCAACGCAGGCCAGGCAAATCAGCGCATAGGCGCGGCGCGGTGCGCCGAAGTACCAATCGATCAAGGGGAAACCCAGTCTTCTTCAACGAACACCTTGGCCTTGCGCGGCGTGGCGACGACCGTGTCGCCCTCGTGCAAACCCAAGTCCCTGAACTGTTGCGCAGGAAGTTGCGCTTCGATGATGGTTCCGGAGCCCGGATTGTCTGGATTCGATCCGACGGGTTCAAGTTCCAGCCGCGCGGTCGGTCCGACGACGATGGCTCGCGTCAGCGTCGCGACGATTCCAGCGGCACCCGGCGTGTAGCGCGCGACGCTCAGGTCATGCGGCCGGACATACGCCAGCGCCTTGGCATCGCGCGCGCCGCTGTGTTCGGGCGCATCGAAGCGCATGCCGTCGAGCTGAACTTCGCCGTGGTCGGCGCGGCCATGGAACAGATTGACGTCACCGAGAAAGCCGTAGACGAACGGGCTGGCGGGCTTGTCCCAAACGTCCTGCGGCGAGCCGACCTGCTCGATCTGCCCCTTGTTGATGACCACCACGCGATCGGCCACTTCGAGCGCTTCTTCCTGATCGTGCGTCACGAAAATGCTGGTCACGTGCAGCTCGTCGTGCAGGCGGCGCAGCCAGCGGCGCAACTCCTTGCGCACCTTGGCGTCGAGCGCGCCGAAGGGTTCGTCGAGCAGCAGCACCTTGGGTTCGACCGCGAGCGCACGGGCCAGCGCGATGCGCTGGCGTTGGCCACCCGACAACTGCGACGGATAGCGGTCGGCCAGCCAGTCGAGCTGCACGAGCTTGAGAAGGTCGATCACCTTCTCCTTGATCTTGGCTTCGGCCGGACGCGTGCTGCGCGGCTTGACGCGCAATCCGAAGGCCACGTTCTCGAAGACGGTCATGTGCCGGAACAGCGCGTAATGCTGGAACACGAAGCCGACCTGGCGCTCACGCACATGCACATCGGTGGTGTCTTCACCTGAAAAGAGGATGCTGCCGGCGTCGGCCGTTTCCAGGCCCGCGATGATGCGCAGCAACGTGGTCTTGCCGCAGCCCGACGGGCCGAGCAGCGCGACCAGTTCCCCCGATTCGACGTCGAGGTTGACGTTGCGCAGCGCCTGGAATTCACCGAATCGCTTGCTGATGTCGCGGATTTCAATACTCATACGTTTCTCTTTTTTGTCAGCCGGCTGCGGGCCGCTCGGGCGGCAATTCGGCTATGGCCTTCATCTCGCGCTCGTGCCGCCATTCGATCACCGTCTTAATGACCAACGTGACCAGTGCGAGGATGGCCAGCAGCGACGCGACGGCGAAAGCCGCCACCGACTGGTACTCGTTGTAGAGCACCTCGACATGCAGCGGCATCGTATTGGTCTGCCCGCGGATGTGGCCCGACACCACCGACACCGCGCCGAATTCGCCCATCGCACGCGCATTGCAAAGGATCACGCCGTACAGCAAGCCCCACTTGATGTTGGGCAGCGTCACGCGCCAGAAGGTCTGCCAGCCGGTCGCGCCGAGCACGATGGCGGCCTGCTCTTCGTCGGTCCCTTGAGCCTGCATCAGCGGCACGAGTTCGCGCGCGATGAACGGGAAGGTCACGAACACTGTCGCCAGCACGATGCCGGGTACCGCGAAGATGATTTTGATGTCGTGTGCCTGGAGCCACGGCCCGAACCAGCCCTGCGCGCCGAACACCAGCACGTAGATCAGTCCCGCAACGACCGGCGACACCGCAAACGGCAGGTCGACCAGCGTCGTCAGCAACGACTTGCCGCGGAACTCGAACTTGGCGATGGCCCAGGCTGCGGCCACCCCGAAGACGAGATTCAGCGGCACCGTGATGGCCGCCACGATGAGCGTGAGCTCGATCGCGCTCCACGCGTCGGGCTCTTTCAACGCTTCGAGATACGCGCCGAAGCCTTTGCGCAACGCCTCGGTCGCGACGGCGGCGAGTGGCAGCACCAGGAAGAGAAACATGAACGCCAGCGCAATGGCAATCAATGTCCACTTGACCCATGGCGACTCGGTTGTACCGGCCTGCGCCCTGCGAATCACCTTGGCCGGCGCACTCACAACGGCGCTCCCGCGCGCCTGCGCTGCCACGTCTGCAAGCCATTGATGACCAGCAACAACAAGAACGACAGCACCAGCATTACCAACGCGACCGCGGTTGCCCCCGCGTAGTCGTATTGCTCCAGCTTGCCGATGATGATGAGCGGGGTGATCTCCGAGATCATCGGCATGTTGCCGGCGATGAAGATGACCGAACCGTACTCGCCGATGGCGCGGGCGAACGCCATCGCAAAGCCGGTGAGCAGCGCCGGCATGATGGCCGGCAGGATGACCCGCATGAAGGTTTGCAGGCGCGTTGCACCCAACGATGACGCGGCTTCTTCAAGTTCTTTCTCGGTGTCTTCGAGCACCGGTTGCACGGTGCGCACAACGAAAGGCAAGCCGATGAAGATCAGCGCGATCACGATGCCCGCGGGCGTGAAGGCCAGCTTGATGCCGTGCGGTTCGAGGAACTGACCGACCCATCCGTTGCCCGCCAGCAAGGCGGTCAGCGAAATACCGGCCACCGCGGTAGGCAGTGCGAAGGGCAAGTCGACCAGCGCATCGACGATTCGCTTGCCCGGAAACTTGTAGCGCACCAGCACCCACGCCACGAGCAGACCGAAGACCAGATTGACCAGCGCGGCGATCAGCGACGCACCGAAAGTCAGGCGATAAGACGCCATGACGCGCGGCGCAGTGACCGCCACCCAGAACTGGTCCCAGGTGAGCGTGAAGGTCTTGAAGACCAATGCCGACAGCGGGATCAGCACGATGATGCTGAGATACATCACCGTGTAGCCGAGCGTTAAATTAAAGCCCGGCAGCACCTTTCTGGAAGTGCCCCGGGCCGTCGCTGGCGCGAGAGGCGTTGCCGCAGATGGCAACGCTGGAGACACGGCTGTCACTTGCTGCCGGGCGTGTAGAGCTTGTCGAACTGGCCGCCGTCGTTGAAGTGCACTTTCTGTGCGTCGCCGAGGCTGCCGAAGAGTTCCTGCACCGTGAACAGTTGCAACGGCTTGAAGGTGTCGGCGTACTTCTTCAGCACAGCCTGCGAGCGCGGCCGCAGCGCATGCTTGGCAGCGATCTCCTGCGCCTCGTCGGAGTACAGCCAGTCGAGGTAGGCCTTGGCAAGTTCGCCGGTGCCCTTCTTGGCAGTCGTGCGCTCCACGATAGCGACCGGGTTCTCGGCCACGATGCTGATCGAGGGGTACACGGAGTCGACCTTGCCGGCGCCGAACTCGCGGTCGATAGAGACCACTTCGGACTCGAAGGTGATCAACGCATCGCCGATGTTGCGCTGCAGGAAAGCGGTGGTCGCATCGCGGCCACCGCGGGCCAGCACCGGCGTGTTCTTGAACAGCTTGCCGACGAACTCGGCCGCTTGCGCGTCGGTGCCGCCCTTCTTCTTCACGTAGCCCCAGGCTGCAAGGTAGGCGTAGCGCCCGTTGCCGCCGGTCTTGGGGTTGACGATGACCACCTGTACGCCCGGCTTGATCAGGTCGTCCCAGTCCTTGATGCCTTTCGGATTGCCGTTGCGCACCAGGATCAGCATGGTCGACGTGGTCGGCGAGGCGTTGTCCGGAAACTTCTTCGGCCAGTCTTTGGCGACCACGCCGACACCGGCCAGAAAGTCGATGTCGGTGCTGGTGTTCATCGTGACCACATCGGCGTCGAGGCCATCGGCCACGCTGCGGGCCTGTGCGCTCGAGCCGCCGTGCGACTGGTCGATCTTCACGTCCTTGCCGGTGACCTTTTTGTAGTGCGCGACGAAGGCCGCGTTGTAGTCCTTGTAGAACTCGCGCGCCACGTCGTAAGAAGCGTTGAGCAAGGTGGTGCTCTGGGCAAAGGCCGGTGCGGCCAGCACCGAAGAAGCGAGCGCGAAAGCCGCGACGAAGGTCTTGAATCTAAAAGTCATGAGATTGCCAAAAGTTCTTCTGAATACAACGACTGGAAGAGTGCCAGGCCGAGCGCCCAGGGCCCGTGCCCGGAGTCGCTGTTGATATGGCCCGCATTCTGCATCCGGACGAATTCGCTACCCCATGCGCGGGCATACGCGCCAGCCAGCCGCACCGGACAAAACGGATCGTTGCTGCTCGCCACCACGATGCTGCGATATGGCAAGGCCGCATACGGCACCGGTGCGAAGTCATGCAGCACGGCGCGGCGTTCCGGGTCAGCCGGCGCGGCCAGCAACGCTCCCTGCACCTTCGCGGCGGCTTCAGGCGGCAGGTGCGCTACCGCGATGCAACCGAGGCTGTGCGCTGCGATCACCACCGGCTCGTCACCCTGGAGCACGAGCTTGGTCAGAGCGCCGACCCAGGCTGCGCGCGTTGGCGAAGCCCAATCGTCCTGTACGACGCGCTGGGCGCCCGGCATGCGCTCTTGCCACAGCGTCTGCCAATGGCCTGCGCCGGAGTCGCGCCAACCCGGGACAATGACGATGCGAGGCTGCTTCACGCGTGAGGGTGCGCCGCGGTTTATTTGTTCGGCTGAGGCGTGAGCCGCAGGTAAGGCTTGACCGCCTTGAAGCCCTTCGGAAAGCGCTCTGCGATTTCAGCCGGGTCCTGGATGCTCGGGATGATGACGACGTCGTCGCCGTCTTTCCAGTTCACCGGCGTCGCGACCTTGTAGCCATCGGTGAGCTGCAGCGAATCGATGACGCGCAGGATCTCGTCGAAGTTGCGCCCGGTGCTGGCGGGATAGGTAAACGTGGTGCGCAACAGATGCTTCGGATCGATGATGAACACGCTGCGCACGGTGGCCGTGGCGGATGCGTTCGGATGAATCATGTCGTACAGGTCGGACACCTTGCGATCGGCGTCGGCCAGGATCGGAAAGTTGACGGTCGTGTTCTGCGTCTCGTTGATGTCGGCGATCCATTCCTTGTGCTTGCCGACAGGGTCGACACTCAAGGCGATCGGCTTGACGCCACGCTTGGCGAATTCGGTGGCGAGCGCCGCGGTCTTGCCAAGTTCGGTCGTGCACACCGGCGTGAAGTCCGCAGGATGCGAGAACAGCACGACCCATGAATTGCCGGCCCACTCATAGAAATCGATCGGGCCTTCGCTGGAGTCTTGAGAGAAATTCGGGGCGGTGTCGCCGAGTCGCAAAGTTGCCATGGTTGCTCCGTGGGGTAGCTGAGTTCAGGGTGAGCCGACGATTGTCCGGAGCTTTGCTTCATCGGCAAACGACTGTCTCCTTGTTTGGTTATGGTGGTTTTCGCATAAGGGCACATGCGCCGGCCCTCCTCGACGCATGAGATCACGTCCGAAAAAGCGAATGAGGTTCGTCGCCATTGATGTTTTCGGCCAAAAAGTCGATCAGCGCTCGAATTGCCGGCACCAGCGCCCGGCGCGCCGGAAACACCGCATGCGAGATCGCGGGCGTCGGACCCCACCCGGGCAACACCTCGATGAGCCGGCCCGCCGCGACATCGGCACGGCACATGTAGTCGGGCAACACGGATGCACCGACGCCATCGAGCACCGCGAACTGCAGCGTGGCCAGGTCGTCAGCCAGATAGCGGGGCGAATGCGAGTGGTCGTACACCGCGCCCTTCGGTCCTTCGAGATGCCAGTGCGTCCGACCCTCGCCCGCGGACATCGCCACGGTATCGAGCCGGGCCAGATCTGCGGGCACGACCACCGGACCCTGCTGCGCCAACAACTTCGGCGTGGCGACCAGCAAGCCACGGCTCACCCCGAATGATTTGGCGACCAGCGTCGCGCTGTCTTCGATGGTCGTTCGCACGCGCAGGGCCACATCAATACCTTCCTCGACCAGATCGACGGGCCGGTTGAGCACGCGCAGATCGATACGGACCGCCGGGTAGCGCTTCAAAAACTCCGGCAACAACGGACCGACGCTGCTGTGCGCCATCGTTACCGGGCAACTGATTCGGACCGTGCCCCGCGGCTCGGTCTGCACCTGTGCCACAGCATCGGCGGCGGCCTGCGCGGCATCGCGCATTGCCGCGCAATGACGCAGATACACCTCGCCTGCTGGCGTAAGCGACAGGCGGCGCGTGCTGCGCTGCATCAGCTGCACGCCGAGTTGGGTCTCGAGGTCGGCTACGCGGCGCGAAAGCCGCGACTTGGGAACACCGAGCGCGCGGCTGGCTGCGGCAAAGCCGCCCCGTTCCGCCACCTCGGCAAAGAACACCATGTCGTTGAGATCTTGCATTTCATCGTCCTGTTATCAGAACGATATAAGCCAATTTTGGCTACTTATCAATCAATCGACTCAAAAATAGAATTCTGCTAGGCCGACCAAACCGTGTCAGCAGACCGAACAACAACGCGATTCACCGTCGCACATCGAGGATTGATCATGAAATTGCTGCACATCGACTCCAGCATCCTGGCTGCCGGCTCTGTGTCGCGCCAGCTCAGCGCCGAAACGGTCGCTGAATTCCGCAAGTCCCACCCCGACACCACCGTCGAGTATCTCGACCTGGCCGTCGACACCCCCAACCATTTCAACGCCGACGCGCTTGGCATCAAGATCGGCGTGCAAGCGCAGCCAACCGAAGCGCAGGCACGCGAAAACGCAGTGTCGGAAAAGCTGGTGAGCCAGTTTCTGGCCTCGGATGTCATCGTCATCGGCGTGCCGCTCTACAACTTCACTGTGCCGACCCAGCTCAAAGCGTGGATCGACCGCTTGGCCCAACCCGGCCGCACTTTCAAGTACGGCGAAAAAGGACCAGTCGGCCTTGCTGGCGGCAAGCAGGTGTTCGTGCTGATCTCGCGCGGCGGCGTGTATTCGACGACCGAAGGCGGCCAAGCCCTGGAGCACCAGGAGTCGTACCTCAAGGCGATCTTCGGTTTCTTCGGCATCACCGACGTCAAGTTCATTCGGGCCGAAGGGCTGGCGATGGGCGATGCGGTGAAGGCCGCGGCCATCGCGACAGCGCAAAAGCAGATCGAAGAAGCTGTCCAAGGCGAAGCCCTGGCGGCCTGAACGTTCGGGCGCGCCTGCGGCTCGGTTCGCCGGCGCGTGGCTTCAACCGTTGTGCGTCTTGACCCAAGCCGCGAACTTGTCCATCCAGGTCTGCAGGAACTTCTCGGTCGACTCGATGCCGATGTGGCCCTTGTCGTCGAACATGCCGTCTTTCATCTGGATAAACGCCTCTGGCTGGCCCAATGTCGGCACGTCGAGATAGGCCAGCACATTGCGCAGATGCTGCTGCGCCAGCGCGGTCCCGATGGCGCCGCCGGCAATGCCGATCACGGCCGCCGGTTCACCCGCCCACGCACTCTGACCATAGGGTCGCGATGCGTGATCCAGTGCGTTCTTTCCGGCTCATGGAATCTCCGGCGTTTGGTTTGACGGCCTATTCCAAAGCGGCCGGGTAAAGATTCAGCAACGGGTCAAGCCTGACGCTGTGCCTACGCAACTCAACCCGCTGCTCGACCGGTTGAAAGCGCCTCGTCGATAGCCTGGTGCAAATGCTCCAGCCCGAACGACACATCGGTAAAAACGCCGTTCACATAAAAAGCCGGCGTGGCGCGCACGTGCAGCCGCTCCGCACCAGCCACCTGCTCCTGCACACGCTGCAGGTAGACGTGGTCGCGCATCTCGTTCTCGAAACGGGGTATGTCGAGCTCCAGCTCTTTCGCGTACTGGTGCAGGTGCTTTTCATCGAGGTGCTGCTGGTGGGCGAACAGCAGGTCGTGCATCTGCCAGAACTTGCCCTGTGCGCCGGCAGCTTCGGCCGTTTCGGCCGCCAGCTCCGCATGGGAATGCACCTCGCGTTGCGGAAAATGACGATAGACGAAACGCAGGTTCGGCCCGAAATGCGCCAGCATGATCTTCAGCGCGGCATGCGCCTGACCGCACGAAGGGCACTCGAAATCTCCGTACTCGACCAGCGTGACGCGAGCCGATTTCGAACCATGAATGTGGTCGGTGGCGCTGTCTGGCGCCAACAAAGGATTGGCCTTGGTGGATGCGGTGTGTGCGTTCATGGAAGTTATTGTGAACCTCCCCCCGCGACGCCGCACCTCCCCGAAAATTTCGTTTCAGCTCGTGACGAGTCCGGGAGGCGCGACGTTCGGTTCACGCGTAACTTCTCGGGATTGCGCCTGCGTCAAGCTGCAGCCCGGTGGGACGTCTTGCGTCACCCACACGTTGCCACCGATGGTCGCGCCCTTGCCGATCGTCACCCGCCCGAGGATGGTCGCGCCGGCGTAGATGACGACCTCGTCCTCGAGCACCGGATGCCGTGGCAAGCCTTTCTTGAGATGCCCTGCGCCATCGGTCGGAAAGCGTTTGGCCCCCAAGGTGACCGCCTGATAAAGACGCACGCGTTCGCCGATGACGGCCGTCTCGCCGATCACGACACCCGTCCCATGGTCGATGAAAAACCCGGCGCCGATCTGCGCGCCCGGGTGAATGTCGATCCCGGTCTGTGCATGCGCCCGTTCGGCGACGATGCGTGCCAGCAAGGTCAGGCCCAGCTTGTACAGCGGGTGCGCCATGCGGTAGTGGATCATCGCCAGCACGCCGGGATAGCACAGCAGGACCTCGTCGACGCTGCGCGCAGCCGGGTCGCCATGAAAGGCTGCCATCACGTCGGTGTCGAGCAACGTGCGAATGCCGGGCAACTCGGCCGCGAATGCGCGGACCCGCTCTTGCGCATCGGCGCTCAATTCAGCCAACTCGGCTGCTGAATGACGCCGCGTGTGGCGCAACTCGAGAGTCGCCTGTGCATGAAGTTGATGCAGCGCGGCATCGAGCGTGTGGGCCACGTAAAAGTCTTCGCTCTCCTGCCGAAGATCCGTGGGGCCGAGCCGCATCGGAAAGAGCGCGCCCGTCAGCGCCTCGACCACTTCGGCCATCACGTCGCGCGACGGCAATTCGCGCTCACCGCCCTCTTGCGATCGCTTTTGAGATTCACGCCAATTGCGCCGCACCTGATGCAGACCGCTCACGATCTCGTCAACCTGAAACCCTGCCATAGGCTGCCCCCGTACCTGTTTTGATGGACGTCGATTCTGAATGCGCAGAGCATCCCACTATTGGCCGGCCCCCGCTGCCGTGGGCCGAATGAGCCCATGAGCGGCAGACCCATAGGGATCAGGTCCCTGTCAATCCCGGATTTCGAGCGCGCGATTTACCCGCAGGGCGATCAACGTACAAATCGCACCGGACAGCAGGTACACGCTGACGGCGACCAGTCCAAAACGGGCCGACAGGCCAAGCGCAACCAGCGGCGCGAAAGCCGCGCCGATGAGCCACGCGAGATCGGATGTGAGCGCGGCGCCGGTGTAGCGGTATTGCGCCTCGAAGTTGGCCGTGACCGCGCCCGCCGCCTGGCCGTAAGACAAGCCGAGCAGCCCGAAGCCGACCAGGATGAAGAGGTCTTGCAACATCGGACCGCCACCGAGCAGCCAGGGCGCGAAAAGACTGAATGCGCCGATGAGGATGGCGAGCGTACCTAGCGTGTTTCTGCGCCCGTAACGGTCCGCGATCCAACCGGAAACGACGACAGCCGCAACGCAGATCACCGCGCCGTACATCTGGATCTCAAGCACGTCTTCGACGGTTTGGGTCGAGTACAACGTCATCCAAGAAAGCGGAAACACGGTCACCAAATGGAAGAGCGCGTAGCTCGCCAGCGCGGCGAAGGCGCCGATGAAAAGATTGGGGCCGCGCGCCTTCAACAACGCACCGACCGGCACCGGCTCCAATTTGTTTTCTTTCAGCAGATGCTCGTACTCGTTGGTCACCACGAGCCGCAGCCGGGCAAAGAGTGCCACGACGTTGATCGCAAACGCCACATAGAACGGGTAGCGCCAGCCGTAATCCAGAAAGTCCATCGCCGAAAGGTTGGCATACAAAAACAGGAACAGTCCGCTGGCGATGATGAAACCGATGGGCGCACCGAGCTGCGGAATCATGGCGTACCAACCGCGACGGCTGCGCGGCGCGTTAAGGGCCAACAGGGACGACAGGCCGTCCCACGAACCGCCCAACGCCATGCCTTGGCAAAACCGCAGAATCGACAACAGCACGATGGAAGTAAAACCGAGGCTCACGAAGCCCGGCAGGAAGGCCATCCCCGCCGTCGAAAAACCGAGCAGGAACAAAGCAGCCGTCAGCTTGATGCCCCTTCCGTAGCGCTTCTGGATGACCATGAACGCCATGGTTCCGATCGGCCGCGCAATGAAGGCGAACGAGAAGACCACGAACGAGTACAGCGTGCCTTCGAGGCGCTGGGCAAAAGGAAAGAAGACCGCCGGGAAAACCAAAACCGAAGCAATACCGTATACAAAGAAGTCGAAGTACTCGGAAGCACGACCAATGATCACCCCGACCGCGATCTCGCTCGGTGCGATGCCCGAATGGTTGGCCGTCACACGGCGGGTGTCTTCCTCCATGCCCTGTGGCGAAAGATCGTTATGTTGCTGACTGACGCTGGACATCGTTCTTGCTCGTGTTTGAGGATGGGTTTCGTTCGCCCGGATGCGATAGGTTCGCACTGGTTGGGGAAAGTTGCCATAGGACAAAACGTCCAATGCCAAGAATAGCCCGATCGGCGTAGATTCTGCGAATTATCAAGACCGAGTCCACTTTAAATTGTCCGGTATGACCCAGCTCAAGAAACTTCGCGGATTACTTCTTCTGCCCGCCATTGCACTCCTGTCGGCTTGCAACATGGTGTCCATGAACCCTTCGGGCGACATTGCTGTCCAGCAGCGCAACCTGATCATCACGTCGACGCTGCTGATGTTGCTCATCATCGTTCCGGTGATCGTGCTGACGGTGGTTTTCGCGTGGCGCTACAGAAAATCGGCCGCCAACGCGCATGCCGATTACCGCCCTGACTGGAACCACTCGACCCAGCTCGAACTGGTCATCTGGGCAGCGCCGCTGCTGATCGTGATCGCCTTGGGCGCGCTGACCTGGATCAGCACTCACACGCTCGACCCCTACCGCCCCCTGGCGCGGCTGGACGCGGAGCGAAGCATTCCGGCAGACGTCAAGCCGCTGGTCGTCGAAGTGGTGGCACTCGACTGGAAGTGGCTGTTCATCTACCCCGAACAAGGAATCGCCATGGTGAACGAGATGGCCGCGCCGGTTGACCGGCCCATCAGTTTCAAGATCACTGCATCGTCGGTAATGAATTCATTCTTCATTCCTGCACTCGCTGGGCAAATCTACGCCATGCCCGGCATGGAGACCAAGCTGCACGCTGTGATCAACAAGCCAGGCGCCTTCGACGGTTTTTCAGCGAACTACAGCGGCGCCGGCTTTTCCGGCATGCGCTTCAAGTTCCACGGCATGAGCACGGCCGAGTTCGACAAGTGGGTCGAAACCGCCAAGGCCGACAAAACGGAATTGACCCGCGATGGCTACAAGCAGCTCGAACAGCCCAGCGAGCGCGACCCGGTACGTCGGTATGCCACCGTGGCAACCGGACTGTACGAAGCCATCCTGAACCGCTGCGTCGAGAACAACAAGATGTGCATGAAAGAAATGATGGCAATCGACGCAAGGGGTGGTCTCGGCATTCCTGGCGCGGTCAACTTGGCCTCGAGTGCTTCTGCTGCCCGCCCGGCACCCGGCGTCGACCCAAAGCCCGCACGGCTGTACGTCGGTGCGATGTGCACCGCCCGCGACTATCCGGCAGACATCGCGCTGTCTCCCGCGGACCGTCCGCTCTGACGAGCATCCGCATCGCGCGACTGCCCTCAAAGCTACTTCAACCCGATTGCCTCTCACTGCGCCGCATTGCGCAGCCTAATTTTCGTCACCCGGACCCACGATGTTCGACCATCTAGATATTACGAAGCTCGTCTTCGGCCGCCTTACTTGGGACGCGATCCCTTTTCATGACCCGATCTTGCTGGTGACCTTCATCGCCATCGGACTCGGCGGCGCAACGATGCTTGGCGCCCTGACCTATTTCCGCGTATGGGGCTACCTCTGGCGCGAATGGTTCACCAGCATCGACCACAAGAAAATCGGGATCATGTACATCATTCTGGGTCTGGTGATGCTGCTGCGCGGCTTCTCCGACGCCATCATGATGCGCTTGCAACAAGCCGTCTCCTTCGGCGATTCGGTGGGTTACCTGCCGCCCCATCACTACGACCAGATCTTCACCGCGCACGGCGTGATCATGATTTTCTTCGTCGCCATGCCGCTGATCGCGGGGTTGATGAATTTCGCAGTACCGTTGCAAATCGGCGCACGCGACGTTGCATTCCCGTTTCTCAACAACCTGAGTTTCTGGATGACGGCCAGTGGCGCCGTTCTGGTCATGATGTCGCTGTTTTTCGGCGGCTTCGCGCGCACCGGCTGGCTGGCCTATCCACCGCTCTCGGGGATTGCCTACAGCCCAGACGTAGGGGTCGATTACTACATCTGGTCATTGCAGGTCGCGGGCATCGGCACGCTGCTGTCGGGCATCAACCTGATCGCGACGATCGTCAAGATGCGCGCACCGGGCATGGGTCTGATGAAGATGCCCATCTTCACCTGGACCGCGCTCTGCACCAACGTGTTGATCGTCGCCGCCTTCCCGGTGCTGACCGCCGTCCTCGGGTTGTTGGCGCTCGACCGCTACGTGGGCACTGCGTTCTTCTCCAACGACTTCGGTGGCAACGCCATGATGTACGTCAACCTGATCTGGATCTGGGGTCACCCGGAGGTCTACATCCTGATCCTGCCGTTGTTCGGCGTGTTCTCCGAAGTGGTCTCGACCTTCTCGGGCAAGCGCCTGTTCGGCTACGCCTCGATGGTCTACGCGACGATCGTCATCACGATCCTGTCCTACCTGGTCTGGTTGCATCACTTCTTCACCATGGGTTCGGGTGCCAGCGTCAACTCGTTCTTCGGCATCACCACGATGATCATCTCCATCCCGACCGGGGCGAAGATATTCAACTGGCTGTTCACCATGTACCGCGGCCGCATCCGCTTCGAGGTGCCGATGTTGTGGACCATCGGTTTCATGATCACCTTCACGATCGGCGGTATGACCGGGGTGCTGCTTGCAGTGCCTCCAGCCGACTTCGTGTTGCACAACAGCCTGTTCCTGGTGGCCCACTTCCATAACGTGATCATCGGCGGCGTGGTGTTCGGTGCGTTTGCCGGCATCAACTACTGGTTCCCCAAGGCGACCGGCTACAAGCTCGATCCGTTCTGGGGCCGGGTGTCGTTCTGGTTCTGGATCACCGGCTTCTGGTTCGCGTTCATGCCGCTCTACGTGCTGGGCCTGATGGGCGTGACGCGCCGTATGAGTCACTTCGACGACCCGTCACTCCAGATCTGGTTCCAGATCGCCGCCTTCGGCGCGTTCCTGGTCGCACTCGGCATCCTGTCGATGCTGATCCAGTTCTACGTGACCTTCCGCGACCGCGCAAAACTGCGTGACACCACCGGCGACCCGTGGGATGGCCGTACGCTCGAATGGTCGACCTCGTCACCGCCGCCACCGTACAACTTCGCCTTCACGCCGCAAGTCCATGACGGCGATGCCTGGACCGACATGAAGAAGAGGGGCTACGTGCGGCCGCTGCAAGGCTTCATTCCCATCCACATGCCCAAGAACACCGGCGCCGGCATCATTCTGGCCGGGCTCAGCGCGGTATTCGGTTTTGCGGCAATCTGGCACATGTGGCCACTCGCCGCCCTGTCCTTCCTTGCCATCGTGGTCGTCGCCATCGGCCACACCTTCAACTACAAGCGCGAGTTCTACATCGGTGCGGACGAAGTCTTCCGCATCGAAAGCGAACGTACGCAACTGCTGGCCAGCCATGTCTGAGTTCACTGTTTCCCCACCGCCCGGCACCATGGCTGAAAAAGTCAGTACGCCCGCCAATCTGCGATTTTTCGTAGCCGAAGAGGTACACCCGGAAAACGGCACGTTGCTCGGTTTCTGGCTCTACCTGATGAGCGACTGCCTCATCTTTGCCGTGCTGTTCGCGGTCTATGCGGTGCTGGGCCGCAACTACGCCGCCGGCCCCTCGGGCGCAGACCTGTTCGACCTGCCGCTGGTGGCGCTGAACACTTCGATGCTGCTGCTGTCGTCCATCACCTATGGCTTTGCCATGCTCGAGATGCAGCGCAAGCGGCTGCGACCGGTGTTGGCCTGGCTCGCGGTTACCGGCCTGCTGGGCGCCGCCTTCATCGGCCTTGAACTGTATGAATTCGCGCACCTCATCCACGAAGGCGCTGGACCCCAACGCAGCGCATTCTTGTCGTCGTTCTTCACGCTGGTCGGCACGCACGGCTTGCACGTGGCCTTCGGTATCGTCTGGCTCGTGACGCTCATGGTCCAGGTATCGCGCGGCGGCCTGATCCTGGAGAACCGTCGGCGACTGATGTGCCTTTCGATGTTCTGGCACTTCCTGGACGTCGTCTGGATCGGCGTCTTCACCTTTGTCTATCTGATGGGATCCCTGCAATGAGCGCACACATCGAAGCAACTTCACCTCACGGACCGCACGACGGACACCACGAAGACGACGCTGGTGGTCCGCACAGCACATTCAACGGGTACATGACCGGATTCGTGCTGGCGGTCATCCTGACTGCGATCCCGTTCGCGATCGTCATGGGCAAGGTATTCGACAAGTCGAGCACCACGGCATTCGTCATCCTTGCATTGGCTGCGGTTCAGATCGTCGTTCACATGATTTACTTCCTGCACATGAGCACCAAGACAGAAGGCGGGTGGTCGTTGCTGGCGCTGGTCTTCACGTTGGTGCTGGTCGTGATCACGCTCAGCGGCTCGATCTGGGTGATGTACCACCTGAACTACAACATGATGCCGCCGTCCATGCAGGAAATGAAGAACATGCCTTGAAGCGAATTGCACTGGCCAGTTGCGCGTTCCTGGTTTTTGCCGGATTCATTGCGCTTGGCATCTGGCAGATAGAGCGATTGGCCTGGAAGCTCGATCTGATTGAACGGGTCAACCAGCGTGTTCACCTCCCTGCCACCTCACCGCCGACAATGGCGCAGTGGGCGGAAGTGAACAATTCCGATGACGAGTACAGGCACGTGAAGCTCAGAGGAGAGTTTCTGTACGAGCGCGAAACTTTAGTCCAAGCCAGTACCAAACTCGGAAGCGGTTTTTGGGTGCTGACGCCTTTGCGCCGCACCGACGGTAGCGCGATCCTCGTCAATCGCGGGTTCGTGCCACCCGACGAAGTCGATCGTGCAAAGCGCAAGACCACCGAATCCGTCGGCGAGGTCGATGTCACGGGCCTGCTGCGCATGACCGAACCCCGTGGCGGTTTCCTGAGACACAACGACCCTGCCGCTAACCGCTGGTTCTCGCGCGATGTGGCGGCCATCGCGACTGCGCGCAACGTGGCCGATGCAGCACCTTTTTTTGTCGACGAAGATGCCCCGTCGACAGAGACTGACCTTCAATGGCCCCGCGCGGGTCTCACCGTGATTGCGTTCTACAACAACCATCTGGTCTACGTGTTCACCTGGTTTGCGCTGGCGCTAATGACCGCTCTCGCTGGCTGGTGGTTCGTCCGCGAAGAACGCACACCACGCCTCGGCTGATCTCATGACGAGCCCCACGGAAGCTGTCGGTGCGGGACGTTTCGACGATGCCAGCGGCTTGAAGAACATGCAGCAGCTGATCCAGTTGCGCTGGATCGCGGTGGTCGGCCAACTTGTCACGATCGAAGTCGTGTACTACGGCTTCGGCATCAGTCTGCCGATTAACCTCATGCTCGCCGTGCTGGCCGGCCTCACCGCGTTCAACCTTGCGAGCCTGTTGCGCTGGCGTGTGCCGCGAGCGGTCACCAAGACCGAACTCTTCGTCTCACTGCTGGTCGACGTCGGCGCCCTGACTGCACAGCTCTACCTGAGCGGCGGTGTCACCAATCCCTTTGTTTTTCTGTACCTGCTGCAGGTCACCCTGGGAGCCGTACTGCTCGATGCGTGGTCCGTCCGCACGATGGTCGGCATTACCACTGCGTGTTTCGTCGGCCTTGCGGTGTTTGGCCGGCCCCTGCCGCTTTCCTCCGACCTGAGCCACGGTCTGTCCAGCCCGTACCTGCAGGGCATGTTGATCTGCTTTGCGCTGAATGCGGGCTTGCTGGTGGTCTTTATCACACGCATCAACGGCAATTTGCGCGAGCGCGATGCGCGGCTGTCAGACCTGCGCCAGCGTGCCACCGAAGAAGAGCACATCGTGCGCATGGGCCTGCTCGCATCGGGTGCGGCGCACGAACTCGGCACGCCGCTCGCCACGCTGGCCGTGATCCTCGGCGACTGGCGGCGCATGCCGGCTTTCACAGCCGATGCCGAGCTGTTGCAGGAGGTCGGCGAAATGCAGGCACAGGTGCAGCGCTGCAAGACCATCGTGAGCGGCATCCTGCTGTCGGCCGGCGAAGCGCGTGGCGAGTCGTCCGTCAAGACGACCATCTGCACCTTCCTCGACGACCTGGCCGAAGAGTGGCGCACCACGCGCAACAGCCGCGTCTTCGTCTACCGCAACCTCTTCGCGCCCGACATGCCGATGGTGTCGGACTCGGCCCTGAAGCAGATGGTGTGCAACGTCCTCGACAACGCCATCGAGGCTTCGCCGCACGGCGTGGGCCTGGACGTGACGCACGATGTCGCAGCCAACGCATTGACGTTGACGGTCACCGATGCGGGTCCCGGGTTCCCGCGAGAAATGCTGGCCCAGTTCGGCAAGCCTTACCAGTCGAGCAAGGGACGTACCGGCGGCGGACTCGGGCTGTTCCTCGTCGTCAACGTGGCGCGCACGCTGGGTGGCAGCGTGGTGGCGCGCAACCGGCCCGAAGGCGGTGCCGTGGTGACGATCACCTTGCCTCTGGCAGCGATCACCCTCGAAGAAGAAGACGAAGAAGATCACGACGATGACGATGGAAACTGAACGCCTGCTGCTCATCATCGAAGACGACGCCGCCTTCGCCCGGACGCTCGGCCGCTCCTTCGAGCGGCGCGGCTACGCTGTGATGCTCGCGACGAGCCTCGATTCGGCGCTTGCGCTGGTGGAAGGCGATGGTCATGAGGGCAACGACGAAACGTCGGGCCGAACGCCCGGCTACGCCGTGGTCGACCTCAAGCTGAACGGCGAAGCATCGGGCCTGGCCTGCGTTCGCGCGCTGCATGCGCACGACCCCGACATGCTCATCGTGGTGCTGACCGGCTTCGCCAGCATCGCGACCGCTGTCGAGGCCATCAAGCTCGGTGCCTGCTACTACCTGGCGAAACCGTCGAACACCGATGACATCGAGGCCGCCTTCGGCCGAGCGGCGGGCAATGCCGAAGTCGAACTGACCAACCGCTCATCGTCGATCAAGACCCTCGAATGGGAGCGCATTCACGAGACGCTGGCACAGACCGGCTTCAACATCTCGGAGACCGCGCGGCGGCTCGGAATGCACCGCCGCACGCTGGCGCGCAAGCTCGAGAAGCAGCAGGTCAAGTAAGCGCAGCGCAGCGGCCCAACTCGCCCGCCTACCATGCGGCAGGCACCGCGTTCGCGTCTTACGCCGCGGCGTTTGCTCAGTCGAAGCGTCGCTGGCTCAACCTGCAACAACTTCGAAGCCCGGATCGAAGATGGCTCTGACGTCGAGGTGCTGCTTGATGAGCCCGACCTGCTGATAGAAATCGGCCGTGCCCTGCTGGTCGGAAATGACCTTGGCATCGACCGCGACCCATTTCTGCTGGCGCCGTTCGAACTGCAGCCTGGCCGCCTCCACCGGAATGCCGATGATGCGTGCCATCGTTGCCGAGTAGGCATCGACGTTGCGGTACGACCAGAGTTGCGCTCGCGTCAGGCGCTGCATGAAGTCTTGCAGCACTGGCCGCTTGGCGGCGATGGCCGACTCGGTCGCGGCGACGAAGCCAAGACCAGGCAGCAGGCTGCGACCGTTCACCAACACGCGTGAGTGCCCCGTGGTTTCGGCCAGCGCGGTATACGGTTCCCACGTCGCCCAAGCATCGACGGAGCCTTGGGTCAGCGCGAGCTTGGCATCGGGCGGGGCCAGGAAGCGAAAGGTCACGTCTTCGGGCTTAAGGCCGGCCCGGATGATCCCCTTGAGCGCCACGTAGTGCCCGATCGATCCGCGGTTGGTCGCGATGCTCTTGCTCCTGAGATCGGCCGCCGTCTTCAACGGTGAGTCTGGCCGCACGAGCACTGCCGTGCCGTAGGAATCCGAGCGACTGACACCGATGGCCTTCACGCGCGCGCCCGCCGCCAGCGCAAAGACCAGCGGTGCATCGCCGATGGGGCCGAGGTCGACCGCATGCGCGTTGAGCGCTTCGGCCAACGGTGCAGCCGCGGGGAACTCCGACCACTGAATGTCGTAGGTCACACCGTCGAGCGCGTTGGCGGCTTCGAGCAAGGCGCGCAGGCCGCCTTTTTGGTCGCCGGCTTTCAGCAACGGACGCGTTTGCGCTCCGAGAGAAAGGGCCGGTAGCGCGATGGCGGCTGCCACGCCATGGAGCGCACGACGGCGATTGATCGGGGTCGGAATCAAAGTCCAGTGGCGGGTCATGTCGGATTTCAATCCAGCAGTTCTGGTTCGGCTTCGACCAGGCCTTCGAACAGGCTCTCGAACGAATGCAGCGCGCCTTCGGATCCGCCGATCTGTCCATGCGTATGACGCGCCACCGCATCGTCGATCGGCTGCGGCGCACCGGCAGCTTCGGCCAGCAGTTGCGTGTGGCAGGCGTTGTCGAGCGCGATGTACCACCACGCGGCGGCCTCGACGGTCGGGCCAGCGGTCAGGATGCCGTGGTTCTTCAGGATCGCGCCCTTGCGGTCCCCCAATGCTTTCGCGATGCGCAGACCTTCGCTCTCGTCGACCACCATCCCGGTGAAGTCGCTGAACAGCGCGACGTCGTCATGAAACACACAGGTGTCCTGCGTCAGCGTGTCGAGCTTGCGGCCGAGTGTCGACCAGGCTTTGCCGTAGGTCGAGTGCGTGTGGGCGGCGGCGATGATCTTCGGGTTGTGTTCGTGGATGGCAGCGTGAATCGCGAAGGCCGCCTTGTTCAGCGGGCGGTCGCCGATGACTGTCTGGCCCTTGGCGTTGACCAGCAACAGGTCGGAGACCTTGATGCGCGAGAAGTGCAAGCCCAGCGGATTGACCCAGAAATGATCGGTCAACTCAGGGTCACGTGCGGTGATGTGACCTGCAAGACCTTGCGCGAAACCGAAGCGCGCGAACAGGCGGAATGCGCCGGCCAGCCGCTCCTGTCGATGCCGGCGTTCGGCTTCGACCGTCGGCCTTACCGCGGGCGCATCGAACCAATACTTCTGTTGCGGGTTCGGGTTGAGCTTGAGGCGCGTAATGCCGCGATCGATGAAGAGAACTTCACTCATGTTCACGCTGCCTTCCGTTGCGAGGCAAGCCGTTGCGCGACCAAATCCCGCGTCCGCGGAATCAACTCGCGCCCATAGTCCGTCGCGTCTTCCAGCGGATCGAAGCCGCGAATCAGGAAGGTCGTCACGCCAAGGTCGTAGTAATCGAGCAAGGCATCTGCCACCTGCTCGGGCGTGCCGACCAGCGCGGTGCTGTTCGATCGCCCACCGATCTCCTGCGCCACTGCGGTCCACAGCCGCTTGTCGACGCGCGGCCCTTTGTCGGCAGCGGCCAGCAAACGCTTGGCGCCTTCGCTCTGCTGCGGTCCACCGCGGCCGAAGCCCTGCACCACGCGGAGCCGTCGCGTCTCTTCGAGGATGCCGTCGGCGCGTGCCCAGGCGTGGTCTTCGGTCTCGGCAAGGATGGGACGGAACGACACCGAGAAGCGGACCGTGCGCCCATGTTTTGCTGCCTCGGCACGCACCCGCGTCGTCAGCTCGCGCGCCTGATCAAGTGATTCGCCCCACAGCGCATAAACGTCCGCATGCTTGCCTGCGACCGGAATCGCCGCATCGGAAGCACCACCGAAATACACGGGTACATGCGGCTTGCCGTTCAAGGTCTGCAACGGCTTGACTTCGGAGAAAGCGCCGACAGCGCTGTAGTGCGCGCCCTTGTGATCGAAGGGTTTGTCGGCCGTCCAGACCTTGCGCAGCACCTCCAGGTATTCGTCGGTTCGGGCATAGCGCTGGTCGTGATCGAGCCAGTCGCCGTCACGCTTTTGCTCATCGTCGGAGCCGCCGGAGATGTAGTGGACGCCGAGCCGGCCACCGCTGAACTGGTCGAGCGAGGCGAACTGCCGCGCCGCCAGCGTAGGCGACACGAAGCCGGGTCGATGCGCGAGCATGAAGTGAATGCGCTCGGTCACCGACGCCGCGTAGGCGACGGTGAGCGTGGCATCTGGTCCGGTCGAATGGTGTGGCACGAGCACGCGGTCGAAGCCCGCCTGCTCGTGGGCTTGCGCGAAGGCGCGCACGTAGTCGCGGTCGATCGCCGGGCCTTGGGCCGCGTGCGTCTCGGAGACTTTCTGGGTCTGGATCATGCCGATGAATTCGATATCGTTTTGCCGCATGGGGGTTCCTCTGGGGTGATGAAATAGGAGAGGCGTTCAGGCCGTCGGCGCGCGCAACACGCGCTCGAAACTGCGGTCCCACAGCGGACGCACATCGGTGGGCGCATCGAGCACGCCGATCTTCAAAAAGGTGTCGGCCACGTCCTGGTGGCTGCGAATCACGGCGTCGTCGACAGCGGCCAGGCTGTAGTCGCCACTGCGCCCGTTGAAGAGTTCGACGATGTCTCCGACGGGTACGCGCGTCTCGGCCGATTGCGCCTGCGCGTAGGCCAGGAAGTTGCCGTTGATCCACGCAAACGAGCGTTGCAACCGTTGCAGGAAGTCGGCGATGGCGGCGCGTCGCAAGGGGTCATCGATCGTGCGCGGATTGGCGTAGATCGGGAAGTTTCCCGACAGGTAGCCGACGCCCGTCTTGATGGTGCGTGCGCCGTACTGCGTGCGCGCCAGCTGGCCGTTGTAGCCGTAGATGGCCCAGGCATCGAGGTCGCCGCGCGCGAAGGCCGAGAAACCATCGGACGGCGTCAGGCTGATGGCCTGGATGTCGGCGAAGCTCAGGCCAGCCTCGGCCAGTTGCTTTGCCAGGTAATAGTGCGAGGTGGTCGCGCGAACGTAGCCGACGCGCTTGCCCTTGAGATCGGCGATGCTGCGAATGGGCGCGTCCTTGCGCGCCAGCGTGGCCTGGTTGTTCAGGTCTTCGTGCGTGACGGCGATGAGTTTCACCTGCGCTTTCTGGCGCGCCGCGAAGACAGGCGGGATCTCGCTGCCCGATCCGACATCGAGTGCATCGCCGTTGATGGCCTCGATGTGCAGGCCGCCGTTGTTCAGCTCGCGCCAATCGATCTTGTAGGGCGTGTCGGCCTGTCCTGAGGCTTGCAGCAACGGGCGCCACAAGCCTTTGTAGGTGCCGATGCGCAGCGTGACGCCGCGCAGGTCGGGCGCGGCGGCCTGGGCACCGGTTGCGCTCCAGCTCGAAGTTGCCGCGGCGCCCCAGGCCGCGGCGGCGACTTGCAGCAGGCGACGACGCGATGCGAACGGCGAATCGACGCGAGGTTCGGATGAGAGAGGTTTCATGATGCATCACCGTACCGGCGCGACGGGCAAAAGGGAACGCAGAAAAACGCGTTTGCTTATGCGCGATGCGTCGTTCCCGGTTCCCGCTTGCATCGCTATCTTCAGCGGTCATGAGTGCCCTACCCTTGCGCCGCGCTGCGACCGCGACTCCCTCTTCTTTCGATGCCGCCGCCGATCCCATCGAAGCGGTTCGAAAGCTGCAATCGATCGACGCGGATCTGCTCGCACGACTGTCCTCGCAGTTCGCCGCCACCGCAGCCGACTTCGATCTCAGCGGCGCCTTTCCGCACGAGAACTTCGATGCGCTGCAGGCCGCCGGGCTGGTGGCGCTGGTCGCTCCAGTCGCATACGGCGGCGGCGGCGCATCGCTCGGCACGGCCCGGCGTGTAGTCTCCGCCGTGGCGCGCGGCGAGCCGGCGACCGCCCTCATCCTCATGATGACGTGGTTGCAACACCAAGGCATCGGACGAGCCGACAGCCGCTGGCCGGCGCATCTGCGCGAGCGTGTTGCGCGCGATGCGGTCTCGCACGGTGCGCTCATCAATGCATTGCGGGTCGAGCCGGCGCTGGGCTCGCCAGCACGCGGCGGCCTGCCCGCTACCACGGCGCGACGCGAAGGCACTGGCGCCGATACCGTCTGGAAACTGAACGGCCACAAGCTCTACACGACGGGCATCGAAGGCCTGGGCTGGCTGTCGGTCTGGGGCCGCACGGACGACGAGATCGATCCACGCGTGGGCGTGTTCCTGGTGCCGCGGGATGCGCCCGGCGTGCGCGTCATCGCGAGTTGGGACCACCTCGGTTTGCGCGCCTCTGGTAGCCACGAAGTGGTGTTCGAAGACGTCGAAATTCCGCTCGACCAGGCCGTCGATCTGCGCGCGCCTGCCGACTGGGCGCCGGACGCTGGCAGCCAGACCGACATCGACGCCCACGCCACGCAACAGGCCTGGATGATCGTGCTGCTGGGAAGCCTCTACGACGCGGTGGCGCAGGCCGCACGCGACTGGCTGGTCAACTTCTTGAATCACCGTGCGCCGGGCAACCTCGGCGCAGCGCTGTCGACGCTGCCGCGAATGCAGGAAGCCGTTGGAGAAATCGAAGCGCTGCTGCGGACCAGCCGCGTCTTGCTCGACGATGCCGCAGCCGCCGTCGATGCCGGGCATGCACAGCCGGCCGCCGACAGCGGACTCGTGAAGTACACGGTCACGAACAACGCAATCCGCGCCGTGGAGATCGCGCTGCAGCTCAGCGGCAACCACGGTCTCGCGCGGCACAACCCGCTGGAGCGGCACTACCGCGACGTGCTGTGCAGCCGCATCCACACACCACAGAACGATGCGATCCTGGTGGCGGCGGGCAAGCGAGCCATTGTGCAAACCGTGTGATGAACACCCGGCGCGTGATACTCCGGACATGACAGAACTCTCCACCAGCGCACTCACATTCGAACAGGTGCGCGCCCGCTTGTTGGCACGCGAAGAAACCGCCTTGCTCGACCTGCGCGAAGAACACCCTTTTGCCCAGGAACATCCGCTGTGGGCGGCGAACCTGCCGCTCGCCCGCATCGAAGCCGATGCGCAGCGGCGTATTCCACGACTCGACACCGTCATCGTCCTCTACGGCGAGCAGGACGGCGAAGACCTGGTGGCAGACGCCGCCGGCCGGTTCGGCGCTCTCGGCTACACGCAAGTGCATCGATTAGAAGGCGGCCTCGACGGCTGGCGCAATGCCGGCGGCGAGCTGTTCCGCGATGTCAACGTGCCAAGCAAATCGTTCGGTGAACTCGTCGAACACGAGCGCCACACCCCTTCGCTTTCCGCCGAAGCAGTGAAGGCGCTGATCGACGCAAAAGCTGACGTCGTCGTGCTCGACGCGCGCCGCTTCGACGAGTACCAAACCATGAGCATCCCGACCGCGACCAGCGTGCCGGGTGCCGAGCTGGTGCTGCGTGTGCGCGAACTGGCGCCCGACCCGGCCACGCGCGTGATCGTGAATTGCGCGGGACGCACGCG
Organism: Variovorax sp. PAMC28562; assembly: GCF_014303735.1. Classification (NCBI taxonomy): domain Bacteria; kingdom Pseudomonadati; phylum Pseudomonadota; class Betaproteobacteria; order Burkholderiales; family Comamonadaceae; genus Variovorax; species Variovorax sp. PAMC28562. Next base: position 3,462,209 of record NZ_CP060296.1, on the reverse strand, counting down.
CAGCATCATCGGCACGCAGTCGCTGGTGAATGCGGGCATTCCCAATCCGGTGACCGCGCTGCGCAACGGGACGATCGGCTGGAAGCTGGCCGGCCAGGTGTTGGACCAGGGCGCGCAGAAACGAGCGCCAGACGTGGTCAGCGATGCGCATCGCGCGCAGGCCCGCGCAGACGCGAGGCGCGTCGCCGATCGCGCTGGCGTGCGCCGGATTTCGCTCGATGCCATCGACTCGCTCGAAGCACCCGACCGCACGGTCTATCGCTTCGACGTGCGCACGCCCGAGGAATATGCCGTAGCGCATCTGCCGACCTTCGCCAGCGCACCCGGCGGTCAGTTGGTGCAGGAGACGGATCACCATGTTCCGGTGCGCGGTGCCCGCATCGTGCTGGCCGACGACGACGGTGCGCGTGCGCCCATGACCGCTTCGTGGCTCGCGCAAATGGGCTGGGATGTCTACGTGGTCGCCGCGCCTGCGGCAGACGCGTTCAGTGAAGCCGGCCCGCCGTTCGATGCAGCCGCCGCCCGCCCTGCGCCCAACCCGCATCGCTACCGACGCCCTTACGAAGGCACCGATGCGCCGCCCGAAGCCATGCAGGCGTATCTCGATTGGGAGTACGGCCTGGTCGCGCAACTCGCACGCGATGGCACGCACCACTTCGAAGTGATCTGACGCCAATCGAAGGGCGCTGCCGCTGCCCATGCCTTTGCTTCCGCTTCCGCTTCTGCTTCCGCTTATGCCGCCGGCAACTATGCATCTGACGAAACGGTCGTTTGCCGATCGCTCTTGCGCCACCAGAATCTCGCCCTTTGCTCTTTGATCAAAGGCTCCGCGATGCGTGCTCACCCTGTCTTCAAACCCTTCCTCACGAAGCTCGCAACGTTCGCCTCCGCACTTGCGCTCGCACTGGCAACGGCAACGCTCGCTCTCCCCATCCAGGCGCAGACCTTCCCGACCAAGGCGGTCCACATCACAGTCGCCAACACGCCCGGCAGTTCACCCGACGTGCTGGCGCGCTCGCTCGCGATGCGACTCGCCGAGCAGTGGAAGCAACCCGTGGTCGTGGACAACCGCGCCGGCGCCGCCGGAATCCTCGCGGCCGACGCGTTGACCAAGTCCCCGGCCGATGGCTACAGCCTGCTGGTCGGTGCCGACGGGCCGATCACCATCCTGCCGAACATCCAGCACGACCTGCCCTACGACGCACAGCGCGATCTGTTGCCGGTGGTCTCGCTCGGCCAGATCGACTTCGTGCTGGTGGCCAATCCGAAGACCGGCTTTCATTCGCTCGCCGACTTCGTGCGTGCCGCCAAGGCGCAGCCCGGCCGCTACAACTTCGCTTCGGCCGGCAATGGCAGTCCGCAGCAACTGGCCATGGAAATATTGAAGGCGCGCGCCGGCATCTATGCAACGCACATTCCCTACCGCGGTGGGCCGCTGGGCTTGCAAGACGTGATCGGCGGACAGGTCGACGTGATGTTCATCGCCGTCGGTCCAGCAATGCCGCACATCCGCACCGGTCGGCTGGTCGCGTTGGGTTCCACAGGCGAGCGTCGGCATGCATTGCTGCCCGACGTGCCGACCGTTGCGGAAAGCTATGCGGGCTATCGCGCAGGGACGTGGTTCGGCCTGTTCGCGCCGGCGCACACGCCGCAGGTCGTGATCGATGCCATTGCTGCCGACGCCGGTCGCATCGTGCAGTCTCCTACGGTGCGCGCCGAGTGGGCGGCGCAGGGTATCGAAGCGACCGGCCAACCGCAACGCGAGTTTCAAAAGCAGGTCGCCGCGGAATACGGGCGCTATGCGCAGATCGTGAAAGCGGTCGGCATCAAAGCGGAGTAGCCCGCGAATGACAGACCGTCTTGCGCATCAGAGCTTGGCGATCGACACCTCGGTCGACTTCACCAGCGCCACCACATCGGAACCCGGCTTGAGCTGCAGCTCGTCGACCGAACGCGTCGTGATGACCGAGGTCACGATGCCCCAGGCCGTTTCGACATCGACCTCGGACACCACGTCGCCGCGGATGATCTCCTTGATCTTTCCCTTGAACTGGTTGCGTACGTTGATGGCTTGAATGGACATGAAAGACTCCTTGGAAATTGAATGAACGCCGGGGCTAGACAGCCCACCTGAGCGCGTGCGCTGGACCATCGGCCCAGCGCGTGTCGTTGGCCGGATCAGACGGTTCGGCGATCTCTGCATCGGGCTTTTGCAGTACGCGATCGAGGATGCGTTTCTCGATGGCTGCAAACGCCGGGTCGCCCTGCGAGCGCGGCCGGGCCAGCGCGATGTTCTCGTCCAGCGCAATGCGTCCGTCTTCGATCAGGATGACGCGATCGGCCAGCGCCACCGCCTCCTGCACATCGTGCGTGACCAACAGCGCGGTAAAGCGATGCTGCTGCCACAGGTTCTCGATGAGCCGGTGCATTTCGATGCGGGTCAGCGCGTCGAGCGCGCCCAGCGGCTCGTCGAGCAGCAGCAAGCGCGGGTGATGCACCAGCGCGCGCGCCAACGCGACGCGCTGCCGCTGCCCGCCCGAGAGGCGCGCCGGCCATTCGTTCTCCCGATCGGCCAGCCCGACCTGCGCCAGCACTTCGCGGCCGCGCGAGCGCAACGCGGTCGGCAGCCCGAGCGTGACGTTGTCGAGCACGCGACGCCACGGCAACAGACGCGCCTCCTGAAACATGATGCGGGTGTCGTCGTGCAGCCCGTCGATCTTTCGGCCGTTGGTGCTGAGCGTGCCGTCCGAGGCCGGCTCCAGTCCGGCGACCAGCCGCAGCAGCGTGCTCTTGCCGCAACCGCTACGCCCGACGATGGCGATGAACTGGCCAGGCGCGATGTCGATCTGTGTATTGCGCAGCACTTCACGCGTGCCGTAGCGTTTGTGCACGCCACGGATTTCGAGCCGCACGCCGCCAGCATTGGTTCTTGCATTCATTTCAACCCCTTGGTTTGAAGAGCGGTACATCGAGTGCATCGAGCTTCTTCGGCAACAGCTTTTCGACGAAGAACGCATCGGCGATGCGTTGCTGTTCCGTCAGCAGTCCGGGCACGACGGGGCGCACGGCATAGCTGCGACGGCCATTCGCGCGTTCGACGATGGCGGTATCGATGCCCCACACGGGCGCCAGCAAGGCCGCTGCTTCTTTCGGGCTTTGCTTGACCCATCTGCCGGCCTTTTCGAGCTCGACATACAGCACTTCAAGCACATCGGGCCGAGCGTCTGCAAAGCGCGTCGCGGCCAGGTAGTAGCGCTGGTAAGACGCGATGCCGGTGCCATCGGCGATCACCCGCACGGACGACTGCTGCTGCGCGGCGGCGAGGAACGGGTCCCACACCACCCAGGCGTCGATCGCGCCCTTCTCGAAGGCGGCGCGGCCGTCGGCCGGCGTGAGGTAGGCGGGCTCTATGTCCTTGAAAGACAGCCCGGCTTTGGCGAGCGCGGCGATCAGCAGGTAGTGCACGCCGGCCGCTTTTGCGAAACCAACTTTCTTGCCCTTGAGATCGGACACCGACTTGATCGGTGAATCGGCCCGGACAACGATGGCTTGCGCCCCCGGCGACGGCGCCTCTTGCGCTACGAAAGTCAGCTTGGCGCCAGCCGCCTGCGCGAACACAGGCACCGTGTGGGGCACGTCGGCGCTGACATCGAGGTTGTCGAGATTGAGCGCTTCGAGCAGCGGCAAGCCACTGGTGAACTCGTGCCAGCTCACCTTGACACCCAGCGGCGCCAGCCGACGCTCCAGCGTGCCCTGGGTCTTGAGCACGACGATCAACGTCGACGACTTTTGATAGCCGATGCGGACCGTGGCGGATGTGGTTTGCGCAAAGGCCGATGTCGATGCAGATGCAGATGCAGATGCAGATGCAGATGCAGCGAGTGCTGCCAGCGTGCCGAGTGCGCTTCTGCGCGTAAATGAACGAGATGCAGTCATGGTTTGTGGGTCGATCACTTGGCTTGGTAACCCGGATGCCATCTCAGCCACCAGCTTTCCAGCCCGCGCGCAAACAAATCGGCGGCCTTGCCCAGCAGCGCATAAAGAAGGATGCCGACCAGCACGATGTCGGTCTGCAAGAACTCGCGGGCGTTCATCGTGAGATAGCCGATGCCCGATTGCGCCGAGATCGTTTCGGCCACGATCAGGATCACCCACATCAAGCCGAGCGAGAAGCGCAGGCCGACCAGGATCGACGACAGCGCGCCCGGCAGGATCACCTCGCGGTAAAGCTGCCAGCGGGTCAGGCCATAGGTGCGGCCCATCTCGATCAACTGCGGATCGACGTTGCGGATGCCGTGAAAAGTGTTGAGGTAGATCGGAAAGAACACCGACACCGAGATCAAGAACAGCTTTGCCGTCTCGTCGATGCCGAACCACAGGATGACGAGCGGGATCAGCGCCAACGCAGGGATGTTGCGCACCATCTGGATGGTCGAGTCGAGCAGTGTCTCGAAGAACTTGACCGAACCGGTGAGCAGGCCCAACCCGAGGCCCAGGCTACCGCCGATGGCGAGCCCGCCGAGCGCGCGGCCGGCACTCACCTTGACGTGCGTCCACAACTCGCCCGATGCGGCCAGCGTCCACGCGGCCTGCAGCACGGCGAGTGGCGCGGGCAGCACGCGCGTCGACAACCAGCCGAGCGACGAGGCGATCTGCCACGCGACGATCAACGTGACGGGCACCAACCAGGGAATCAAACGTGCCCCGACGGCTGCCGCAAAGCCGCGCACAGTGAATGCAATCGCCTGCGCATCCGCTGCCGTATTGGCGGCCGTCTCGCGCTGCACCCGCAACGGCAGCTTCCGTACTTGTTCGTTCATGAGCCGACTCAACTTTGAGATTGCAAACGCGATGGCGCATCGAGATTGGCGACCACCTCGCCGAACGGTCCGGTCAGCGAGCAACCGGCAAGGCGTGACGACAACTGCGTTTGGGCCCGGCGCGACAACAACGGAAACACCAGTTCCGCGAAGCGATACGCCTCTTCCAGATGCGGATAGCCCGACAGGATGAAGTTGTCGAGCCCGAGCGCCGCGTACTCCTCGATGCGCGCCGCAACCGTCTTCGCATCGCCTACCAAGGCCGTGCCCGCGCCACCGCGCACCAGTCCGACGCCGGCCCAAAGGTTCGGCGAAATCTCCAGGTCGGCACGCGTGCGTTTGGCGCCGCCGGCATGCAGCGCGGCCATGCGGCGCTGGCCTTCGGAATCCATCTTGGCGAACACCGCTTGCGCCTTGATCACGGTCGCGTCGTCGACGCGGCTGATGAGCGACTCGGCCGCGCGCCAGGCTTCGTCGTCAGTCTCGCGGACGACTACATGCAGCCGAATGCCGAACTTGACGGTGCGGCCTTTGCGCGCCGCGCGAGCCCTGACGTCGGCGATCTTCTTGGCGACCTCGGCAGGCGGTTCGCCCCATGTCAGGTACGTGTCGACCTGCTCGGCCGCGAGCTCGTGCGCCGCTGCCGACGAGCCACCGAACCACACTGGCGGATACGGCTTCTGCATGGGCGGGAACAGCAGCTTGGCGCCCTTCACGCTCAGGTGCTTGCCTTCGTAGTCGAAGCTCTGCCCGTCGTGGCTGCGCGTGATGATCTCGCGCCAGATGCGAATGAACTCGGCAGACTGTTCGTAGCGCGCTGCATGGTCGAGGTACACGCCGTCGCCTTCGAGCTCGGACTGGTCGCCGCCCGTCACGAGGTTGACAAGCACCCGCCCACCGGAGAGCCGGTCGAAGGTCGCGGCCATGCGCGCGGCCAGGCTGGGCTGGTGCAAACCGGGGCGCACGGCGACGAGAAACTTCAAGCGCTTGGTCGAGCCGATCAGGCTGGCAGCGATGACCCACGGGTCTTCGCACGAGCGGCCGGTCGGGATCAACACGCCCTCGTAGCCGAGGCTGTCCGCTGCGCCGGCCACTTGCTGCAGGTAGTCCAGGTCGACGGCGCGCGCGCCTTCGGCCGTACCGAGGTAGCGGCTGTCGCCATGGGTCGGCAAGAACCAGAAAATTTGCATCGTCATATCGATTCCGCCTTCACGCGAGGTTGGCCGACGCGGCGTCGAGCACGTTGATCTTCTTGGGGATCAGCTTCAGCTCGAAAAAGGTGTCGGCGATCTTTTGCTGCTCGCCGAGGATGGCTTTGGTGATCGGGCCGATGCCGTAGGCCGCGCGGCCCACCGACACCTCGACGACCGGCTTCGGCAAGCCCCATAGCGCAGACAGTTCGGTCGCGAGTTCGCCCTTGTTCGCGGCGCCCCACACGTCGATCTTGTTGAGCTCTTCGGTTGCAATGGCGAGCACGTCGGCGTTCTTGGCGACGTAGTCGAGCGACGAGAAGTAATAGCCGCGATTGCCCACCACGCCGCTCGCGTCGGCCAGGATGTGCGCGTCCAGCGACTGTTGCGCGGCGGCCAGGAACGGGTCCCAGATCACCCACGCATCGATTGAGCCTTTTTCGAAGGCGGCACGCGCATCGGGCGGCGGCAAAAAGACGAGGTTGAGGTCGGCGTAGCTCAGGCCCGCCTTCTCGGCCAGCTTGACGATGAAGTAGTGAACGTTCGAGCCCTTGTTGAGCGCGACCTTCTTGCCCTTGAGATCGGCAGCCGTACGGATGGCCGAGCCCTTCGGCACCAGCACGGCCTCCGCACCGGGCCGCGGCACGGTGGCAGCGACGTAGGCCAGCGGTGCGCCCGCCGCCTGCGCGAAGATGGGCGGCGCCTCACCGACATCGCCGAAGTCGATCGAGCCGACGTTGAGCGCTTCGAGTTGCACCGGGCCGGCATTGAACTCGGTCCACTTGACCGAAACACCCAAGGGCGCAAGCCGCTTTTCGAGCGTACCGCGACCCTTCAGGATGTTGAGCGTGCCCTTCTGGTTACCGATGCGAAATTGGCGCGACGGCGCTTGCGCGAGTGCGGCGAACGACGGCAACGCGATGGCAGCTGCTAAGCCCTGCACCAGGCGGCGACGCGGAATGGAAACGATGGTTGTCATGGGTCGGTTTCTTTCAGGCAAAGGCAGTCCCGCACCGCGCTTCGGCGGCGTTGCGAGACATCTGTACGGATCGGTGCAGAGGCGGCTGGGATTGCCGCGCCTGCTTGCTTCTGCTCGGCTACTTTTGCTTAGCCGCGTAGATCTGATCGAAGGACGCACCGTCGGCAAAGTGCGCCTTGTCCGCTTTGGCCCAACCACCGAAAGCATCGTCGATGGTCACCAAAGTCAGCTTGGGAAACTGCTTGTCGTACTTGGCCCTGGCCTTCTCCGATGTCGGGCGATAGAAGTTGCGGCCGGCCACGTCCTGGCCTTCGTCTGAGTACAGGTACTTGAGGTATTCCTCGGCGACGGCGCGTGTGCCCTTCTTGTCGACCACCTTGTCGACCACGGTCACGCTGGGCTCGGCCAGGATGGAGATCGAAGGCACCACGATCTCGAACTTCTCGGGGCCGAATTCCTTCAGCGCGAGGAAAGCTTCGTTTTCCCAGGCGAGCAGCACGTCGCCGACGCCGCGCTGCACGAAAGTGATGGTCGAACCGCGCGCGCCGGTGTCGAGCACCGGGACGTTTTTGTAGAGGTTGGCGACGTACTCTTGCGCCTTGGCCTCGCTGCCGTATTTGCGCTTGGCGAACTCCCATGCCGCGAGGTAGTTCCAACGCGCGCCGCCCGATGTCTTGGGGTTGGGCGTGATCACCTGCACGCCTGACTTGGTGAGGTCGTCCCAGTCCTTCAGGCCCTTCGGGTTGCCCTTCTTGACGAGGAACACGATGGTCGATGTGTACGGTGCCGAGTTGTGCGGCAGGCGTTTTTGCCAGTCGGCCTTGACCAGTCCGCCGTGCGTGACGAGTGCATCGATATCACCGCCAAGCGCCAGCGTCGCCACGTCGGCGTCGATGCCGTCGATGATCGATCGCGCCTGCTTGCCCGAGCCGCCGTGCGACTGCTTGACGGTCACGTCCTGGCCGGTCTTGGTTTTCCAGTACGCAGCGAAAGCCTTGTTGTAGTCGACGTACAACTCGCGGGTCGGGTCGTATGACACGTTGAGCAGCGTGACCGATGCCGCGCCCTGCGCGAAGGCGGGCGATGCCGTCAAGCCAGCGAGGGTGAACGCGCTGGCCAGGCCAGCGCCGAAGGAAAGCTTGATAAAGTCGCGGCGAAATTTCATGGTTGTGCTGCTCACAGGCATATCGGTGAAGCTGCGGATTCTGGAACCGGCATATAGAAACTGGAACGACTGAGTTCTCAGTTCTAAATAACGAAATCAACTAAGGGCGCTCCGCGCGACCCAACCACCCCCGAAGGCACCCCAAATGGCAAGAATGGTCCAATGCGTCAAGCTCGGCAAGGAAGCCGAAGGCCTCGACTTTCCGCCTTACCCGGGCGATCTCGGCAAGCGACTCTGGGCGAGCGTCAGCAAAGAGGCATGGGCGGCGTGGCTCAAGCAACAGACCATGCTGGTAAACGAGAACCGGCTCAATTTGGCCGACCAGCGTGCCCGCGAATACTTGAAGCGCCAGATGGAAAAGCACTTCTTCGGCGATGGTGCCGACGTGGTTCAGGGCTATACCCCTCCCACCGCCTGACCGCAATCTTGGGTCCGCCCGTCGCATGACCGAACCGGTCGACTGGCGTGCCGACGGCGTTCCGCGCAGCGAGCGCTTCGACGACATCTATCACACCGAAACCGGCGCGCTTGCGCAGTCGCGCCATGTGTTTCTAGGCGGCTGCGGCTTGCCACGAGCCTGGGCAAATCGGCCGCAATGGGCGATTCTCGAAACCGGCTTCGGCCTGGGTCTCAACTTTCTGACGACCTGGCACGCGTGGCGCGCAGACGAGCATCGCCCGCGCCTGCTGCACTTCGTCTCGATCGAGGCGCACCCGGTGGCGCCGGCCGATCTGGTTCGCGCCGCAGCGGCGTACCCGGAACTGGCCGGCATGGCCGAAGCGCTCGCAGCGCAATGGCACGGCCTGCTGCCGGGCTTTCACCGGCTGATGTTCGACGAAGGCATGGTGACGCTCACGCTCTGCGTCGGTGACGTGCAGCCGATGCTGCGGGCGCAGCGCTTCGAGGCCGACAGCATCTTTCTCGATGGCTTCAGTCCGCGGCGCAACCCCGAGATGTGGTCGGCCGACACGCTCAAGCAGGTGGCGCGGTTCGCGCGGCAAGGCACCGGCATCGCGACCTGGACGATCGCGCGGGCGGTGCGCGATGCGCTGGCGCAGTGCGGATTCACGGCCGGCAAACGCATCGGTCTGCCGCCGAAGCGGGACTGCCTTGCGGGCACGTTCGCGCCAGCGTGGACCGTGCGGCGACGCGATCCCTTGCCGGTACGGGTCGAGGTGCCGGGGCATTGCGCGGTCATCGGCGCGGGCCTGGCGGGTGCCGCTGTGGCAGCAAGCCTGGCCCGGCGTGGCTGGCGCGTCACTGTGCTGGATGCAGGCGGTGGTGCCGCGGCCGGCGCGTCGGGCTTGCCGGTCGGGCTGCTCGCACCCCACGTGTCGGCCGACGATGCGGTGCTTTCCCGCCTCACCAGAGCGGGGATTCGCGCCGCGTGGATCGAGTTGGAACGCTTGCTCGAAGCGGGCGTCGAGTGGCGGGGCACCGGCGTGATCGAGAGACGCTCGGATGGCGATGTGCGGGTGCCTGCCGCGTGGCAAGCGGCAGGGCCGAACGAGTCATGGCTGGCCGATGTCGAACGCCTGCAGCTGAGTGGCCTCCCTGCGGATGCGCCGGCACTCTGGCATGCGCGGGCTGCGTGGGTGCGCCCGCGGAGCCTGGTCGAAGCGTGGCTGAACCAGCCTCCAATCACCGTGAGGTACGAAACGCGCGTGGAGCGACTCGTGCGCCACGACGCGTCCTGGCGCCTCGTCGATGCGAGCGGCGACATCTTGGTCGAGGCCGCTCGCGTGGTCATCGCGGCCGGCATCGACAGCCGCACCCTCGCGCCTGCATTGCCTCTGCAACCGGTGCGGGGCCAAGTCGCCTGGGGCCACGCGCCACACGATGCCGATCTGCCGGACATGCCGATCAACGGCGACGGTCATCTGATCGCGGGCGTGCCGGCAACAGATGCCGAAGCAACCGGTTCGCTCTGGCTCGCCGGCGCCACCTTCGATCGCGACAGCGTCGATCTGGAACCGCACGCATCGGACACCGAACGCAACAGCGATCGGCTGACGCGCCTGCACCCAGGCGCCGCAGCATCGCTCGACGTCGCCGCAGCCAACGCATGGGTCGGCATCCGTTGCGCCTCGTCCGACCGCCGCCCGCTCGTCGGCCCGCTCGATGAAGCAGGTTGGCCCGGCGTCTGGGTCAGCACCGCGATGGGCTCGCGCGGCCTCACCTTCTCCGCCCTCTGCGCCGAACTCCTCGCAGCCCAATGGCACGGCGAGCCACTTCCTTTGCCGACGACGCTGGCAAGGGCGCTCGACACACGGCGCCTCGCCAAGCCGGTCAAGGACTGAGGGTGTAGCGTGAGAATGCGGGATGGCCCTTCGCTACGACATCACCCACACCACCACTTACCGCTACAACAAGCCCGTCACCTTCGGCTTGCACCGGATCATGTTCCGCCCGCGCGACAGCCACGATCTGCGTGTGTTGGCGACCGACCTCAAGGTCAGCCTCGGCGCCAACATCCGGCTGATTCAAGACCCGCATTCCAACTCGGTCGCGCTGGTGCAGCCGCTGGGAGAGGCGACCGAATTGAAGATCGTCTGCTCGTTCACCATCGAACAGGTGCCGTCGCTGCTCGACCAGCTGGTGCTGCACCCGGCGGCGGAGTTCCTGCCCTTTGCCTATTCGGTCCAGGATCGGCTCGACCTCGAGCATTACCTGCGTCCGCACCACGACGACCCGCAAGGCGAGCTGATTCGCTGGGCGCACCAGTTTTTGCAGACCGACGCACCCAACAGCACGCGCGATGTGCTGGCGCGCATGAACGCGCACATCGGCAAGAGCCTGACCTATGCAGCGCGCGATGAAGAAGGCACGCAGACACCGCTCGAAACGCTGCAGCTCGGCAGCGGCAGTTGCCGCGACTACGCGCTGTTGATGATGGAGGCGGCACGGCGGCTGGGCGTGGCGACGCGTTTCGTGTCGGGCTATCTGTACGACGCAGCGCTCGACTCGCGCGCCATCGAGGCGGCGGCAGCAGGTCCGGCGGCCGGGAGCGTCAGCGCCACCACCGGAGCCGGCTCTACACATGCATGGCTTCACGCGTACCTTCCGGGCGCGGGCTGGGTCGCCTACGACCCGACCAACAATCTGATGGGCAGCGCGCAGTTGATCCGAGTCGGAGTGGCGCGCGATCCGTCCCAAGCTGCGCCCATTGCCGGCAGTTGGTTCGGCGCGCCCGACTCGTACGAAGGCATGACCGCGACGGTCGTGGTGACGCGCCGCCGGCACTGATTTTTCAGGCAGACCGCGTAAGGGTTCGATAAAAGTTTCGTAGGACGAAAGGCCGACTCCGCCGCGTTGTCGCGCGCGCGATACCACCTCAGGGAAAGTCCCTGCTCCGTTGATTTTGGTGCGCCATACGCTCACCCCGCCGAACGGCACAACAACACAAAGTACGGAGACATTCATGAGCAAAAAGCGCATCCCGCTTCTCGTCATTGCAACGCTGTCCCTTGCCGCTTGCGGCGGCGGCGGCGGTGGTGGTTACAACGGTCCCCTTCCCATCGCAGCAGCGCCAACGCCTGCACCCGCACCGGCCCCTGCGCCCGCACCTGCCCCTGCACCGGCCCCCGAGGAGAAGCGCCTGCAAGATAGCCGCACTTCGTTTGCACCCTCGCCCGCCGATGCAGCCGCAACGACCTTTGCAGCGCTCGTGGTGGACCCGTCCGATACGGTCGTCAACACGACGACCAGCCGCTGGCAAGGCGTGCTCGGCGGTGCGCTCTATCGCGTCGAAGTGCCGGCCAACTGGAACGGCAAGCTGGTCATGTATGCGCACGGCTACCGCGGTCAAGGCGATCAACTGACTGTCGACAATCCGGGCATCCGGCGCTACCTGATCCAGAACGGATACGCCTGGGCCGCGTCCAGCTACAGCAAGAACTTCTATGACGTGCGCGCCGGCGTAGAGGACACCAACGCCTTGGCGCTCGGGTTCAACAAGATCGCTGCAGCCAACAATCGCACGCTGGCCGCGCCTAGCAAGATCTACATCACGGGCGTGTCGATGGGCGGCCACATCACTGCGGCGGCCATTGAAGACGAGGCCTATGCAACCGAAAACAACAAGGTCAAGTACAACGGCGCAGCGCCGATGTGCGGCGTGCTGGGCGACACCGAGTTGTTCGACTACTTTGCCGGCGCGCAGGTAACGGCCCAAGTCGAAGCCAGCTTGCCAAAATATCCCTTCATCAATTGGACGGACATTTCCGCACAGGTGATCGGGACGCTTTTCACCCCGAGTTTTCCAGCCGCTCCGGTTACCGCGACCGCGGGCGTCGGCGTCAAGTACCAGAGCGTCGTGAAAAACCTGACCGGTGGCGAGCGGCCGATTGCGGCGGTGGGTTTTGCCTACGGCGGTACTTTCCCGATCGTGCTCGGCGTGTTCGGCGGCGACGGTACGATTAACGGCATCCTGAACAAAAGCGTGATCGACACCAACCGCCTCACCTACACCATCGATGGCGACGCGGCGGGCTCGACAACGCTCAACGCTTCGGCACTCAAGCTGACCGCGGCGGTCGACGCCAATCGGCTTCGCACCGACGGACTTCGCTGGATTCCGAAGACCAACGGGCAGTTCAAGATCCCGGTGGTCACGCTCCACACGCTCGGCGATTTCTACGTGCCTTTCAGCATGGAGCAGATCTACCAGAAGCGGGTGGCGGCCAATGGCAACAGCACATGGCTGGTACAGCGCGCGGTTCGCGGTGCGTCGCATTGCGACTTCACCACAGCGGAAATGGCCGAAACCTTCGACGCAATGGTCAAGTGGGAACGCGACGGCGTGAAGCCCGGCGGCGACGATGTGGTGACCGCGGCCACTGTCGCGGCACCGGCGTATGGCTGCACCTACACGCGCAACGCGACCAACCCGAACGACGACACCAATCCAAACGTAGCGGCACTTCGGGGTGCGATTGCGGCTTCGCCTGGCGGCGCTTGCCCCCCATGAACGTCGCTTGAAGCGATAACGAAAAAAGAGGCCTTTCGGCCTCTTTTTCATTGGTCGCCACACATGTAATCCTCTCCAAATATTGCAATAGTTACTAAATGTGAACTAATGCGCTTGTCCCCTGCGGACGGCAGAACTAAAACCGACGTTCTTCCTGAATGCCCCGAAAGGACCAAGACGTGAACACCGACCGAGTAGCCCTGATCGTCGACGAACCCATTCCCGGCCACTACTACTGGATCCTGCAGCGCCAGGACGGCGCCGCTTGCCGTGCGGTCGCTGCCGCCGAAGGGCCGCTGCCGAGCCACGGCCTGGCACTGATGGCGGGCACCACCGCGTTGCAGCGCCGCTTAAGTTCCCGGGTGCTCGACCGCCGCCCGCTGCCACCCGTGCTCGACTTCGAACAGCCCCGCATCGACTTCGCACCTACCTCGCTTCAGTGATTTGCCGATGCGCCGCAGAGCGCACCTTGCTTTGATCGGCCTCGATCGGGCACTCGACCGGAGAGGCCGTTTTGCGCGCTGTCCGATCGATCGCCGATCCATGTCTCGCGACAGACGCTGACGACAGCCAGCGGTCGCGGTCGACACACGCTCGACACCCCCCTCGCCGCGCGCTCGCTAATATCCGGTGCCGATGCGCGCCGCGATTCCTTACCCGAGTCTTTCCGCAGCACGTCGCTCTCTTATCCGGAGCGCGCCCCCAATCGTCCGGCAACCCGCATGGGCGTTGAGGAATATGCTTATCCGCATAAGGCGCGAACCAAAAAATAGTTTGCTTCCATAAGGCGTGCTTTTAAAGTCCGGGCTCCCTGGTTGCAGCGGACCGTGGCACCACGATCGCCCCCAGAACGTTTATCACGATGTACCAATACACAGAATTCGACCGTCAGTTCGTGCACCTGCGTGCAGCGCAATTCCGCGACCAGCTCGAACGCTGGCAAGGCGGCAAACTCTCCGAAGACGAGTTCAAGCCGCTGCGCCTGCAAAACGGCTGGTATGTGCAACGCTATGCGCCGATGCTCCGCGTGGCCGTCCCTTACGGTGAACTGTCGAGCCGGCAGATTCGCGTGCTGGCCCGCATCGCGCGCGAGTACGACGAGCCCGAGGCCGAGGTCTACAAGACGGCGCTCAAGACGCAAGGCAAGCTCGGCACGTTAAAACTGCCGACGCACTACGCGCACTTTTCGACGCGCCAGAACGTTCAGTACAACTGGATTCCTCTGGCCAAGAGCGCCGACGTGATGGACCTCCTGGCGTCGGTCGACATGCACGGCATCCAGACCAGCGGCAACTGCATCCGCAACATCACCAGCGACGAGCGCGCCGGCATCGCCATCGACGAGATTGCCGATCCGCGGCCGTTCGCAGAGATCATGCGGCAGTGGAGCACGCTGCACCCCGAGTTCGCCTTTTTGCCGCGCAAGTTCAAGATCGCCATCACCGGTGCCACCGAAGACCGCGCCGCCACCGGCTGGCACGACGTGGGCCTGCATCTGGTGAAGAACGATGCCGACGAACTGGGCTTTCGCGTTCAGGTCGGCGGCGGCATGGGCCGCACCCCGATCATCGGCACCGTACTGCGCCAATTCCTGCCGTGGGACCAGATCATGAATTACCTCGAAGCGGTGGTTCGGGTCTACAACCGCTACGGCCGGCGCGACAACATCTACAAGGCACGCATCAAGATCCTGGTGAAGGCCGAAGGCCAGCGCTACATCGACGACGTCGAGGCCGAGTACAAGCAAATCGTCGAGCACGACGGTGCGCCGCACACCATCACGCAGGCCGAATACGACCGCGTGTCCGCCACGTTCGTGCCGCCGAAGCTGGCCACCCGCGTGCTGCAGAGCGCCGAGCAAACCGCCATCGACTTGCAAAAGCATGCGGCCGACGATGTGCAGTTCGCACGCTGGTTGGCACGCAACGTCGCACCGCACAAGAACCCTGCCCTGCGCGCAGTCACGCTGTCTTTCAAGCGCCTGCATCAGGCGCCGGGCGACGCGGATGCCGACCAGCTCGACACCATCGCGCAGCTGTCGGATCGCTTCTCGGCAGGTGAAGCCCGCGTCACGCACGACCAGAACATCGTGCTGCCGTGGGTACACGCCGAAGACCTGCATGCGCTGTGGCTGAACGCACGCGAAGCCGGCTTTGCCAGCGCCAACGTGCGCCTTCTCACCGACATGATCGCCTGCCCCGGCGGCGACTTTTGCGCGCTGGCCAATGCGCGCTCGATCCCGATCGCCGAAGCCATCACCGAGCGCTATCAAGACCTCGACGAGCTCGACGACCTCGGCGAAATCGATCTGCACATCAGCGGCTGCATCAACTCCTGCGGCCACCACCACAGCGGCCACATCGGTATCCTGGGCGTCGACAAGGACGGCAAGGAGTGGTACCAGGTTTCCCTCGGCGGCTCCGACGGCTCCAAGCTCAGCGGCACGCCGCAGGCCGGCAAGGCGGTTGGCCCTTCGTTCTCTGCGGCCGAGGTGCCGGAGGTGATCGAAGCGGTGCTCGGCACCTACCGCGACACACGCAACGCGGGCGAGACTTTCATCGACACGCTGCGCCGCGTCGGGCACGACCCGTTCAAGGCGTCGGCCAATGGTGCGCGCTTCAAGGTGGAGGCCACGGCATGACCGCCACCAGCCAAACGAAGTACACATTGAAGCTTGTTGCCAACGAAGACCATGTCGACGATGGAGACCCCAAGGTCATGCAACTCGCCAACGATGCCGATCCGCTCGCGATCGAGGTGTGCCTGGCAGACGTCGAGCGCATCGACCTCAGCTTCCCCAAGTTCACCGATGGCCGCGCCTATAGCCAGGCCTTTTTGCTGCGTCGCCGTCTCGGCTTCAAGGGCGACATCCGCGCCACCGGCGACGTGCTGATCGACCAACTGGTGCAAATGGAGCGCACCGGCTTCAGCAGCGCGGTATTGAAAGAAGGCGTGGACGCCTCGGCGGCGCAACGCCAGTTCGAACGTTTCTCAGGCTTCTATCAGGGCGACGCAATACACACCGCGCCGCATTTCGCGACATGAACACCGACCTCGACCTCCAGCATGTCAACGCCGAACTCGGCCGCAATGCCCAGGGCCTCGTGGACTGGGCGATCGGCCTGGGCCAGCCCGCGATCGTCACCACCAATTTCCGCCCATTCGAGGCTGTGATCCTGCACATGGTCACGCGCGCGAAGCCCGACGTGCCTGTGATCTGGATGGACAACGGCTACAACACCGAGGCTACCTATCGTTTCGCCGATGAAGTGACAAAGCAGCTCGGGCTCAATCTGCACATTTACCTGCCGCGCCGTTCGCGTGCGCATCGCGAAGCAGTGGACGGCCCGACGCCGGCGCTGGACGACCCGCGCCATGCCGCGTTCACGCAGGAGGTGAAGCTGGAGCCCTTCGCGCGTGCGCTGCGCGAGACCGCACCGAAGGTCTGGTTCACCGCACTGCGTGCGACGGACACCGCCGTGCGGGCACAAATGGACCCGGTCAGCCTCAATCCGGATGGCTTGATCAAGCTCGCGCCGCTGCTTCACTGGTCGTCGAAAGACCTGTACGAATACTGCGAGGCGCATGGCCTGCCCAACAACTTCGACTACGTGGACCCGACCAAGGGCGAAGACAACCGCGAGTGCGGACTGCACCTCGCGCATTGACGTCGCAACCTTGAACAGCCCCTCCCGATGAACGCCCGTACCGAAGCCGACCTGCTGCTCCCCGACATGCACTCTCCCGCGCGCCTTTCCAACACCCAACTCGATGCGCTCGAAGAAGAGACGATCTTTATCCTGCGTGAAGTCGCCGGTGCCTTCGAGCGCCCCACCCTCCTGTTTTCAGGCGGCAAGGATTCGCTGGTGCTGTTGAAGTGCGCCGAAAAGGCGTTCGGCTCGGGGCGCATTCCTTATCCGCTGTTGATGATCGACACCGGCCACAACTTCCCTGAAGTGACGGCCTTTCGTGATCACCGTGCGAATGAACTCGGAGCGGAGTTGATCGTGCGCAGCGTCGAAGATTCGATGGCGCGCGGCACCGTGCGCCTGGCGCATGCCGGCGAGTCGCGCAACGCGCACCAGTCGGTCACGCTGCTCGAAGCCATCGAAGAGTTTCGTTTCGACGCGCTCATCGGCGGTGCCCGGCGCGACGAAGAAAAGGCGCGTGCCAAGGAGCGCATCTTTTCGCACCGGGACTCGTTCGGGCAGTGGCAGCCGAAAGATCAACGCCCGGAGTTGTGGACGCTTTTCAACACGCGGCACGCACCCGGCGAACACTTTCGAGTCTTTCCGATTTCCAACTGGACCGAGCTCGACGTCTGGCAGTACATCGAGCGCGAGAACGTCGAGTTGCCTTCGATCTACTACACGCACAAGCGTGAAGTGGTCGAGCGCCGCGGCCTGCTGGTGCCGGTGACCGAACTCACGCCGCCGCGCGCCGGCGAGCAAGTCGAAGTGCGCGACGTGCGCTTTCGCACCGTGGGAGACATCACGACCACCTGCCCGGTCGCCAGCCTGGCAGCCGATGCGGGTGACGTCGTCATCGAGACGCTGACGGTGAATGTCAGCGAGCGCGGCGCCACGCGAATGGACGACATGACGTCCGAGGCTTCCATGGAAAAGCGCAAGAAAGACGGGTACTTTTGATGAACGCAACGACCCTCGCACCTGACTTGACCGAAGTCCTGAACCACGCCGGCGACACCGGTACGGCTTTGCGCTTCATTACCTGCGGCAGCGTCGACGACGGCAAGAGCACGCTCATCGGCCGGCTGCTGGTCGACAGCAAGACCGTGCTGCAAGACCAGCTGGCAGGCGTGCAACGCGGTGGTGAAACCGACCTTGCGTTGCTGACCGATGGCTTGTCGGCCGAGCGCGAGCAAGGCATCACGATCGACGTGGCCTACCGATATTTCTCGACTGCCAAGCGCAAGTTCATCATCGGCGACGCGCCAGGACACGAGCAATACACGCGCAACATGGTGACCGCCGCTTCGGCCGCCGACGCCGCCGTGGTGCTGGTCGACGCGACCAAGCTGGGATGGGCCGGCGAAGTGCTCGACGGCGCAGTGGTCCAGCAAGATTTGCTGCCGCAAACCCGCCGGCACACGCTGCTGTGCAACCTGCTGCGCGTGCAGTCGATCGTCTTCGCGGTCAACAAGCTCGACGCGATGGACGATGCCGATCTCGCCTTTGAGCGTATCTCGTCGGCAATCAACGGCTTTGCCGAAGCGGCCGGTGTGGCGGTCGCGGCCATCGTACCGATCTCCGCGCTGAAGGGCTGGAACGTCGCGACGCATTGCACCGAGCGCGCCGACTGGTGCGGCTACAACGGCCCGACCCTGCTCGAACTGCTGGAGCAATTGCCGGTGACCGCGCAAGACGAAGCCGTGCCGTTTGCCTTTCCGGTGCAGTGGGTCGAAAAGTTCTCGTCATCGGCCGACACCTCGCAAGGCCGCCGCATCTTCTGGGGCCGGGTCGCCAGCGGACATGTGGAGCCCGGCCAGCGCGTGACCGTGCTGCCGAGCAACCAGACCGCGACCGTTGCGCAGGTGCTGAGCCACACGCGTCAGCCCAAGACCGTGCATGCGGGCCACAGCGCCGGCATCGTGTTGGATCGCGAGCTCGATGTGTCGCGCGGCGACTGGCTGCTGGCGCCCGACGCCTTCGAGCCGGTGCGGGAAATCACCGCCACCGTTGCCTGGCTCGACGATGAACCGCTGGTGGCCGGCCGCATCTACTGGGCGCTGCAAGGGCATCGCTGGGTCAAGGCCAAGGTCGCTCGCATCATCGACCGAGTGAACATCACGACGCTCGAATCCGAGCCGACTGCGCAGTTGGAAGCCAACGCCATCGGCGACATCGTGCTGGCGTTGCAACAGCCGCTCGCGGTACTGCCGTTCTCGCAGTCGCGCGCCCTTGGCTCGCTGGTGCTGGTCGACACCGCCACCAACAAGACCTCGGCTGCAGTGCTGGTGCAACCCGCCAGTTAAAATTCAGGGTTTCCCCGATCGCTTTGCCTCTCCAAAGAACATGACACACGTCGTCTCCGAATCGTGCATCCGCTGCAAATACACCGACTGCGTGGACGTGTGCCCCGTCGACTGCTTCCGTGAGGGTCCCAATATGCTGGTGATCGATCCGGACGAGTGCATCGATTGCGCGGTGTGCATTCCCGAGTGCCCCGTCAACGCGATCTACGCCGAAGAAGACCTGCCGGCAGACCAGCTGGCTTTCATCAAGCTCAATGCCGAGCTGGCACTGGCCGACGGCTGGAAGAGCATCACCAAGCGCAAGCCGGCGCCGGCCGACGCCGACGACTGGAAAGACAAGACCGACAAGATCGGGGAGCTGGTGCGCTGACCACTCTCGGCACGCCGATTGAGACCGACGCCCTCATCATCGGCGCCGGCCCGGTCGGTCTGTTTCAGGCCTTCCAACTCGGCCTGCTCGAAATCTCCTGCCACATCGTCGATGCACTGCCTGCCGCGGGTGGGCAATGCGTAGCCCTGTATGCAGACAAGCCGCTCTACGACATTCCGGGCACGCCAGTTACCAGCGGTCGTCAACTTGCGCAGTCGATGTTGCAGCAGGTCGCACCGTTCAAGCCGGAGTTTCACTTCGGCGAGCAGGTAGCGACGCTAGAACGTCAGGCGGACGACCGCTTCCTTTTGAGCACCTCCAACGGCACCGCATTTCTGGCGAAAACCGTATTCGTCGCAGGCGGTGTCGGCGCCTTCGTGCCGAAGCGCATCGCCATCGACGGTATCGCGCAATTCGAAGGAACACGGCTCTTCTATCACCCGGAATCGCTGTCGGACTTCGCAGGTCAGACGGTCGTGGTGAACGGTGGCGACGAGGTTGCGCTCGACACCGCCATTCGGCTGATCGACATCGCGCAACACGTAACGCTGCTGCATCGCCGCGATGGGTTTCAGGCCGAAGAAGCCACCGTCGCCCGCTTTCGCATGCTGGTAGCCGATGGCAAGCTCGGCTTCAGCGTCGGTCAGCCGACTGCGTTCGACCAGCGCCGCCTGCAGATCACGACACCCGACGCGCAAACAGTCGATCTGCCACTCGATGCGCTCATCGCCTGCCTCGGCATTTCGCCGCGGCTCGGGCCCATCGCCGATTGGGGACTGGCGCTCGAACGCAAGCAAGTGCCGGTCGACACAGCGAAGTTCGAAACCCGCGAGCGCGGCGTGTTCGCTGTAGGCGACATCAACACCTATCCAGGCAAGAAGAAGCTCATCGTCTGCGGGTTTCACGAAGCGACGCTGGCGGCCTGGGGCGCAGCCGAAATCGTGTTTCCGGGCAAGTCGATCCCGCTGCAGTACACGACGACCAGCACGCGTTTGCACACCCTGCTGGGTGTCGATCACCCGCGCTGATCAGATACTCCTCGGCGCGAGCTTCGCGCTAGCAACTAGCAAGAACCAGCTAGATTCCCTTTTCCACCATGTCGAGCAACCGCTGGCCCATGGCTTCTGCCTGCACCGCCGGTATCCCTCGCAGCGGGCCGTCGATGGTGAGCATTGCCAACCCGTGAACGGCACCCCAAGCCAGAAACTCAGCGCCCGGCCGGCGCTCGGGCGTTAACACGCCGGCTTCGACCATCTGATCGAGGGCCGCGCCCAGCAACTGGAAAGGATCGAGTCCGGTGTTGCCGGTCTTTGCCTCCTCATGCGTGATGTCGATTTTTTCCGGCGCGACGAAAGCCATCCGGAACAGGCCTGTTTCCGCCAGCGCGAACCGCATGTATCCGGTGCCCACTGCCCGCAAGGCGGCGCGTGCCGCGGCGGCGCCCTTCAGCCTTCGCGGCACCTTGTCGAGTTCAGCCTCCATGGCCACCGCGACGGCAGAAACCGCAGCAGCGCGGACGGCCTGCAGCAACTCCTGGCGACTCGCGAAATGCCGATACGCCGCATTGGGCACTACGCCGGCACGCCTTGTGGCCTCGCGCAGCACAACCGCGTCGGGCCCACCGGCGCGCGCCAGTTCGATGCCGGCGTCGAGCAAGGCACGGTACAGATCGCCATGCCGATAGGTGCTGCGCGCCGGCGCGGGAACGACGATCGGGTCGGGCGGCACCAGGTGTTCGCGGGGACGCATTGCTTTCTCCATGTGGACAGCGTCCATTCTCTTTGTTATTCTATTGTGTACGGCGTACACAAAATCAGATTCGAAGAAACGCAACACGCGTCGCCGTCAACTGCAACGTCGACATTTCCCCGGATCTTTTTCCTTAACCCAAGGAGCATCGCCATGAACATCCAGCCCTACATCTTCTTCGAAAGTAACTGCGCCGAAGCCATGCGCTTCTACGAGAAGGCGCTTCGCGGCAAGCTCGAAATGATGGTGACGCACGCCGAAATGCCCGACTTCGACGCCGCCAAATTTCCGCCCGGCACTGCCGAGCGAATCATGCATGCGCGACTCGTGGTCGACGGCCAGGTGCTGATGGCATCGGACAACGGTTCCGGCATGCCATACGACGGCATGAA
The DNA here is from genome assembly GCF_014303735.1 of Variovorax sp. PAMC28562. Taxonomy (NCBI): domain Bacteria; kingdom Pseudomonadati; phylum Pseudomonadota; class Betaproteobacteria; order Burkholderiales; family Comamonadaceae; genus Variovorax; species Variovorax sp. PAMC28562. Next base: position 3,440,580 of record NZ_CP060296.1, on the reverse strand, counting down.
GGGCTTTACCGTCACCCTCACCTACCCGGATGTCGCCGAAGGAAAGCGCGTGTTCGATGCGCTGGCGGAGGGCGGACAGGTTCGCATGCCCTTCGGCAAGACCTTTTGGGCCGAAGCATTCGGCATGACGGTCGACCGCTTCGGTACGCCGTGGATGGTCAACGCCGGTTTGTCCGATCCGACATCGCCGAACTGACACATGAGCGGCATTCCCCGCATGAGCAGCTCGCTCGATTCGCGCAAGCGCTGGCTCACGCTCATGGTTCTGTGCCTCGGCGTGCTGATGATCGTGCTCGACACCACCATCGTGAACGTCGCGTTGCCTTCGATCCGCGCCGATCTCAAGTTCTCCGAGACGTCGTTGGTGTGGGTCGTCAATGCCTACATGCTGACCTTCGGCGGCTTCCTGCTCCTCGGCGGGCGGCTTGGCGATTTGTACGGACACCGACGGCTCTTTCTGCTTGGGCTGGTGCTGTTCACCGTGGCATCGCTGGCCTGCGGGGTAGCGCAAACGCAAATGCTGCTGATCGTCGCGCGCGCCGTGCAAGGGCTGGGCGGCGCTGTGGTTTCGGCTGTTTCGCTGTCGCTCATCATGAATCTCTTCACCGAGCCGGCCGACCGGGCCAAGGCGATGGGCGTCTACGGCTTCGTCTGTGCGGGTGGCGGTAGTGTCGGCGTGCTGCTTGGCGGCTTGCTGACGAGCACTTTGAGCTGGCACTGGATTTTTCTGGTGAACCTGCCGATCGGCGTCGCGGTGTACCTGCTGTGCCGGTCGCTATTGCCCGATGCGCGTGGGCAGGCCGAAGGCGAACGGCTCGACATTGCCGGCGCGTTGTCGGTGACGGCATCGCTCATGCTGGCCGTCTACGCAGTGGTCAATGGCAACGAAGCTGGCTGGCAGTCGACGCAAACGCTGGGCTTGCTCGGCGCGGCCGTCGCGCTGCTCGCCGTGTTCATCGGTATCGAGGCGCGCGTCAAGCATCCGCTCATGCCGCTCGGGCTTTTCAAGCTGCGCAATGTGGCCATCGCCAATGTGCTCGGCGTGTTGTGGGCGGCGTCGATGTTCGCGTGGTTCTTTATCTCGGCGCTCTACATGCAGCTGGTGCTGGGCTACAGCCCGATGCAGGTCGGCCTCGGCTTTCTGCCGGCGAATGTGATCATGGCCATCTTCTCGCTCGGGCTGTCCGCGCGCATCGTGATGCGCTTCGGCATTCGCAAGTCACTGGCCGTCGGCCTGCTGATGGCGGCGGGCGGGCTGGCGTTGTTCGCACGCGCACCGGTCGATGGGCAATTCGTCGCCGACGTTTTGCCCGGCATGCTGCTGCTCGGAGTCGGCGCAGGCATCGCGTTCAACCCGATGCTGCTGGCGGCCATGAGCGACGTGAGCCCGAGCGAATCGGGCCTGGCGTCTGGCATCGTCAATACGGCTTTCATGATGGGCGGTGCGCTCGGCCTGGCGGTGCTCGCCAGCCTGGCCGCGGCGCAGACCGAAGGCGCGTTGGCGGGAGGCGCATCGACTGCGGCGGCCCTCGCGGTGGGCTATCGACAGGCGTTTACGGTCGGCGCGTTGTTCGCGGCGGCGGCCGGTGTGATCGGCGCGGTGTGGCTGCGCACGGCCTCGCCGTCGGCGGCGGCATCGCCCTCCTCGTCGACCACCCCGTCCTCATGACGGCGCCCCTCGACTACCTCTTCAAGTTCCCCCCTCAACCCTCGTTCAGAAAGTTCTGCCATGGCTCGCTATGTCGATGGATTCGTCGTTCCGGTTTCGACCGTCAAACTGGATGCCTACCGGCGCCTCGCGCGCAAGGCCGGCAAGATATGGAAAGAGCATGGCGCGCTCGAGTACATCGAGTGTGCCGCCGACGATGTGAAGCCCGGCAAGCTCACGTCGTTCCCGCAGAGCGTGAAGCTGAAAGACGATGAAACGGTCGTCTTCTCGTGGATCGTTTTCAGCTCGCGCAAGCAGCGCGACGCCGTCAACGCCAAGGTCATGAAAGACCCGCGACTGGCTGACATGATGGACCCGACGGCGATGCCGTTCGACGGCAAACGCATGATCTGGGGCGGCTTCAAGACACTCGTCGAACTCTGATCGGGCTTGCGGGTCGCACCACGACTCGGCCTTGCTTTTCTGTCGCTAGAATCCGGTCACCTTGCGCTCCGGCGCAAGGCCGCTAGGGGTGTTGAAGCGCTGATCTTTTCTGCGCCGAGACTGAGAAAGTCCCTTTGAACCTGATTGAGGTAATCCTCGCGCAGGGAAGCATGTCCAGGGCCGCAGCACTTCTCTCAGTCTGCAGAAAGCTCCGCAAGCCGACCTGCCATCACGTCGAAAGAACGTCATGGCACCCCGCAGTTCCACCCAGAAGAAGTCTGGCCCCCGATGGCGCACTGCGCCTGTTCCCCAGGCGCTGGCCACCCTGTTCCTGATGGCGGCCGCGAGCGCCCAGGCGCAAACCACGCTGCCCGCCATCACCGTGAACGACCAGACCGCACCGGTGCAAGCGGACATCAGCGGATTCGGCGACGTGCCTTTGCGCGAGTTGCCCATCACCGCCACTGTCATCGGCAGCAAGCAGATCCAGGACAGTGGCGCACGCCGGCTGGCCGACCTCACAAAGTTCGATTCGTCGGTGACAGATGCCTACAACGCGGCCGGCTACTGGGACTATCTGACGGTGCGCGGCTTCGTGCTGGACAACCGCTTCAACTACCGGCGCGAGGGCTTGCCCATCAGCGCCGAAACGTCGATTCCGCTCGACAACAAGGAGCGCGTCGAGATCCTGCACGGCACCAGTGGCATCCAGGCCGGCACCAGCGCCCCCGGCGGGCTGGTCAACTACGTCGTCAAGCGGCCGACATCGCAAGACCTGCGCGAAGTGCGTATTGAGACGACGAGCCGCGGCAGCGTGCTGGGCGCGGTCGACCTCGGCGGCCGCTTTGGCGACGACAAGCAGTTCGGCTACCGGCTCAATGCCGTCAACGAAAACCTGAAGCCGCTCACGCACAACCTGGACGGCAACCGCAACCTCTTTTCGCTCGCGGCGGATTGGCGCATCACGCCGGACTCGTTGTTCGAAGCGGAGATCGAATACAGCCACAAGGCGCAGCCGAGCCAGAACGGCTACAGCCTGCTCGGCAACGTGTTGCCTCCGGTGCCGAATCCGCGCCTCAACCTGAACAACCAGCCGTGGTCCCAACCCTCGGTATTCAATGCGCTGACCGGCAGCCTTCGCTTCACGCAAGCCATCAACGCCGACTGGCGCTGGAGTGCGCAGATCGGCCAGCAGCGCCTCAAGACCGACGATCGCCTGGCCTACGCTTTTGGCTGCAGCGCCGAAGGCAACTACGACCGTTACTGCTCTGACGGCACCTTCGATTTCTACGACTTCAGGAGCGAAAACGAACGACGTCGACTGACCGCCGGCCAAGTCAACCTGAAGGGCAACGTGATGACCGGCAGCGTGAAGCACGAGCTCGGCTTCGGCATCTTGCAAAGCCGCGTGCGCAACCGGTTCGAAGACCAGGCCTACAACTACGTCGGCACCGGCAACATCTTCGGTACGGCGGTGGTGCCGGCCGACCCGACGATGGACATCCCCAACACCAATCGCGACGAGCGCTCGACCGAGTACACGGTGCAAGACGCCATCCGTTGGAACGACAAGTTCACGACATGGCTCGGCGTGCGCTACACGCACCTCAGTCGCGGCAGCGTGCGCACCGACGGCTCCGACCCGACGCAGTACAGCCAGAACATCACCACCCCGTGGGTCGCGGCCAGCTACGCGTTTCAGCCCGGCTTGCTCGGCTATGTGAGCTGGGGCAAAGGCGTCGAATCGGAGATCGTGCCGAACAGGGTGTCGCAGTACAGCAATGCCGGCAAAGCCTTGCCCGCCCTCACCTCCAAGCAGTGGGAGATCGGCCTGAAGGGCGGTGGCAACGTGGCGGACGGCGCCCTCAATTGGCAAGTGGCGTACTTCGACATCTCGCGGCCGATGACCAACCTTGACAGCTGCGACGCCAGCGGCGCGTTGTGCAACGGTCAATACGACGGCCGCGCCGTGCACCGCGGACTCGAAGCCAATGCGCAATGGACAACAGGACCGTGGCGCTTTGGCGGGGGCGTGACCCTGATCGACGCCAAGCGTCGCGACAGCACGTTAGACCCTGCCGCCAACGGACAGCATCCGACCAACGTGCCCAACCAGGTAGTGCGCGCGCTGGTCGGTTACCAGTTCGCCGCCGTGCCCGGCCTGAGCACGCAACTGCTGATGTCGCACGAAGGCCGACGCAACGTGCTGCCCGACGGATCGATCCAGCTGCCGTCGTGGACCCGCTTCGACGCCGCGCTGCGCTACGACACCAAGCTCAACAACGTGAGCACGAGCTGGACCGTAGGCGTCGAAAACCTGGCCGACCGCAGCTACTGGAAAGAGTCCCCCTACCAGTTTGGCCACGTCTACCTGTTCCCCGGCGCACCCCGTACGCTGAGGCTCGCGTTCACCGCGTCGCTGTAATGCGACGACGCGTGAGCCCCAGCCAGGAAGCCCGAAAAAGCCACGCTATAATCTGAGGCTGTATTCCTCGATAGCTCAGTTGGTAGAGCGCCGGACTGTTAATCCGTAGGTCCCTGGTTCGAGCCCAGGTCGAGGAGCCATTAATTTGCTATACGTAGCAAGCACTTAGCCCACCCCTTACCAGGTGGGCTATTTTTTTTGGCTGGTGCGAGTAAGCAGAATGTAAGCGCGTGCAGCAGCAAGCCAGCTGAGCTGTTTAGAAACCTAAGCTCACCTGCTGCTGCCGGCGAAGGTGCTCGATGACTTTGACCACAGCGCGCTTTGTTGTCAGGTTAACGCCTTGGCGAGTCTGTTCGATGCGCATGAGCACCCGCAAGATTTCGCCCTTCGCAAACGGTTCGCCGTGGTCCACACGCTTGAGAAATTCCTGGTCCTCGATGTCAGCAAGGAACGAAGAGTTGCCATCGGAAAAGCGCCACTTTTTGCCTTCTTTGAATTCGGGTCCTTCGATGCTCAACGCGAATTCAAATTCGTTCTTGGAAACCGGCTCGTCTGGACGCACATCTTTGAAATAACCTGCCTGTCCCTCCCCGACAACTGCAAGGGCAACCTCTTCTGTCAGAACTTCGAGGCTATCAATGCCTTCTTTGGCAAGTGCCTTTCCCACAAATTCTTGAACAGACTTACTGCTTCCCTCGTTCAGGACTAGATTGATAACCGAGCGGTTGAAGATAATCACCTTGCCGTCGGCATTGGTGACATTGATCTCGTCGCCACGTGTTGTCGGTACCATTGCGACAGGCGGCTGCCCTTTCAAATGCTTCCAAAGAGTGAAGGCACCTTTGATGATGGAAAGCCACTCCGGGAGGTTGACAGTGGAGATCAACGAGAGGGCGGGCCCGACTACGTTGAACACAATGTCAGTCTGGATGCAGCCCGAATGGAAGCCTGCCATTTCGGCTTCGATAACGACATCAGGACCGAACAGCACCTTGCCTGCTTCCGTCACAAAATCGGAGAACGCGGTCATGTTGGCAGCCGCAGAGTAGACGTCAACCCTCCCGTCTTCTACGGCTTGGCCGTGATATTTCAACGACAGTTTGGTCTCGGCAATGTTTGTCATTGGTGCAGCTGTGGCAGGAGGTTTCGCATTGTGGCTGCACGTCAGCGCAAAGTCAGTGGTACTTGTTCACAAAAGACAACGCCACCGCGAAGGTGGCGCTGAATGCGGCATCACGAGGACTGAGCAAGGCGGTACCGGACAAGGCCCTTGCTGCCGCTGGTTCCGTTTTGCGCGACGGTTTCCTTACGCCTTAAATGTGGTCAATGCCTGTCGGTTCTTCTGTTGCGCGGCAAGGTAAGCCTCGGTACCGGACAGGGGGCGCTGCTCACCTAGCCCGTCATCTGACTTGCGCACAGGCTGGGGCAAGTACACCGGTTGAGGTACACGCACCGGCTGCGTTTCTTCGTATGCAGACGCAGCTAGCTCGTCCTGCATAGCTGAGGCCAGCATCTCCCATTCGTCCAACTCCATGAGCGGGGGCCAACCGCCAATGGGCAGGTTGACCGGTCGTCGCGCTTCCACGCGCAGCAGACGATTGCGAACGGCGACGGGAACGCGAATCCGCATGTCAGTGCTCAGCGTTGTGCACGAAGCCCGCAAGGGATGCGAGTTGCCCCAGTGCGCGCACCCTGCTCATTTGGTCAATGTGGTGGTGCGCCGTCTGCCACAGCAGCTTCCGGTACTCCCGCGCCATATGTCATTTAACCTATTGGTCTACTTGCTGCGAGCGCACCTCATACGGTTGCCTAGAGCGGTCAATACCTTAGACTGCGGGATGAAAACATTTCGTTACGCTCTCTGCTGCCTTGCCCTGTTGGTATTGGGTACAGCGCGAGCTGCTATCGGCTACGACTACAAAGCGCCAACGCAGCACCCTGGCAAAGGCCTGCTGTCGATTTGGTTGACGGGGCAAGTTGGCCCTGCAGACCTCGACAGTCTGCTCAAGGCTGATGGGGTGATACGGAATAATTTGGCGTTGAACGACTACGCGCGAGACGACCTCCTAGTTTTGATAAACCTGGACTCGATAGGTGGCAACGTATCGACGGCCTTGGCCATCGGGCGATACATCCGAGCTCTAAAAAGTGCCAGCACGACGGTTGCCAAGGATGCAAAGTGCTTTAGCTCGTGCGTGTTCATACTGGCCGGCGCTACGAATCGCGCTGTCGACGGCAAGATTGGCATACACAGGCCCTATGAGCCAAACGACGCCACGCTCACGCCAGTCAAGCAAAAAGAGAAGTACGACAAACTGGGCGTCGAACTTACGAGTTATCTCAAAGAGATGAATGTTCCAGTCAGACTCTACGAAGACATGCTGTTCATTAGTCCTGAGCGCATGAAGATACTGACCAGCGACGAGCAAGAGAAGTACGGACTGAACGTGAGCGACCCATACTTCGAAGAGGCGCAAAAGGTCATGCAAGCCCAAGGTCTTGGGATCTCTCGGCTGCAGCTCGCGCAACGCGAAGCGCGGCAAAACGTGCAGTGTCCCGATAAAGGCTATGACATGAGCTGGCCCAAACCCGTTCTGCTGGCCTTCCTAACGTGCCGAGACGAAGTGCTGCACGGTCTTCGGTAAGGGGCTGAACGCAGTTCAAGTTCACCCGCTGCCCTAGCAATCAGCCTCCACGAATCTGAACTGACCCCCAGAAGTTGGACGAACTTCAAGGAGTCCCATGGAGAAGTACGAGACAGAGTTCAAGCTCCAGGTCGTCAATAGCTTTCTAGAAGGTGAAGGCGGCGCAAAGCTCTTGGCGCGGCGGTGGAAAGTGCCCGAGGAGAAAATCCGTACCTGGGTGAGCCACTACCGCCTCCACGGCATCGACGGTCTACGCCCCAAGCGCAGCGCATACAGTTCGGCATTCAAGCTGCAGGTTCTGTTACATCAGGACCGTGAACGACTGTCCAGCCGTCGGGTCGCCGCCATCTATGACATCCGCAATCCGAACCAGGTTGTGGTCTGGCGACGCGACATTGCTGAGGGCGACGCGCAAGCTCTGGGGAACACCATGCCAAAGCCAGATATGAAGCCAGAACGACGCTGCTCAGAGACACCGCCCGAGGCCATCCCCGATTCGACGGACACCCTGCGCGAAGAGAACGAGCGACTGCGCGCTGAGGTCGCGTACTTAAAAAAAGTGCACGCCTTGATCCGGGCGAAGAGATCACTTGCGCCGACAAAGCGCGCTTGATACTCGGATTGAGGCATCACCACAAATTGGCGGACCTGCTGCGGGCAGCAGGGCTTGCGCGCAGCACTTTCTACTACCAGTGCAAGGCGATCCAGCGTATCGAGCCAAGCGGCTTGGAGGCAAAGGTTCGCGCCGTTTACGGTGAACATAAAGGCCGCTACGGCTACCGAAGAATCACGGCAGCGCTGCGCAATTCGCTTGGGGTGTCCGTCAACCACAAGTGCGTCCAGCGCCTCTTGAAGGAGATGGGATTGCGCGCGCTGATTCGGGCGAGGAAGCGCTCTCGGCACGCCCCTGAAATCAGCGATGTGCACGTGCCAAACGTCCTGAAGCGAGACTTCTGCGCGAAGGCTCCCAATGAGAAATGGGCGACCGACATCACCGAGTTCAACGTGAATGGGCAGAAGCTCTATCTGTCGGCCTGCATAGACTTGTACAACGGTGAGATCATCGCGCACCGCATGGCCAGCCGCCCTGTCTTCGACTTGGTCTCCGGTACGTTGGATGTGGCACTTGCGCGGGCCAAACACGTCGCTGGACTGGCCGTACATTCAGACCAAGGCTGGCATTACAAAATGCAGCCATACCGGGCGATGCTTGCGCATCGCGGGGTAACGCAAAGCATGAGCCGAAGAGGCAATTGCTTTGACAATGCTGTGATCGAAAGCTTCTTTGGCACCCTCAAGGCGGAGTACTTCCACCTTGAAAAACTTGGCGACGTTGATGAGCTCGAAGCGGGCGTGAATGAATACATCCACTACTACAACCACGAGCGCCTCAAGCTGCGATTGAAAGGGCTTAGCCCGGTTCAATACCGGTTGAGAAACACCGCCTGATCGGCGGGATCACAATGTCCAACTTCTGGGGGTCAGTTCAAAACCGGGGCGATTCAAACTGATGAACTCCGGCGAGACCTCCACCGAGTAGCTCTCGAGCAGGAACCCCTGGATCTCGCGCATTGTCATGCCGCGCGCATACATGGCCACGATCTTGTCGTCGAAACCGGTGAAGCGCCTCTCGTGCTTGGGGATGAGCACCGGCTCGAACGAGCCTTCGCGGTCACGGGGCACCTCGATGCGCAGCGGGCCATCGCCGGCCAGAACGGTCTTGGCGCTCTTGCCATTGCGCTGGTTGCCACTGCTCGCTTCGGGTTTGCTCGCGCCGCTGGGGTAGCCCAGGTGGTGCGACATCTCGGCGCCCAGAGCGCGCTCGATGAGCGCCTTCTTGAACGCGGCCGTCGCTTCGTTGACGGCCTCACCGGTCATGGGACCGGAGACGAACTGGTCAACCAGTTCCTTGGGAATTGACGGCAGCGCCGCCATCTTCGCGGCAATCGCCGCGTTCTTCAGCTTCGTCTTGCTCACCGGCATACATGCTCCTTGTCGTCATGCTATGCCTCGAACACAAAATTTAGGACAGGCTCGCACTTCCACGTCGACGACATCCCCAACACCGGGTCACGACAACGCTATGACCCAAGGGGCGCTTCAGCGCCCGCCGGCACCACCTCCACCGGAGCCGCCACCGCCACCACCCCCTGCGCCTGCCCCGCCACCGCCACCTGCTCCACCGCCGCCGCCTGACCCACCGCCCCCTGCGCCAGCTCCGCCACCAGATCCACCGCCGCCTGCGCCAGCACCCCCGGCGCCAGCCCCGCCAGCACCGCCACCTGCTCCACCGCCGCCGCCTGACCCACCGCCCCCTGCGCCAGCTCCACCGCCAGCACCGCCGCCTGACCCGCTACCCCCTGCGCCTGCCCCGCCAGCACCACCACCCGATCCACCACCCCCTGCGCCTGCCCCGCCAGCACCACCACCCGATCCGCCGCCCCCTGCGCCAGCTCCGCCAGCACCACCACCCGATCCGCCACCCCCTGCGCCAGCTCCGCCAGCACCACCACCCGATCCGCCACCCCCTGCGCCTGCCCCACCGCCAGAACCGCCTGCGCCTGCGCCAGCCCCACCGCTAGGTCCAGCCCCGCCAGATCCCCCCGCTCCTGCTCCTGCTCCTGCTCCTGCTCCCGCGCCTGCTCCTGCTCCCGCGCCTGCTCCGCCACCTACGCCAGCACTCGACGCACTGCTCGCAGAACTGCTTCCACTGGCGGATGCTGCAGAAACTACCGACGATCCTGAAGAGCCTCCGCCGGATGGAGTAACAGCTGCAGAGCCGCTGGGAGAAGGTCCGCCTGATGCTGGTAGGCCAACGTGATCCATGCAGCGCGAGTCTCCAAGCACGCGCCTCACAAAATCACAGGATTCCCGAAAAGGCTCGGGGCGCTGGGGCGTGCGGACTGCCAACACTGCCGGAGAGACAGTGGGCATGACGACGGGCGGCCGAGGTGAGGGAATGCGGTCGTCATTACTCCGTAGAGGTTCCGGTCGCCGAGACGTTGCATCCGAGGAGAAGCTGGCAGGGGAATCATTCCTCCCGGTCACATGGCTCGTGCTCTGTCCGGCCCACGTTGTGGAACTGTGGGCCTGCCCTTGCGCATAAGCGGTCGAACCCTTGCTGTTTACAGATGGCGGCGCGTTGGCACGCCCGGGCAAGCGATCGGATGTCGGAGGAATGGCTTTCAGGTCCAGAGGTGACGCTGTGTTCTGCGTAATTTGACTCTGTTCCGGTGAAGCCTTGCGTGGCTCACCAACGGGATCGAGGGAGGGTGCCAGCAGTTGCCCAGCTGGTGCAGGCAAGCTCTGATTGGCTGGGGTCACGGCCGTAGCGTCGACGCTTGTGACAGCCCGGGACAGGTCTCGGTCCGAACGTGGATTCGCGCCCCAAAACGCAAAAAATGCGGCTGCGACTGCACTCGCAAAGAAGCCCGCCGCTAACAAGGCTGGAGCGGAAAACCACATTCGTCCTTTACTTGGATCGAGTTCTCCACTGGGCGGCTCGAACGGTTCAAGAAAGATGGGTTGCCGACCCGGCAGCAGGCCGCCTAGCGCGACTTGCCTCGCGAAAGGTGCTTCTGACCGGTCCTCCGTGCGTCGCGCTTCAACGGACAGAGGCTTTGGCTGCAGTGACGCAAGCTCTCCGTTTGTGCTGCGATTGGATGCCGTTGAATCAACCGTGTTCGCACACGACTCCGAGCCGACGGGCGTGCGTGCCGGCCGGGGCGCCTCGCCGCTCAAGATCTTCCTGGCAGCGACTTCACCGAAATCCCGACGAAATGCGCGATCGATCATTTCCCACTGCTCGCCTGCGGCAGCACGACCACCGAAGTCACGATGAAAGGCTTGCTCTACCAAATCCCATTGCGCTTGTACCGAAGAGTGCCGGCTTCCAACTGCGGGCGCATCGGGGGGCTCGCTTCCTCCTGAGTGGTTTTCGACAAACGGTTCGCGGCGCATAGTAGTTCGCTCAGCTGGCGGTCATGTGAAGGTTTCACATCTTGCTGGTGGTGCCGAGTTTGCGTGTAAGGCATTAGCGCTAACGTCGTAATCTAGATGCCTGTCTAAACGATCGATCGACCCTCTAGTCAATCGCGGGTCACCCCTGAGACGCGATTGCTCAAGAACAGCGGCGGAGATCGCGTGTGCGCCCTCCGTGCGCTCGTCACGACAGTGCCGGCGCAGCAGATTGCCATGCGGCAAAAATCGTCATATATGATATATTTTATTGACGCATTCTTCGACGTCTTGCCGTCTTAGCACCCCGTATCCGCAGTTCCCAACCAGGAGCGCTCCGAATGATTCTTGGTGGACTAGCCGACGACCTCACCGGCGGCCTCGAACTCGCTGCGATGCTCGTCGCGGAAGGCGTATCGACGTTGCTTGCAACCTCGGCCAGCTCCGCCCATTCGATCGGCACCTCAGACGCCGTCGTGATCGCGCAAAAGACGCGCATCGCGCCCGCAGCCGAAGCGCGCGCGCTGTTCGAAGCCGGCGCCTCGGTCTTGCGCACGGCTGGTGCCCGCCAACTCTTCTTCAAGTACTGCGCCACTTTCGACTCCACCGACACGGGCAACATCGGGCCGTGTATCGAGGTGCTCATGGCGCAAACGGGCAGCGAGTTCACCGCGTGCTGCCCGACCTTTCCTGAATACCAGCGCGCTGTTTTCCAGGGCCATCTTTTCGTCGGTGATCGCCTGGTCAGCGAATCGCCGAAGAAGGACGACCCCGTCACGCCGATGACCGATCCGGACCTCGTGCGGGTGCTGCAACGGCAGACGACCCAGCGCGTCGGGTTGATCAGCCATATCGATGTGCGCGCCGGCGCAGCCGCCATCGCGCAGCGCGTCGCCATGCTCCGCAGCGAAGGCATAGCGTGCGCCATCGCCGATGCGGCCGATCATCGAGACCTTGCGCATCTGGCCGAGGCCACGGTGCACTGGCCGTTGATGACGGGCGGCTCGTCGCTTGCCGCGCACTACCCTGCCCTTTGGCGCCAGCTCGGCTGGCTCGACAACCGGCGCGCGCCCGATGATTTGCCGCCAGTGCGCGGCCACGGCGTCGTTCTGGTCGGTAGTTGCGCCGAACAAACGCGACGTCAGCTCGAAGTCTTTGCGCGCTCGCATCCTGTTCTGGCACTCGACTTGAAAGCACACGTCCGCGGCGATGACGTTGTCGGCGCCGCACTGGCATGGGCAGAGGCGCGCATGTCGGACGGACCGATCGCCGTGTCGACATCGGACACGCCGGCCAATGTCGCACTGTTGCAGGCCGAGTTCGGCGTCGCACGCCTTGCGGCATCGGCGGAAGACTTGCTCGGGCGCATCGCGAGCGGATTGCGCGCACGAGGCGCGCGGCGTTTTTTGATTGCGGGTGGCGAAACATCGGGCGCTGTGCTGGCGCATCTCGGCATCGATCGACTGCAGGTCGGTCCGTTCGCCGGGCCATCGTTGCCGCTGGCACTGGATGTCACTTCGACTTCGACCAACTCATCGTCTGACCCGCTCGTGGTGTGCCTGAAGTCCGGCAAGCTGGCCGGCCTCGACGCATTCGAGGTGGCGCTCGACCGCATGGCAAGCGGCGGGCCGGTCGTGTCCGCTGCCACTGCCGCGGAGCAACCCGCATGACCGACCGCGAGCAAATTGTCGAAGCCTATCTTCGACTCGACCGAGAAGGCCTCAACCGTGGCAGCAGCGGCAACGTCAGCGTGCGCCGCGGCAGCGACGGCTTGTTGATTTCACCAACAGGCATCGACGCAGCGCGCATCGACACTGCGAGTCTTGTCGAGCTTGGCCTCGATGGCCGCGAGCGAAGCGCTGGCGTGCCGTCGAGCGAATGGCAGATGCATGCCGAGATCTACCGGCACTTCCCGGAGACGCACGCTGTCGTTCACACGCACTCGGACGCCTGCGTCGCACTCGCCTGCCAACGCATGGACATCCCTGCCTTTCATTACATGGTCGCGGGTTACGGCGGCAACAGCATTCGATGCGCGCCTTACGCCACCTTCGGGTCGGCCGCGCTCGCAAGCAATGCAGTCGTGGCGCTCGAAGGTCGCACCGCCTGCTTGCTATCGAACCACGGCATGCTCAGCCGCGCAGCGAACCTCCCTGCCGCTGTCACCACCGCCATCAAGCTGGAGACACTCGCGCGCCACTACTGGATGACGCTGCAACTCGGCGCGCCCACGCTGTTGAGCGACGCGGAAATGCAGGAGGTGCATGAGCGCTACAAGGTCTATGGGCGCGCGCGGATGGCCGGCTGACAGGTGCCCGCAATGTGCGCCGCTCTGGTTTCAGCGCTTCGCCACCGCCACCTTGCGTGTAGCGCTGCTCGCCCGTGTCGGCAATGCCTGCTCGGCCTGGTTCTGCGGATACGGCGCTTCACCGCGATCGATGCGTTCGAGCAGCGCGACGAACTTTCTCCCGCCTTCGATCGTGTCGGCTTTGATGGCCGCGCGCACCTTGGCCGGGTCGCGCTTCTTGAGCCCGTCGATGATGGCCAGATGTTGATGCTCGCCGTCGTAAGTGGGAGCAGCGTCCGGGTACTGCAGGTTGAGCATCGGGCCGTTGCGCAGCCAGATGCCTTCGATCAACGCGAGCAGTTCAGGCATTGCCGCGGCCGCATAGACCGCGTGATGAAACTGCCAGTTCACGCGCACGGCAGCGGGCCAGTCGTGGTCGTCCTGCGCCTTGATCAACGCTTTATGCAGGTCCTGGATTTCACGCAGTTGTGCGGGCGTGATGTTGCGCGCCGCGGCTTCGCCGGCCATGCCTTCGAGCTTGAGGCGGATCGAACGCAGCTCGAGGTATTGCGCCAATGTGAGCGGTGCGGCGCAGATCGATCGACCCGCGTCCATATCGAGCACGCGCTCTCGCACCAGTTGCATCAAGGCCTCGCGGCATGGTGTTTCAGACACGTTCATCGCGACCGCGAGGTCACGAATCTTGAAGCGATAGCCGGGCCAGAACCGGCCTTCCATCAGGCCGGCGCGGAGTTCGTCGTAGACCTGGGTCGTGAGGCTTTCACGTCCGATCGAGCGGACGTGAGGCTGTGGCGACGCGAGTCCGGCAGAAGCTCTTCCCATGGCAGGCGTTCCGTTTTTTTGAGTATTTGACAGGGATATATCATGCAACAAGCCGCCCCCAGCACGCTTCGAATTCAAGGTTTGACAGCACCGGCCGAAGTCTGGCGAGACGCGTGGTCGATCCCGCACATTCGCGCCGGCAGCAGCCACGATGCGTTCTTCGTGCAAGGCTACGTGCACGCGCAAGACCGCCTTTGGCAAATGGATGCGACGCGTCTGAAGATGGCCGGTCGCTGGGCCGAGTGGGCCGGCCCTTCTGCCGTGGCGGCCGATGCATTGGCGCGACGACTCGGCGGCAGCCGCGCCTCGCAAGCCGACTACGCTGCACTCGGCTCCGATGCACGCGCCATGCTCGATGCTTACGCCGAAGGCGTGAACGCATACCTCGCCGAAAGTCACCCGCTGCCGATGGAATACGGCTTGCTTGGCGCCGCGCCTGAACAGTGGGAACCGTGGCACAGCATCGCGGTGATGCGCTACCGCGGTTTCCTGATGGGCTCGGTGTGGTTCAAGCTGTGGCGCGCGGCGGCACTCGGCGCTATCGGCCCCGACGACATCGCCAAGCTGCGCTACGACGATGGCGATGAGAATGGCCATGGCGACCTCCTCTGCATCCCGCCCGGCGCCGAATCCGCGCGCTGGATCGCCAGCCTGCAAGACCTCGCACCGGCCATCGAGGCGCTCGCCGAGCTCGGTGCATCGGATGCGACTGGCGGCGGCAGCAACAACTGGGTGGTCGGGCCATCGCGCACCGCCTCCGGCCGGCCGCTGCTGGCGGGCGACCCACACCGTCAGTTCGAGATGCCTGGCATGTACGTGCAAACGCATCTGGCTTGCGATGAATTCGATGTCATCGGCCTCACCGTGCCGGGCGTGCCGGGCTACCCGCACTTTGCCCACAACGGCCGTGTGGCCTGGTGCGTGACCCACGCCTTCGCCGACATACACGATCTCTTCGTCGAGCAATTCAAGGACGGTGGTTCGCTCTACCGCTACAAGGACGAGTGGCTAAGCACCACCGTTCGCACCGAGGTAATCACGGTGCGTGGCGCCGAGCCCGTGACCATCGATATCGTCGAGACCCGACATGGGCCGATCGTTGCCGGCTCCCCCACGAATGGCAGCGCCATCGCATTGCGGTCGGTTCAATTCGCCCTTTCCGACCGATCCTTCGACTGCCTGCCACGCATGCTCAAGGCCCAAACGGTCGATGCGCTGTTCGAAGCGACCCGCGGCTGGGGCCTGATCGATCACAACCTGGTTGCCGCGGATGTCGGTGGCCGCATCGGTCATCTGGTGCGCGCCATGGTGCCGCATCGCCCTCGCCTCAACGGCTGGCTGCCCGTGCCGGGCTGGACTGGCGAATACGATTGGAAAGGTGAGATCCCCTGGGACCACATGCCCAAAACGTTCGACCCGCCACGCGGCTACCTCGCCACCGCCAACAACCGCTTCGTTGCGGAGCAACCGGGAGACCGCCACTACTTCTGCACGGACTGCCACCCCTCTTATCGCGCCCGTCGGCTAGAGACACGACTCGCCGCTTTGCCTACCGCAACAGTCGACGAAATGGCCGCGATGCACGGCGACGTGCTCAGCCTGACCGCGCCCCTTTTCCAACAACGACTGCGCGACTTGGCGCCACAACCCGCCGAGGCCGGCAGGATGCAGGCTTTGATCGTCGACTGGGACGCACGCATGACGGCCGACTCGGTCGCGGCTGCGGCCTATGCGGCGATGCGTTGGGAATTGGCGGGCGTGCTGCTCGAGCGCTCAGGATTGAATGCTACCAAGAGCGATCCGTTCACCCAAGTTCCTCCCGGCGTTGTGCCGGTCAATCAGCTCTGGTGGACGTTGCCGAACCTGCTCCGCACCGACGACCGTTCGTTGCTCGGTGGCGCGCAGTGGTCAGACGCTTTCGCAGAAGCGCTGGCTCGCGCAGCACGGATTTTCGATGGTCGCCCCTGGGGCGAACACCACACGGCAGCACTGTCTCATCCGCTCGCCGCGCAGTTCCCGGAGGCCGCTGCGCAGCTGAATCCGCCCGGCGCGCAAGTCGGCGGCGACAACGACACGGTGATGGCCAACGGCAGCCTGTCGACAGGAGGTTTGAAGGCGCTTTACGGGGCGGTCGCACGCTATGTGTTCGACGTTGGCGCTTGGGAAAACTCGAAGTGGATCGTTTTTGGCGGCGTCTCAGGTCAACCCGAAAGTCCGCACTACGCCGACCAGCACGCGGCTTGGTCGCAATGCAAGATGGTGCCGATGCACTACGACTGGGATGTGATCGCAGCAGCCTCGACCCGCACCGCGATGGTTCCGGCAGACTGAACAAAGCTCCGGCTCAAACCTCTTGCGCTCCACCGGATATATCATATAACCTGCGGGCTATCTCTTCAGGAGCATGACCTTGAGCGACGCACCCGACCCGGCAGCCCCAACGCCTGACTCTTCCACTCCACCGAAGCGAGTCAACTCCTTCGGTCAACGCGCAGACGGAGACCGTCGCAGCATCCGTGCCATCAACATGGGGCAGCCGAGCATCGGTCCGATGTACGCGGACAGCGGGTGGTCCGATCGGCGCTGGTACGACGGCCCGCGCGAAGATCCGGCGTGGCCCGAGGTGCACACGTACACCGATGCGATTTCGTACGATCCGGGCGACACAGTCACGTTCCACAGCAGCACCTATGCACCGGTCTGGATGCTCGAAGTGGTGCTCGATGGCCTGGAACCGCAAACCGTCTTCAAGCAGGACGACTTGCCCGGCGTGTTCCATGCCGCCCCTAAAGACGCCTACAAGGCCGGATGCCAATGGCCCGAAAGCCTGCGCTGGACCATTCCAGCGGACGCCCGCTCCGGCTTCTACAAGATCATCTCGACCTGCATCCGGCCAGACGGCGGACGCTACGTGCAGCATCATTTCTTCGTCGTGCGCCCGACCGAAAAAACGCAGACCGCCAAGTTGCTGATGATCTTGCCGACGTCGACATGGATGGCCTACAACGACTGGGGCGGCGCCAGCAGCTACATCGGTGTCGATGGCGCCGACCAGAACTCGGCGTCGCCGGAACTGAGCCTGCTGCGCCCCTGGACGCGCGGCATGGTGTGGTTGCCCGAAGGCGCACCGCGCATCTGCGCCGAGCCGGTTCCCGACCCGCTGACTGCCCCACGCTATCACCCGAAAGACTGGGCCTGGAGCTACGGCTACGGATACTTCTTCGCAGCGTCCGGATGGGCGCAGTACGACCGCCACTTCGTGACCTGGGCCGAGCGCGAAGGCATCGCCTTCGACATGATCACGCAGACCGACCTGCACTACCGGCCCGAGATCCTGGACCGCTACAAGGCGGTGGTCATCGTCGGTCACGACGAATACTGGACGCATGACATGCGCACGCGCATCGACCGCTTCGTCGACGAAGGAGGCTCGCTCGCGCGCTTCGGCGGCAATTTCATGTGGCAGGTTCGGCTCGAAGACAACGGCACGCGCCAGGTTTGCTACAAGGCCCGCTACGCCGAAGACCCTGTGTATGGCACCGACAAGCAACACCTGTTGACCTGCGCATGGGAGAGCAAGGTGGTGAACTGGCCGGGCGCGACGACGGTCGGTGTCAACGGCTTGCAAGGCATCTACGCATCGTGGGGCGGCTTCGCGCCGCGCGGCTCCAAGGGTTTTACCGTGTACCGGGAAGACCACTGGGTTTTCGAAGGCACGCAACTGGGTTACGGCGACATCTTCGGTGCGTCTGCCAACATCTTTTCGTACGAGGTCGATGGGCTCGACTACACCTTTCGCTACGGCCTGCCCTACCCGACCGGCGAAGACGGCGCACCGGCGAGCGTCTCCATCCTGGCAATGTCGCCCGCACTGAAGGTCGAGTCGATGTTCGCCGAGGAAGGCTACCGCTATTACCTCGGCGAAAGCGACATGCGGGGCGCGTCGATGTCGCTCTATGGCGATCAATCCGAAGAGTCGCTGGCCAAGGCCCGATACGGTTCTGGGATGCTGGTACACATGCCGCGTGGCAAGGGTGAAGTCGTCACCGCGGGCACCTGCGAATGGATCATGGGATTGAAGCGCAACGAGTTCTTCACGAGCAAGATCACCCGCAACGTGCTGAAGCGCTTCACCGACAAAACCTGAACTGCGTTGGAACGTCGCTTGCAAGTGATGGCGCTTTGGCGATATATCATATAAATTGATTCTCTCTTCACCTAAGGAGCATGCATGTCCGTTCGCACGATCTTCAAGAAGTTGGTGACTGCCGCGGCCATTGCCGCACTCTTTGCAGCTGCGGCGAACATGCCGGTCTTCGCACAGAAAAAGGGTGGCCAATTGCGCTATGCCTATGTGTCGGGGCCGGGCACGCTGGACCCTTACGTATCGAGCAGCGCGGTCGAGCTGGAGGTGATCCATCACCTGTACGACGCGCTCATCACCGTGGGCGAAAACTACGAGACGCGACCGATGATCGCGTCGAGCTACACCATTGCAGACGACGCCAAGACCTTCACCTTCAAGATCCGCAAGGGCGTGAAGTTTCATGACGGCAGCGTCCTGACCTCTGCCGACGTGCTCGCGTCTTTCGAGCGCTATCGCAAGATCAGCCCCAACGCGGTGATCTTCAGCGACGTGGCCAGCGCGACAGCGCCCGACGCCGAAACGTTCATCGTCAAACTCAACAAGACCAACTCGGTCTTCGTCGACATCCTGAAGAGCCCGGTGTATCCGTTCGTCATCTTGCCGGCCTCGCAAAAAGACAAGCCGGCGCGGGGTGCCGACGTGATCGGCAGCGGCCCGTTCAAGTTGGGCGAGTGGACCAAGGACAGCCACCTGGTACTCGAACGCTTCGACGGCTACACCCCCAACGAAAGCTACAAGGGTCTCGACGGCTATGCCGGCCGGCGCATTGCATACGTGGACTCGGTGCGCTACCGATTCATCCCAGAAGCCAACGCCCGCGTCGCCGCCCTGCAGGCAGGCGATGTCGACGTCGCGGCCAGTATTCCGCCCGAACTCGCCAAGCGTTTTGCCAGCGACCCGGACATCCAGACGCAGACGGTGTTCCCGTATTGCATGCAGGTCTTCATCGTCAACAGCTCGCAAGGGCCGACGGCCAATCCGAAGATCCGCCAGGCCATCAACGCGGTGGTCGATGTCGAAGAAATCTCGACCGCGACCGGCCAGATCGCCAAGATGAACCACTCGCTGGTGTACCCGTTCAGCCCGTACTACCAGGGCGACAAGATGAAGGTCTACTACGACCAGAAAAGCCCGGACAAAGCCAAGAAGCTGCTGGCCGAAGCCGGCTACAAGAACGAGCCGATCACGCTGCAAACGACGTCGAACTACCCCAACTTCCGCACCTCGATCCTCGTGCTCTCGGAGTTGATGAAGGCGGCCGGCATGAACGTCAATGTCGACGTGGTCGACTGGACCACCAACGCCAGCAACATGCAGCGCGGCACCGGGACATGGAACGTGTCGACCACCAGCTTCTGCTCGAACCCACTGCTCGGCCCGCAGCAGTGGCGCACGATGTTCTACACCTTCCCGCAGGTGAAGAACGACGCTGTCCTCGATGCCGCTTACGAAAAGTTCTACACCTCGCTGGACGCTGGCAAACGCAAGGAAGCCTGGGACGTCATCGAGAAGCAGGTGCTCGAACAGGCCTACATGATCAAGATCGTCGACATGGGCACGATCAACGCCTTCAACAAGAAGAAGGTCGATAACTTCGCGAGCTTCTATCTGCCGCGCTTCTGGAACGTCAGCCTGAAGTAACGGTGGCGCGCAACGTCATCTTCCGGCTGCTGCAGGCGATTCCGGTCATCCTCCTGGTCGCGATACTCGCGTTCGTCTTGATGCACATGCTGCCGGGCGACCCAGCGGTGGTCATGGCCGGCCCGGACGCATCGCCCGAAGCCATCGACAAGCTGCGTCATCAGCTCGGACTCGATCGTCCGATCTGGGAGCAGCTCATCGCCTGGCTGGGCAATCTGGCACGCGGCGATTTCGGGCAGTCGCTGATGCTGAACCAGGGCGTGTTCAGCGCGGTGATCGCCCGGCTGCCTGTGACGTTGTCGCTCGCGCTGCTGGCCTTTGCCATCACGGTGCCGGTCGGCATCGCGCTCGGCATCATCGCGGCCTACTACCGCAACACCTGGATCGATTCGGCCGTGATGGGCGTCGCGCTCATCGGCGTGTCGATCCCCAGCTTCTGGATCGCGATCATCTCGGTCATCGTCTTTTCGGTGGAGTTGCGCTGGTTGCCCTCCTCGGGCTACGCGCCGTTGTCGCAAGGCTTCGGCCCGTGGCTGCGATCGATGGTGCAACCGGCGGCCATCCTCGCGCTGTTCCAGATCGGCTACCTTGCACGCATGACGCGCTCCAGCATGCTCGACGTGCTCGACCAGGACTACATCCGCACCGCGCGCGCCAAGGGTCTGAACGAGTGGGTGACGATCGGCAAACATGCCTTTCGGAACTCCCTGATGTCGGTGGTCACGGTGAGCGGCATCATCCTGTCGCTGCTCATCGGTGGTTCTGTCGTCATCGAGCAGGTGTTCGCGCTTCCCGGTATCGGGCGGTTGGTGGTGCAAGGGATCATGGCGCGCGACTACCCACTGATCCAGGGAACGATGCTGTTGCTGGGCTTCGCCTTCGTGCTCGTCAATGTCTGTGTCGACCTGGCCTACACGCTGGTCGACCCGCGGGTGCGCTATGACTGAGGCGGCGGTGCTGTCGACATCCAATGGCAACGCACAGCCGGCAGGCCCCGCGCAGTTGCTCGCGCCCCGGCGAAAGCTGCGGCTGGTTCGCAAACTCTTCAAGCACCGCTCGTTCGTGATCGGCCTGGTCATCATCACGCTGCTGGTGCTGGCCGCGATCTTCGGCCCGATGCTCACCGGCCTCGACCCGACTGCCATGCGCATGCGCAACCGCTTCAAGCCGCCATCGAGCACGATGCTCTTCGGCGCCGACATGTTCGGCCGCGACATGCTGACGCGCGTGCTGCAGGGTGCGCGGCTGTCGTTGTTCATCGGGCTCTCGGTGGCGCTGGCGTCGGGCATCGTCGGCGCCTTCATCGGCATTGCTGCCGGCTACTTCCGGCGGCTCGATTCGCCGCTGATGCGCTTCATGGACGCGCTGCTCGCGTTCCCTGCGATCCTGCTTGCCATCGGCATCAGCGCAGCGCTCGGCCCGCAGACCACCAGCGTCATCGTCGCGCTGACCGTGGCTTACATACCGCGCACGGCCCGCATCACGCGCGCCTCGACGTTGGTGATTCGCGAGATGGAATACGTCGAAGCGGCACGCCTGTCGGGCGCCGGCCATCTGCGCATGATCTTCCGGCACATCCTGCCCAACTGCATGGGGCCGCTGGTGGTGCAGCTGACCTTCGTCTTTGCTTACGCCATCCTGGCCGAAGCCGCGCTCAGCTTTCTCGGCATCGGCCCGCCGCCGCCAGCGCCGAGTTGGGGAAACATCATCGCGGAAGGCCGTGATTATTCGATCGAGGCATGGTGGATCATGTTGTTTCCGGGCTTGGCCATCAGCCTTGCTGCGCTGGGCATGAACCTGCTGGGCGATGGTCTGCGCGACGTGCTCGACCCGCGTCTGAAAGTGGAGGCCTGAGGTGGTGCCGAAACCGATGGGGCAACCCGAACTGCCCGTGCTCGCAGTCAACAACCTGACCGTGGAGTTCCGTGGTGACGATGGATGGGTCTCCGCCGTTCGCGACGTGAGCTTCAGCATCGGCCGGCGCGAGTGCCTTGGCATTGTCGGCGAATCGGGCAGTGGCAAGAGCGTCAGTGCGCTGTCGATCTTGCGGCTGCACGCGCGTGCGACGAGCCGGATCTCCAGCGGCACCATCGTCTTCAACGATCGCGATCTCCTCAAGCTGCCCGAGCCGCAGATGCGGCGCATCCGCGGTGCCGAGATCGCGATGATCTTCCAGGACCCGATGTCGTCGCTGAACCCCGTATTGACCATCGCCGACCAGATCATCGAGCCGCTGCGTCTGCATCAGGGGCTGACCGCAGCGGCGGCGCGCAAGCGGGCGATCGAGCTGCTGGGGCTGGTGCGCATTCCGGATGCAGCCCGGCGCATCGACGACTACCCGCACCGTCTCTCTGGCGGCATGCGCCAGCGCGTCGTCATCGCCATTGCCATTGCTTGCCAACCCAAGGTTTTGATAGCCGACGAGCCGACCACTGCACTCGACGTCACGATCCAGTCTCAGATCCTTCAGCTGCTTAAAGAGCTGCAGTCGGAGCTCGATATGTCGGTGATCCTCATCACGCATGACCTCGGGGTGATTGCGCAGTTCGCGGATCGCGTGGTGGTGATGTACGCCGGCCAGGTGATTGAGTCGGCCCCTGTTCTGGACCTTTTCGGCAAGCCGCTGCATCCCTACACCGACGGCCTGCTGGCTGCCATTCCACGGCTGGATGGCGAGCCCGGCCGGCTGAAGTCGATTGCCGGCAGCATCCCCGATCCTTCAGTGCACATTCCGGGCTGCCGCTTCAGCCCGCGCTGCCCGGAGGCGTTGCCCGTGTGCCACGAAATCCCGCCCGCCCTGCTCCCGGCATCGTCCATGCGATGGAGTCGCTGCCCGCCGCGTCTGGCGGCCAGCGGTGCAGATGCAGGCGTGCCGGTAGGTATCTCAAAGAGCCAGCAGGCAGTCATCCCATGACCCAAGACGCAACTGCGCCCGATGCGATCGTCACGGTGCGCGACCTCGAGAAAACGTTCGCGCTCAAGCGCCAAGCCGGAACGCCGGCGCGCACGCTTCGCGCCGTGCGTCAAGTGAGCTTCGACATTGCGCGCGGCGAAACGCTGGGTTTGGTCGGCGAATCGGGCTCGGGCAAGTCGACCACCGGTCGCATGCTGGTCGGACTCATCCCGGCGACATCGGGGCGCGTCCGTTTGTTCGATGAAGAGATCACCGGCACTAACGCGCAACAGGCTCTGGCGCGCGTTCGCAAGCGCGTGCAGTTCGTCTTTCAAGACCCGCAGGGTTCACTGAATCCGCGTATGCGAATCGGCGATGCGATCGCCGAGCCGATCGACGTGGCCGGCGGCCGCACACGTCACGATCGGCAGCTTCGCATTCAGGAACTGCTCGACACCGTCGGCCTGCCGCGCTCATGCGGCGATCGGTTTCCGCACGAATTTTCCGGTGGGCAGCGGCAGCGCATCGGCATCGCTCGTGCGCTGGCGCTCAAGCCGGAATTCATCGTCTGCGACGAGCCGGTGTCCGCCCTCGACGTCTCGCTGCAGGCGCAGGTGGTCAACCTCCTGATCGACTTGCAAGAGGCCTTCGGGCTGAGCTACCTCTTCATAGCGCACGACCTGGCTGTCGTGCGCAACATCTCGCACCGCGTCGCCGTAATGTACGCAGGTGCCATCGTCGAAGTCGCGCCGCGCGCCGCGCTCTACGCCACGCCGAAGCATCCGTACACGCAGACGCTGCTCGAAGCCATTCCGCGGCCCGATCCACGCCATCGACTGGCAGCCAACGTACGAGGCGAATTGCCGAGTCTGTCGAGCCCGCCGACCGGGTGCACTTTTCATACGCGATGTCCGCATGCATTCGAGCGCTGCCGAAATGAAGTGCCGCAACTCAAGGCCTTGGCGCCGGGACACGAAGCCGCTTGCCACTTGTACGAACCGGTGACTGCACCACCCGCAACGGCCTCGTTCATGACTGCCGCGCCCATTGCGGCTTCACCGGAAGACCGACTGCGCGACTGACCGCACGCCGGTCAGAAGACCGACATGCGACACCACCTCACGTCAGACCTCATACCAGAATTTCTCACCGACGTGATATATCATATATACGCTGCGGTGCAGCAAGGAGCTACGACATGAATCAACGACATGACGGTGAGATCGATCTCGCTCTACGCGCTCGCGCCAAACAGGTCATCCCCGGTGGCATGTACGGCCACCAGAACGCCGCTCCATTGCCGGAGGGTTACCCACAGTTTTTCGCCCGCGCCACAGGCTGCCATGTGTGGGATGTCGATGGCCGCGAATACGTCGACCTGATGTGCAGCTGGGGCCCCGTGCTGCTCGGCCATCACCATGCGGGCGTCGATGCTGCTTACCAAAGGCAGGCCGCATTGGGGGTCAGCATGAACGGCCCTGCCCCTGCACTGGTCGAGCTGGCCGAAACGCTGGTCGATCGCATCGCCCACGCCGACTGGGCCATGTTCCAGAAGAACGGCACCGATGCGACCACCACCTGCGTCACGATCGCACGCGCCGGCACCGGCCGCCGCAAGATCCTCGTGGCGCAGGGCTCGTACCACGGGGCAGTGCCCTGGTGCTCGCCCTCGCTGGTGGGCGTCACGACCGAAGACCGCGCCCATGTCATCCAGTACCAGTACAACGACATCGCCAGCCTGAACGCAGCGGTGCAAGAAGCGGGAACGGATCTCGCCGCGATCCTGGTCACGGCCTTCCGCCACGACATCGGCCGCGACCAGGAGATGCCGACGATCGAGTTTGCAAAGGCCCTGCGCGCCGCAGCGACCGCCGCCGATGCCGCGTTGATCCTCGACGACGTACGTGCCGGTTTCCGGCTGCATGCGGCCGGCAGTTGGGAAGCGTTGAGCGTGCGCCCCGACCTCAGCGCGTTCAGCAAGGGCATCGCCAACGGCTACCCGCTCGCGGCCGTCACCGGCAACGAGCGGTTCCGCGAAGGCGCAGGACGCATCTACGTCACCGGCTCCTTCTGGTGCGAGGCACCGCCCATGGCCGCGGCCATCGCCACGCTGCAAGAGACGAAGGCATCGAACACCATCGCGCACCTCGTCGCGATGGGCCAGAGGCTGCGCGACGGCCTCGCCAAGCTGTCCGATCAAGCCGGCATCGGCATCCGCCAGACCGGTCCGGTGCAGATGCCGATGGTCCTGTTCGACGACGACGCGGACAATGCGAAGGGCCGCAGGTTCTGCGCTGCGACGTTGCGCGCCGGTGCGTATTTCCACCCGCGACACAACATGTTCTTGTCGGCCGCGCACCAACCGGAGGACATCGACAAGGCGTTGTCGGCTGCGGCGGCGGGCTTCGAAGCCCTCGCCGGCTAGACACCGAGCCTTTTCTGAAGACCTGAAGAAATATTCAATGAACGCTGTGAATTTGCCGCTGACCGGCCTGAAGGTCGTTGAGTTCGAGGGCATCGGTCCGGGCCCTGTCGCAGGGCGCATCCTCGCGTCTTTCGGCGCCGACGTGACCGTCGTTGCCCGACCGATCGCGGGCGCAGTGCAGCGTATGGGCGGCGACGCGGTGAACCCCTTGCGGGCGAACAAGAAGATCGTCGTACTCGACCTCAAAAAGCCGGAGGCGGTTGCAGCAGCGCTGGACCTCGTGGCCACTGCCGACGCGTTGATCGAAGGCAACCGCCCCGGCGTGATGGAGCGCCTCGGCCTCGGACCCGATGCATGCAAGGTGCGCAACCCGAAGCTGGTGTACGGCCGCATGACGGGCTGGGGCCAGACCGGCCCGCTGGCGCCGGTCGCGGGGCATGACCTCAACTATGTCGCGCTGAGTGGCTTGCTGTCGCTGGTGGCTCGGCCAGGTCAGCCGCCGATCGTGCCGCCGACGGTGGTCGGCGATTCGGCAGGTGCGCTCGGGCTGGCGTTCGGCATCGTGAGCGGCGTGTTCGCCGCACGCACCACCGGCCGCGGCTGCGTGGTCGATGCCGCGATCCTCGACATGGTTGCGATGCTCGGCACGCTGGTGCACTGGCTGCATGGCAACAACCAGATCGGCGGCACGCAACCCAGCGCCTTTCATGATTCGCCGCAGTACGACACTTATGAATGTGCCGACGGAAAATTCGTCACCATCGGCGCACTCGAACCGCAGTTCTATTCGCTGCTGCTCGACAAGCTGGAGATGATGGACGTCGACCCGGCCGAGCAGCTTTCGATTGAAAAATGGCCGGCGCTCAAGGCGCGCTTCAATGCGAAGTTCAAGACCCGAACGCGCGATGCATGGAGTGAACTGCTGGAAGGCACCGATGTCTGTTTTGCGCCGGTGCTGAGCATCGAAGAGGCTGCCGCCCATCCTCATAATGTTTCGCGAAACCTGTTTCCGCGAAACGCGTCGGGCATGGTCGAAACCCAGGCGGCGCCACGTTTCAGCACGCTGTAGATATCGCAATCATCTTCGAAACACTGCGGCCGTTTACACCAGCTTTGCACAACCGCAGTGCACGCCCCGCTCGCTCGTCGCGTTGGATCAACAGGCGTCTTTGCCTGTTGGAGATCTCGATGACTCGTTCAAGCTCGATGTGGTTCAAGGTGGTTGCCGTGGGCTCGCTCGCGGTGGCCGGTGTCATGGCTTCCTCCCTGGCCAATGCAGGGACGCAGTGGTCTGTGGGTATCAATTTGCCGGGCGTTGTCGTCGGCGAACCGGCCTACGGTCCGTCGCCGGTTTATGAGCCCAATTACTACGAACCAGCGCCCGTGTATGCACGGCCTGCGCCGGTCGCTGCCCCGATCTACTACGACGCACAGCCCATGCGCGTGCGCCCGCCTGAAACTGTCTACTACGCGCCGCCGGCACCGTTCTACAACCGCCCGCCTCCGCCGCGTTTCTATGGCCCGTCGCAAGTGGACTTCGAGCCTGCCTATCGTGACGGCGGCCGATACTACCGTGAGCATCGCGAGCATCGCGACCATGACGGTTACTACCGCGGTGATCGCGGAGACCGTGGCTATCGTGGCGATTGGGATGGCTACCGTCGCTGACTATCGACGGCGCGGGCGATGCATCGCGCCTGATTCAGCCCGTACTGCCCGCCCGTTGTAAGTCGAAAGAATTCACTGTTGACAATCAAGACACACATGTGATCCGACCGTGATTTAAATCATGGACCGGATCGCATGCGCGCCCGATGATTGGTGCATGTACAGACGCATCGCACTCCTCCTCAGCCCCCTCGTGATGGCCGGTTTGGTCTACAGCTTCGGGTTCATGGCCATCGCAGTTTGCATGGGCCTGGTATTCGCAACCCTGTTGTTCTCGACGGGCGATAACAACCAGCCGGTGGCGTTCGATTCTTCAGTCGACCTCGGTTGCCCGACGACGCTGATGGGCGGCTTCTGAGCATCGGCAGTGTTTTGTTCAGGTTGTCGCGTCGTCCGCGTACCACCGGTCCTTGCTGAGCATGACCTTGTGATGCCCATGCCCCGACGGCATCATCGGAAAACAGTTCTCCTGCGCCGCGACCTGCACGTCGAGAAAGAACGGCCCATCCCAGGCCAGGCACTCGGCCAGCGCATCCGTTAGCTCAGCCGGATCGGACACACGGCGCGCACCCCAGCCAAAGGCTTTGGCCAGCGCCACGAAATCCGGCAATGCCTCGTTCCAGCTGTGACTCAGGCGGTTGCCGTGGTTCAGCTCCTGCCACTGGCGCACCATTCCCATATAGCCGTTGTTCGACAGCACGACCTTGACCGGCGTGCCATGCTGCATGGCGGTCGACAGTTCCTGGATGTTCATCAGCACCGATGCATCGCCGCTCACGCACACCACCAGCGCCCCGGGGTGCGCCACCTGCGCGCCGATGGCAGCCGGTACGCCATATCCCATCGTCCCGGCACCACCCGATGTCAGCCAGCGGCCAGGGCGCTCGAACTTGAGGTATTGCGCGGCCCACATCTGGTGCTGGCCGACGTCGGTCGAGACGATGGCATCGCGCCCTTCCAGCGCGGTCTGCAAGGTCGCCATCAGTTGCTGCGGAAGGATGACGCCGGGGCGTTCCGCAAAGTCGAAACAGCGCTCCGCGCGCCAGCGTTCGATGCGCGCCCACCAAGGCGCGAGGCGGTCCGGTGCCAGCCCTTCGAGGCTCGGCATCGACAGTAGTGCATCGAGCACTGCGCCGCAATCGCCGACGATTGGCACGTCGACCTTCACCACCTTGTTGATGCTGCCGGGGTCGATGTCGATGTGAATCTTGCGGGCGTGCGGGCAGAACTCGTCGAGCTTGCCGGTGACGCGGTCGTCGAACCGCGCGCCGACACAGACGACCAGGTCGGCCTCGTGCATCGCCAGGTTGGCCTCCAACGCGCCGTGCATGCCGAGCATGCCGATGAAGTGCGAATCGGATGCGGGGAAGGCGCCGAGCCCCATCAGGGTGAGCGTGCAAGGCGCATCGATCAGGCGTACCAGTCGAGTGAATGCGGCACATGCTTCGGGGCCGGCGTTGATGAGCCCGCCGCCACCGTAGATGACAGGTCGACGAGCGGTCGACAACAGATCGGCTGCGCGCTCCAGCGTGCCGCGTGGCGGCAAGGCGACAGCTCGCGTTAGAGGTGCTCTGAAGCGCTCTCCCAACCCCGCCGCCTGCCCGAGCGGCATCAACTGCACATCTTTCGGCACGTCGATCAGCACCGGGCCGGGCCGACCCGACGATGCGATCTCCAACGCCCGCCGCACGACTTCGGGGATCTCGTGAGGCGTGCGCGGCTGGTGGTTCCACTTGGTCACCGGCCGCGACATGCCGAGCGCATCGCTTTCCTGGAAGGCGTTGGTGCCAATGACGGTGCTCGCGACCTGTCCGCTGATGCACAGCACCGGAATCGAATCGCTGATCGCGTCGAGTAACCCGCTGATGGTGTTGGCGATACCCGGCCCCGACGTGACGAGCACGACGCCGACCTTGCCCGTCGTGCGTGCATAGCCTTCTGCTGCGTGGACGGCGGCTTGCTCGTGGCGAACCAGGATGTGGCGCAGGCGCGGTTCGCCATGCAGCGCGTCGTACAGCGGCAGCGCAGCGCCGCCGGGGTAGCCGAAGATCGTTTCGACGCCGCATTCGATGAGCGTGTCGAGCAGCGCTTCGGCACCGTTGCGCACACGGTAAGGCGCGGCCGATGACGCTGCGGATGGCGACGTAGATTGCGAAGGCGTTTCGGCGACCAGTGTTTTCATCGCCCTATTGTTCGGCAACACGGGCAGAATTTGCATCTTTTCTACGCCGCATTGCCCCGTTTATATGAAGCCCGTTCGCATCAAAGACGATACGCCCGAAAATCCTTCTGACAAGATCGATTTCGCCATCTTGCGGGTGCTGCAACAGGACTCGCGCAAGACGCTGCAGGAGATCGGCGCCGAGGTCGGCCTGTCGCCCACCAGTTGCTGGACGCGCATCAAGAAGCTCGAGGCGCAGGGTGTCATCAAGCGCTACACCGTCGACATCGATGCGTCGAAGATCGGTTACCACGACTCGGTCATCGTGCAGCTCACGCTGGAGAGTCACACCGACGAAACACTGTATGAATTCGGCAAGGTGCTGGCAACCATTCCGGAGATACAAGAGGCCTACCTCGTCTCCGGTGACTACGACTATTACATTCGCATCCGCGTGCGCGACACCCGCGACTACGAGCGCCTGCTGCGCGAAAAGCTCTACAAGATTCCCGGCATCCGGCACAGCAAGTCGCACTTCGTGCTGCGGGTGCTGAAGGAGTCGAGCGTTCCACTGACCGGGCACGGGCGCGAGTAACTCGCCGATGCGCGATGCGATGCTCGATTTCGACGGTCTCAACGGCGTAATCGGTACACCGGAACTGATCGCATTGGGGCAGCGTTACGAAGGCCCAGGCGACTAGGGCTGCTGCAAGCGCCCGAGCAACTCCATGGTCGGATACCCGTCCGCCGGCAGCCCGATGCTGCGCTGGTAGCGCCGCAAGCCATCCCGCGTGGCTGGCCCCATCAGCCCGTCGGGTGTGCCGCTGGCAAAGGCTCGCTGGTTCAACGCGGTCTGCATCGCGAGCATCTGACTGCGCGAGAGCGACTGCAGATCGCGCGGCCACGCCGCCTGAACACCCACGCCACCGGCAATGCGTTGCGACAGCAGGCCTACCGCCAGCGCGTAGCTGGTCGAGTTGTTGTAGCGAAGGATGGCGCGAAAGTTGGGCCCCACAAGAAATGCCGGCCCGCGCGCGCCGGCGGGCAGCAAGACCGTGCTGTCGTCGATGGCCGGCAAGGGCTGGCCGTCCATCGACCGCACACCTTCCGCAGCCCATTGCGCACTCGGCTGGCGGACCGACGTGTCGGCGCGGCCGTAGTCGAAGCCTGTCGGCAGCTGCACTTCGACGCCCCATGGGTTGCCGGCTTGCCAGCCCGAACGCGACAGGAAGTTGGCGGTCGACGACATCACGTCCGCCATGCTGCCCCAGATGTCGCGCCGGCCGTCGCCGTCTGCATCCACTGCGTAAGCCAAAAAGTTGGAGGGCAAGAACTGAGTCTGGCCCATGGCGCCGGCCCACGAACCGATCATGTGATCGCGGTCGATGTCGCCGTTGTCGAGGATCTTCAGCGCCGCCATCAACTCGCGGCGCGCCCAGTCTTCGCGCCGACCTTCGAAGCCGAGCGTCGCCAGCGCATCGATGGTCGGGGTGCTGCCGTAGTTGCTGCCGAAATTACTTTCCATGCCCCAGATCGCAACCACGATGGCGGGCGGCACGCCGTAGCGAGCGGCCGCCGCATCGGCTTCGCGGCGGAGCTGCGTCAGCTTGTCTTGCCCTGTCGCGATGCGTTGCGGCGTCACCGTGTTGTCGAGGTAGTCCCACACCGCACGCGTGAACTCGGGCTGTGCGCCATCGAGTTCGACGACGCGCGGCAAGTAGTGCGCGTTGTCGAAGGCAAGGCGCAGCGTGGCGTCGCTGATGCCGGCGGCACGGGCGCTGGCGCGGAAGTCAGCGACCCAACGAGCGAAGCCTTGTTCGAGCGTTGCGTCGTCGGGCGAAGGCTTTGGTGTCGGCGTCAGTGCAATCGTTGCCGGTGCTGAAGAAGACGGCGGCACCGGAGGAGCAGAGGCGCAGCCTGCGAAGACACCGATGACCGATGCCATCGCGGCGAAGCGCACGGCGCGCACTGTCTGAAAACTGAATGAATGCATCCCTCGATTCTGTCCCCTCACCGGGTCTCATCCCCGTCCGCGCCAGCGCCCAGATAGGCCCGCCGGATTTCGGGCCGACCCGCCAACTCCGTCGGCGTTCCGCTGGCCACGATGCGTCCTTCTTCCAGCACCGCGCCGCGATCGGCCACCGCCAGCGCCATACCGACGTTCTGTTCGACCAGCAGCACGGCCATGCCCTCGGCGTGGATGGTTCGGATGGCCTCGAACATGTCGTGCACCACGCTTGGCGCCAACCCGAGCGACGGCTCGTCGAGCAGCAGCAACCGGGGCCGCGCCATCAGCGCGCGGCCGATCGCCACCATCTGCTGCTGTCCGCCCGACAGCGAACCCGCGGGCTGCGCGAGCCGCGACACCAGCATCGGAAACAACGCGCAGACGCGCTCCAGCGTCTGCACCCGGTACGGCTTCGCATGCACTGCATAGCTGCCGAGTTCGAGGTTCTCGCGCACGGTCATCTGCCCGAACAGACGACGGCTCTCCGGCACCAGCGCGATGCCTTCCGAGCAGAAGCGATGCGACGGCATGCGCGACAGATCCTTTCCATCCAGAAAGTACGAGCCGGCGGACAGCCGGTTGAGCCCGGCGATGGTGTTGATGAGCGTGCTCTTGCCAGCGCTGTTGGGGCCGACCACGCAAAGCAACTCACCGGCCGCGACCGAGAGCGACACATCCCACAGCGCGGTCGCCGCACCGTAGGCGACCCGGATCGAATTCATCTCAAGCAGCATGAATCGCCTCCAGCGAAGTGTCGGGTTTGTCATCGCGCGTTACGCCGCCGGCGTCGATGCCTTTGCCCAGGTACGCCACCACGACATCGGCTTGCGCCATGACGTCGGCGAACGCGCCGCTCGCGAGCACCGCGCCGCGATCGAACACGACGATACGGTCGCAAAGCGCAGCCACCGCGCGCATCACATGCTCGACGAAGACGATCGTCGTGCCCTCGGCGCGGATGCGCTCGATGAGTGCCACGGCACCGTCGATCTCGGATGGCGTGAGGCCCGACAACACCTCGTCGAGCATCAGCAACTGAGGCCGCGCCGCAAGCGCCCGCGCGAATTCGAGGAACTTGCGCTGGTGCAGGTTGAGCTCGTCGGGCAAGGCGCCGGCGCGCTCCGACAAGCCGGTGAACGCAAGCCATTGCCAGGCTTGCGCTTCGGCGGCGTGTCGGCCCAATCCTTCAGCACCGAACATGGAGGTGAGCGCGACGTTTTCGAGCACGGTCAAGTTCGAGAACGGTCGCGGTATTTGGTATGTGCGTGCGATGCCGCTGCGTGCAACGCGGTGCGCTGCGATGCCGGTGACCTCGCGCTCGTCGAACTTCACCTGCCCCGCAGTGGCGAGGTAATGCCCGCTCACCACGTTGATGAAGGTCGATTTGCCGGAACCGTTCGGCCCCAGCAAGCCAAGGATCTCTCCGCGCCGGACGTCGACATCGACGCCACGCAGCGCCTGCACGCCGTTGAACGATTTCGCGAGGCCGCGCGTGCTGAGCAACAAGTCGCTTGCCGTATCCGTCGACGCTATGTTCACAGCGAAGGTCGATCGCGGCCTCGCTGTCGCGATGACCGCCGGCCGCAATGGCGCCTTGCGCTTCGTCCAGCGACCCAGCACGCCGTGCGGCATGAACAGGATCACCAGGATCAGCACCAGACCCAGCACCACCTTGCCGGCGATCGCGTTGTCGGCCGAGGTAAAGCCGAACAGCAACGCGGTGATCGCCACCGCGCCGACCGCAGGGCCGGCCCAATGCCGCGATCCACCGAGCACTGCCATCAACACGACCGTGAGCGGCAGCGTGATGCCAAAGGTGTCGGCCGTCGTCACGTAAGAAACGAACAGCGCGTGGATGCCGCCGACCAGCCCGGCCAGCCCGCTCGAAAGAGCCAGTGCCAGCAGCTTGTAGCGATAGGTCGGCACGCCCATGACCTCGGCCACGTCTTCGTCGTCGCGGATCGCGAAGAGGCCGGTGCCCAAGCGCGAGTAGAAGACCACGATGGCGGCGAGCACCGCCAAGGCCGCCGCGAGCAACGACAGCAGGTAGAAGCTGCCCGACGCTGTGGGCGCCAGCACGGGCACGGCCACCCCGTTGAGATAAACGCCCGGCCCTCCGTCGATGGGCGTGTTGACGATGACGGTCGCGACGACGAAGGTGGCGGCCAGCGTCAGCAACGCGAAGACTTCACCCCGCACCGACTTGACCCGAAACGCCACCGCGCCGAGCACGCTGCCGAACAGCGCTGACACCAGCGCCGCGGCAGGGAGTGTCCAGAGAAACGGAATGTCGAAGCGCGTCGCCAGCACCGCAGTCGTGTACATGCCAATGCCGAAGAAGGCGCCATGGCCAAAAGAGAAATACCCCGAGTAGCCCGACAGCAGATTCCACGATGTCGCCAAGGCGATCCAGTGAAAGACCATGTACAGCACCGATTCCCACGAGCGCGGCAGCCCGACGAAAGGCAGCGCGGCAAGACATGCGACAACTACCAATAGCACCAATAACGAGCGCTTCATCTCATGCCCTCCCCGGCCGCGTGAGCAGCATGACGAGCAGCAGCGAGAACGACACCAGCGGCGCCCAGGCCGGCGCGGCGATGGCCATGGTCAGCGCTTCGACGACGCCGATGGCGCAGCCTGCGATCAACGGGCCCCAAGGTCGGCCGAGGCCACCGAGCATCACTACCGCGAACACCACGCCGACCCACGTGAAGATCTGCGACGGCGCCAGCGTGTACGTCAGCGCGATGCAGACGCCGGCGATCGAGGCCAGTGCAGCGTTCAGTCCCGCGAGTCCGAGTGCGAGCGCTTTTTCATTGATGCCGAAGGCGACCGCGATGGGCGCATCTTCAGCCGCCGCGCGAATCGCCTTGCCGATGTCGCTGCGCCGGAACACCAGCCACACCGCAGCGGCGACGGCGACACTGATCCCGAGCGTGATCATCTCCGGCAATGGAAAGTAGATGCCGCCGACACGCAATTTCATGTCGCCATAGGGCGTTTCGAGCCGACGGTAATCGGCGGTCCAGATCCACTGCAGCAGCGCTTCGAGAATGATGGTGAGCCCGAAGGTCACGAGCAACGAGTTGAACGGGCTCACCTTGAAACGCGCCATCACCCATTGGATGGCCGCGCCGATGACGAAGAACACCGGCGGCATGATCAGGAGTGCAAAGAGCGAATCGACACCGTGCTCGTTCAGCGCATAGGTCAGATACGCACTGGCAAATGCAAGGCCGAAATGTGCCAGGTTGATCTGCCGCAACAAACCCCACGACAGGCTCAACCCCAGGCCGAGCAGCCCGTAGATCGCGCCCGTGAACAAGCCGCTGACGACGGCTTGCGTCAGCAGCGTGAAACTCGGCATCGCCATCTCAGGCGTTGCGCAGCTTGATACCCGCCGCCGCCCAGTCGGCCGGCCACACGGTGACCCAGCGGCCGTCCTGCACCTGCTTCAGCTTCGACAGATCGGCGCCGAAGTTGCCGCGCTCGTTGAAACGCAACTTGCCTTCGATGGTGTCGATCTGGTTGCCCTTGATCCAGGTCGCGATGGCCTTGTCGTCGAGCGACTTGGTCGCGACCACGCCGGCTTCGATGATCTGCCACGCCGCATAGGACGACGCGGCCTGCGTCTCGGCACCGGTGTCGGGCAGATTGGCTTTGGTCGCGCGCTCGCGAAAGTTCCTGGCAAACGCCGCGGCCACCGGATTGTTGGTGAACGGCGCCTGGTCTTCGAAGATGGTGACGGTGAGCGCGCCGTTGCCTTCGGCGGCTTTCATCATCGGACCGGGGGCTGGGTAGAGATAGAAATGGCTTGGCGGGTGGTAGTCGATCTTCTTCATCGCGTCGAGCATCTGGTTGCCTTCGAGCCCGAGCGCGCCGTTCCAGACGAAGTCGGGATTGGCCTCCTTGACGCGGCCTGCAATCGGCCCGAAATCGCGATTGCCGAAGTCCCATTCGAGGAAAAGTACCTCTTGCAAGCCGCGCTTCTTCGCAACCTCGCGCGCGCCGTAAGACACGAACTGCACCGACGGAAACTTGCTCGTCAAAATCGCGATGGTCTTCGGAGGCTTGGGCGATGCAGCGAGCGCGTCGAGCACCAGGGTAGGCACCGTCGTCTGCGGGTCCGGCCCCATCGCCCACGCAGGAAATTGCTGCTCGTACTTGGCCAGGCTCGGCACGCCGAAGGTGTGGTGCACCAACGTCTTGTTGTAGCGCTGCGCGACGCCCATTGCCGACAGAATCGAACCCGTGGCGTAAGGCCCGATCAACAAGTCGACCTTGTCGGCGGTGACAAGCTGCTCGTACAGCGTGCGCGCCAGATCGGGCTTGGACTGGTCGTCTTTCAGCACCCATTCCACAGGCCGGCCAAGCAAGCCACCCCGGCGATTCAGCTCCTCGATGTACATCTCGCCAACGAGCTTGTGGATCATGGCGGTGGCCGACAGCGGCCCGGTGAGTGCCAGCGTGCCACCGATCTTAATTGGCGCGCCGGTGGGTGCTTGCGCATGCGCCGGGCCAGTGATGCCAGCAAGGCCAGGAACACCCAGAGCCGCGAGGGCCGAGAGAAATGTGCGGCGGTCGAATTGCATTGTCTTGTCTCCTGTATTTGTATTTGGGTCCGCGCTCGTCGGCGCCAGTCTCACTGCCAATTGCAGTGGCGCGTCTATGCCTGCTCGTCGACCACCGTGTTCGACAGCAGCCCGACACCTTCGATCTCAACTTCGCACACATCACCCGCCCGCATCCACAACGGCGGCTTGCGCGCCAGCCCGACGCCCGACGGCGTGCCGGAAATGATGACGTCGCCCGGCTCCAGCGCGAAGGGTTCGGAGCACACCGAAACCAACGTGGCCACGTCGAAAATCATGTCGCGCGTGTTGGCGTCCTGTACCACCTTGCCGTTGAGCCGGGTCTGGAGCTTCAGGCCACGTGCGCCTTCTGGCAACTCGTCGGCGGTGACGAAGTCCGGGCCCATCGATCCCGAACGATCGAAGTTCTTGCCCATCATCCATTGCGCCGACTTGAACTGGTAGTCGCGCAACGACCCATCGTTGAAGATCGAATAACCGGCGACGTGCTTCAGTGCATCGGCCTTGTCGATGTAGCGGCCGCCCTTGCCGATGACCACCAGCAGTTCGCCTTCGTAGTCGAACTGTTCCGACACATGCGGCCGAACGATCGACTCGCCGTGGCCGACCCAAGAGCTGGGAAAGCGATGGAACAGCACCGGATAGGTCGGCGGATCGAACTTGCTTTCGGCCGCATGGTCGACGTAGTTCAGGCCGACCGCGATGGCCTTCGCCGGTGCTCGAAACGGCGCGAGCAAGCGGAGGCCGGCGGCAGGCAGCTTGCAGGTTGCACGGCCCAGTGCGGCACGCGCGGCCGCCATACCGGCATCGCCCAGCGCAAGCAGTTCTTCAAGCGTGGCGGGCAAGCCATCGGCGGTGATATCGACTACATCATTGCCAACGCGAACACCCACATGGGCAGTGGCGGCTGGTGTGCCGGCATCGGAAAGGAACGAAACGAAACGCATGGAATTTTCTTTCAGGTGCTCAGGAGGGTGTGATCTCGTCCGCAGTCACTTCGGGTGTGTGCGGCGGTGTTGTTTCATAGTTCTTGACGAAGTCTTCGGGCACGCGCGGTCCCCAGACATAGAACGAGTCTTCGAGCGGATGGTCTGCACTTGGCCAGTCGAATCCGTAAGGCACGAAGTCGATGTCGAACGAGTACTCGCAGTAACTGCCCCACGGGTCGCGCACGTAATAGAAGTAGTTGGAGCCGAGCACGTGGCGGCCCATGCCCCAGCCGCGCTCGTGGCCCGCAATGAGCATTTGCTCCATGCCCGTGCCGACCTCGTCGACACTGGCAACGTCCCAGCTGAGGTGGTGCAAGCCGGGTCCGTCGCTCTTGGCGAGCGCGAGCAAATGGTGGTCGCTGCCGTGGACGCCATGCATGAACACGATCACGTCGCTCGATCGATCGGTCACGCGCAGGCCCAGCGCCTGCTCGTAGAAAGCCACTGCACCTGCGACGTCGCCGGAGAAAAACAGCGCGTGCGACAGGCGCCGCGGCCGCACCTGGGGAACGCGGGCGCGGTTCGACGCCGCGCCCTTGCCCTCAGGCACGGCCGGCTCGCGCGATGCAACGCTCTTCTGCGTCGGCGAGCTTTTTGGCGCGGGCCTGATCTGCACCGGAAAGCCTTCGGGATGCTGCAACCACAAGCTCTGTGCCGCGTCTTGCGAGTCACCAGAAAGTCCTGCAATGCGCGAGAGCGGATGCGGCTCGCAGGTCTTGAGTCGATGCATTTCGGCGTTCTGCGCGATGGCCTCGAAGTCCTGCTCGAAACATCCGAAGCTCAGGTACTGCAGCTTCTTCGGCTGACCGCGCACCTCGTGCAGCACGGCCCAGCAGTGCGGGTTACCGTCTGTGAAGAGCGCCAGCTTGCTGTCCACCAGTTCTGTCCGCAAACCGAATGCGGCATAGAAGCGTTCGGCCTCCGCGAGGTCAGGCACGGTGAACACGATGAGATCGAGTGAGTGGACTGCGGCCATGGTTGTCTCAGTACATTTGTTGGCTTATCATATATTTTTAGTCATTCAATACACAAGCGTCCAGGGCGCCCGCATTGCAGGGGTTTTCCCGCGATGACCCTAAGCCAGCGCCCCATTCGACATCTCATGAGACTCGCCGCCAGCACCGATCCAAACGGCAAGCAATCGCTGACGAACAACCGGCTGATGAACAACCGTTTGGTCTACGAGCGCATGCACGCCGACATCCTTTCGGGTCGCCTGCTTCCGGGGGCCAAGCTGAACATCGCAGCATTGGCGCTCGAACTCGCGGTGAGCGCAGGGGCCGTGCGTGAGGCGCTCGCGATGCTCGAAGCCGATGCGCTGGTGGTATCTGAACCTCAGCGCGGTTACCGCGTGACGGCGGTGTCGGAAGCGGACCTTACGCAACTCGTTCGAGCACGTGTCGAGATCGAGAAGCTGTGCATTGCCGATGCGATAGAGCACGGCGACCTGAACTGGGAAAGCGTGCTCGTCGCGGCTTTCCATCAACTCACCCGGCTGCACGAGCGCGACCAGCATGACCGCCAGCATCTGTCGGCCGAATGGACGCTTGCCCACGCCAACTTCCATCACGCGATGATCGCCGGCTGTCCCAATGTCTGGCTGCGCCGCATGCATACCGTGCTCTATCAACAGAGCGAGCGTTATCGGCAGTTGTCGGCGCCGCTGGCGGTGGTTGCGCGCGACGTGCAGGGCGAGCACAAGGCGCTGTTCAACGCCGTGCTGCGTCGCGATGTGCCTGGTGCGCAAAAGCTCATCTCGCGGCACCTTCAGAAGACGGCGACGCTCTTGCTGCAGTCACCGCTGTTGGCGCTGCCCGCCGCTTCGACGCCCAGCAAGTAGGGCGTCCGTCAGGGCCGCTTGCCCACTTCGACTTCTTCACGGGTCCACGCCTTGCACTGCTCGCTCAGGCTGAGCCCGAGCCCAGGACGCGTCGGCACCAGCATGCGGCCGTTGGCGATTTCGAGCCGCTCGTTGAAGAGAGGCTCGAGCCAGTCGAAGTGCTCGACCCATGGCTCGGTCGCGTACACCGCGCCCAGATGCACGTGCAACTCCATCGCGAAGTGCGGGCCGAGCATCAGGCCCGCCTGCTCTGCCTGTGCAGCGATCTTCAGAAACGGCGTGATGCCGCCGACGCGGGGTGCGTCGGGCATCAGGTAGTCGGCCGCGCGATGGCAGATCAGCTCGCCGTGCTCGGCCGCGCTGGTCAGCATTTCGCCGGTGGCGATGGGCGTGTCGAAGGTGGCGGCGAGTGCGGCATGGCCTTCGTTGTCGTACGCATCGAGCGGCTCTTCGATCCAGATCAGGTTGAACTGCTCGAAGATGCGGCACATGCGTTGCGCCGTCGGCCGGTCCCATTGCTGGTTGGCATCGACCATCAGCGCCACGTCGTCACCCAAGTGTTTTCGGACGGCTTCGACGCGGCGGATGTCGAGCTTTCCATCGGGTTGCCCGACCTTCAGCTTGATGCCGCCGATGCCGCGCTCGATCGATGCCGATGCGTTGACCACCAGCTGATCGATGGGCGTGTGCAGGAAGCCGCCCGAGGTGTTGTAGCAGCGCACCGAGTCACGCTGCGAGCCGAGCAGCTTGGCAAGCGACAGGCCGGCGCGGCGCGCCTTCAGGTCGTACAGCGCGACATCGAAGGCACCGATGGACTGCACCGCCATGCCGCTGCGCCCCACCGATGCGCCGGCCCAGCTCAGCTTGGTCCACAGCTTCGAGATGTCGCTCGGGTCTTCGCCCAGCAACGCGGGTGCGATCTCTTTCGCATGCGCGAATTGCCCTGGCCCACCGGCGCGCTTCGAGTAGCTGAAGCCCAGCCCCTTGTGCCCGTCCTTCGTCTCGATCTCGGCAAAGAGCATCGCGATTTCCGTCATCGGCTTCTGCCGCCCGGTCAGCACCTTGGCATCGCTGATCGGGTTGGCGAGCGGCAGGTAGCAAGACGAGACGCGGATCCAGGCGATGCTGTCGCCGGCAACCTGGCTCGACAGTGCGGGTGATGTAGGTCGGTTCATCAAAGCCTGCTCACTCGATCGTGATTTTTCCGGCTTCGATGACCTTCTTCCAGCGCGCGTATTCCTTCTGCTGGAACTCCGCGAACTGCGCTGGCGTGTTCGCGACCATCTCGAAGCCGATGGAAGTGAACTGCTCCTTGACCTTCGGGTCGTTGAGTGCATCGACGAACGCCGCGTGGGCCTTGTCGCGCACAGCGACGGGCAAGCCCTTCGGCGCCACGATGGCCTGCCACGAAGCAACCTCGACGCCCTTCACGCCTGCCTCTTCGAGCGTCGGCACGTCGGGGAAGATCGGCGAGCGCTTGGGGCTGGTGATCGCCAGCGCGCGCATCTTGCCGCCCTTGATGTACTGCGCCACCGAGTTGACGTTCTGGAACGATGCGTCGACCTGGCCGCCCATCAGGTCGGTGTGTGCTGGCGCGCCGCCCTTGTAAGGCACGTGGATGCCGGTGGTGCCGGTCTGCTGCCAGAACAGCTCGGCCGTCAGGTGGTCGCTGGAGCCGTTGCCGGCCGAAGCGAAAGTCATCTTGCCGGGGTTGGCTTTTTCGTACGCAATGATGTCGGCCACGCTCTTGTGCGGCGAGTTGGCTGGAACCACAAGAATGTTGGGCGAAGCGACTGCCACCGTGATCAGGTCGAAATCTTTCAACGGGTCGTACTGCAGGCCCTTCATGAGGTGCGGCACGATCACCAGCGGACCCAGCGACGTGACCAGAAAGGTGTAGCCATCCGGTGCGGCGCGCTTGACGAAGGTGGCGCCGATGGTGCCGGTAGCGCCCGCCTTGTTGTCGACCAAAAACGACTGCTTGAACCTGTCGCCCATACGCGGCGCGACAGCGCGGGCGACCTGGTCGGTCGAGCCGCCTGGCGGAAACGGAACGACGAGCGTCACGGACTTCTCGGGCCAGTTCTGGGCATTGGCGCCAAAGGCCATCAGGCCGATGGAGATGGCAGTCAGCAGCTTCTTCATGGATGTTTCCTTGGTCATGTTGTCTTCGGAGTGGTGATTAAAAAATCGGGTGAAAATGACAACGCTGTCATTTCAAAGTTCGCTTCTGTGCACGATCAAAATTCGGACTCCGTCAACTCAAAGCCGGCAAGGCTTCGTGAAGTCGCCGAGGCGGCCGGTGTTTCGCTCATCACTGCGTCGCGAGCCCTCAGCAATCCGTCGCTCGTGTCGGCGGCGACGATTGCCCGTGTGCAGCAGGCGGTCGAACTCACCGGCTACATCCCCAACCTGTTGGCGGGTGGGCTCAAGTCCAAGCGCAGTCTGATGGTGGCCGGCCTGGTGCCGGCGATTTCCGTCGCGCAGTTTTTGCCGACGGTGCAGGCGCTGACGAGTGCACTCGACGACGCCGGCTACCAGCTCATCCTCGGCCAGAGCGGCTACGACCACGCCCGCGAAGGAGCACTGCTCGACACGATGATGAGCCGGCGCCCCGATGGCATCGTGGTGACCGGCCTCGTCCACTCGCCAGCCGCGCGCGAACGCCTCAGGCGGTCCGGCATCCCGGTGGTCGAGACATGGGATCTGAACGATCGGCCGATCGACATGCTGGTCGGTTTCTCTCACCAGAAAGTGGGAGAGGCCGTCGCTGAATACTTTCTGTCGAAAGGATGGAAGAAGCTCGGCATTGCAACCGGCGACGACCACCGCGCGATGCTTCGGCGCAAAGGCTTCGTTGCGACGCTGGGCCGCGATGTTCCGACCGCCATCGTCCCGGCGCCGAGCAGCATGGCGTTGGGTCGTCTCGCGTTCGCGGAGCTGCTCGACAAGGAGCCTGGACTGCAAGCTGTCTGCTGCAGTTCGGACACGCTGGCGCAAGGCGTGCAAATCGAAGCGCAGTCGCGTGGCCTGCGTATTCCGCAAGACCTTGCGATCTGCGGTTTTGGCGGCGCAGAGTTCGCGGCGCACATGCAACCGTCGCTGACGACGGTGCAGATCGACGGCGCCGAGATCGGCCGACTGGCAGTCCGACTCATCCTTCAGCGATGCCGCGGCGAGAAGGTCGAGCATCCGATCATCGATGTCGGCTTTCAGATCGTCGAACGGCACTCGACCGTTGCGCCCGACCCTGCGCATCGGTAGTCGACCCCCAGCGGGCTCAGCCTGCTGCGACTTCATGCGCGGCCATCTGCTCCAGCGCCTTCACGAGTGCCGAGTGGTCCAGTTGGTCCCAGCCATGCGCTGCGCACGACGCCATCAACTGTGCGGCCGATGCGGTCTGCGGCAGGGCCACGCCCATCGACTTGGCGCCGGCCAGCGCCAGGCTCAGATCCTTTTGATGCAATGCGATGCGAAAGCCCGGGTTGAAGGTGCGCTTGATCATCCGCTCGCCGTGCACCTCTAGGATGCGGCTGGCCGCGAAGCCGCCCATCAGCGCCTGCCGCACCTTGGCCGGATCGGCGCCGGCCTTGCTGGCGAAGAGAAGCGCCTCGCCCACGGCAGCGATATTCAGCGCCACGATGATCTGATTGGCCACCTTGGTCGTCTGCCCGTCGCCGTTGCCGCCAACCAGCGTGATGTTCTTCCCCATCGCTTCGAGCAGCGGCTTGACCTTGTCGAAGGTCGCCTCGGAGCCGCCGCACATGATCGTGAGGCTGGCTGCCTTGGCGCCGACCTCGCCGCCCGACACCGGCGCATCGAGGTACTCGCAGCCGAGGTCGTTGATTTTTTTGGCGAACACCTTGGTCTCGATGGGCGAGATGCTGCTCATGTCCATCACGGTCTTGCCGGCTGACAAGCCTTCGGCCA
Source organism: Variovorax sp. PAMC28562 (assembly GCF_014303735.1). Lineage (NCBI taxonomy): Bacteria > Pseudomonadati > Pseudomonadota > Betaproteobacteria > Burkholderiales > Comamonadaceae > Variovorax > Variovorax sp. PAMC28562. Next base: position 3,398,034 of record NZ_CP060296.1, on the reverse strand, counting down.
CGCCATCCTTGCCGAACAGCACCGTATCGACATCGGGCGTGTCGGGCAGCATCAGCACGATGACATCGGCGGCCCGCGCGACGTCGGCGTTGGTCTTGCAGGCCGTGGCTTTCGACAATGACTCGGGCACCTTGCTGCGGGTGCGAACGAAGAGTTCGTGGCCGGCGTTCAGGAGGTTGAGTGCCATGGGCGCGCCCATGATGCCGAGGCCGATGAATCCGATTTTCATTTGATGTGTCCTTCGTTGTTCGCTTGAGTCGAGTCGATCAATATTGCGGAGCGAGCGGTGTCGTTTCGCCCTCGCGGTATTTGTCGCAAAGCGCCTGCGTGCCGCCGCGCAGCACGCCCAGGTCGCTGCCCACCGCCACGAAGGTGGCGCCCCACTCCAGGTAGCGCCGTGCATCGGCCTCGACGGGCGCCAGGATGCCGCTCGGCTTGCCGGCGGCGCGCGCACTGTCGAAGACTTGCTTGATCGCGGCCTGCACATCGGGATGACCCGGGTTGTGCAGATGGCCGTAGCCGGCCGCGAGGTCTTGCGGGCCGACGAAGATGCCGTCGATGCCCTCCACCGCGGCAATCTCCGCAGTCGCCTCGACACCCGCCCGGCTTTCGATCTGCACCATCACCGCGATGTGGTCGTTGGCTTGATGGATGTACTGCGGGAGCCCGCCGTAGCGATTGCCGCGCTGCGACACCGATACGCCGCGCACGCCTTGCGGCGGATATCGCGTGGCGGCCACGGCGTGCCGCGCTTCGTCGGCGCTCTGCACGAACGGGATGAGCAAGTTGTAGACACCGGCATCGAGCAGTCGCTTGATCTCGACCGTGTTGTTCCACGAGGGCCGCACCACCGGCGCGCTGGTGCTGTCTTTCAACGCCATCAGCTGCGGGATGAGGCTGATGGAATCGTTCGGCGCGTGCTCAGCATCCAGCAGGATCCAGTCGAAGCCGGCGATGCCCAAAACCTCGGTGGTGATCGGGCTGGCGAGCGAACACCAGCAGCCGATGAGGCGCTTGCCAGCGACCAGATCGGCGCGGAAAGTGTTGGGCAGACCGCGATACGGAACGGCCGCCGGGCTGGTGGAAGAAGCGTTCATCGGGGTGCCTCCGCAAGGACTTCTGCCTTTGTCGAACAAATGCGTGAGTGGGTGCCGAGTCAGTCTCGAGCCCATCAATAGCGCTGGTCATCGTACAACGCGTTTGTTCAGACAACCTAAGGGAAAACACCCGAAATGCCAATGAAAGACTGCAAATCGACTCGTTGACGGCATCGATTGATAACGATACCATTGCCCGAGCCCTGCGGGGTCGTCGTATAACTTAGAAAACCCATGAGCACACCTCGCGCGCCCCTCTACATCACGATGGACGACCGCGACAACGTCGCCATCGTCGTCAACGATGGCGGCCTGCCCGCCGGCACCGTCTTCCCGTCCGGCCTCACCCTCGTCGACAAGGTGCCGCAAGCCCACAAGGTCGCGCTGGTCGACATTCCCACCGGCGGCGAAGTGCGGCGCTACAACGTGGTCATCGGCTATGCGCTGAAGGACCTGAAAGCCGGTACCTGGGTGCATGAACGCCTGCTCAGAATGCCCGCCGCGCGAGAGCTCGTCGGTTTGCCGATCGCCACCGTCAAGCCCGCACCACAACCGCCGCTGGAGGGCTATACCTTCGAGGGCTTTCGCAATCTCGACGGCTCGGTCGGCACCCGCAACATCCTGGCCATCACGCAGACCGTGCAGTGCGTGGCCGGTGTCACCGACTTCGCAGTGACGCGCATCAAGGCCGAGCTGCTGCCCAAGTACCCGAACGTCGACGACGTGGTGGCACTCGAACACACCTACGGCTGCGGCGTCGCCATCGACGCGCCGGACGCGATCATTCCTATCCGCACGCTGCGCAACATCAGCCTCAACCCGAACTTCGGCGGCGAGGTGATGCTGGTCAGCCTGGGCTGCGAAAAGCTGCAGCCCGAGCGCCTGATGCCACCCGGCACCATCCCGTTGATCGATGAGCGCAACGTGGCCGATGTCGGCGACAGCGCCAGCCCCAAGCTCGACGTCGTGTGCCTTCAAGACGATGCGCATGTCGGCTTCATGTCGATGGTCGAGTCGATCATGCGGCAGGCCGAAGAACACCTTGAACGCCTGAACGATCGCCGCCGCGAGACCGTGCCGGCGAGCGCACTGGTGGTCGGCGTGCAATGCGGCGGCAGCGATGCGTTCTCTGGCGTCACCGCCAATCCGGCCGTCGGTTTTTGCACCGACCTGCTGGTGCGTGCCGGTGCCACCGTCATGTTCTCCGAAGTGACCGAGGTGCGTGACGGCATCGACCAACTCACCTCGCGCGCAAGCACGCCGGAAGTGGCCGAAGCCATGATCCGCGAGATGGCCTGGTACGACGCCTACCTGGACAAAGGCCGTGTCGACCGCAGCGCCAACACCACGCCGGGCAACAAGCAAGGCGGCCTGTCGAACATCGTCGAGAAGGCGATGGGCTCGATCGTGAAGTCGGGCAGCTCGCCGATTTCAGGCGTCCTCGCACCGGGCGAAAGCGCGCGGCAAAAGGGCATTACCAGCGGCCTGATCTACGCGGCCACTCCGGCCAGCGACTTCATCTGCGGCACGCTTCAACTCGCCGCCGGCATGAACCTGCACGTGTTCACCACCGGCCGCGGCACGCCTTACGGTCTGGCCGAGGTGCCCGTTATCAAAGTAGCCACGCGCGAAGACCTGGCACGCCGCTGGCACGACCTCATGGACATCAACGCCGGCACCATCGCCACGGGCGAAAAGACCATCGCCGACGTCGGCTGGGAGATGTTCCAGCTGATGCTCGACGTCGCCAGCGGCCGCAAGAAGACATGGGCCGAGCACTGGAAGCTGCACAACGCGCTGGTGCTGTTCAATCCGGCGCCGGTGACCTGATCCGTTCCACTGAACGGACGCCCTCCTCTCGGCCAATTTCAACGAATTCACTCCCGCCAACGCATGAACCCGCAAGAACTTAAAACCATCATGGGCTCCGGCCTGCTGTCCTTCCCGCTGACCGACTTCGACAGCCATGGCGACTTCGACAAGAAGGGCTACCAGAAGCGCCTCGAATGGCTGGCGCCCTATGGTGCGACCGCGCTGTTCGCGGCCGGCGGCACGGGCGAGTTCTTCTCGCTGACCGGCGACGAATACCCCGGCATCATCCAGACCGCAGTCGACACCTGCCGCGGCGTGGTGCCGATCATTGCCGGCGCCGGTGGTCCGACGCGCTTCGCGATCCAGTGCGCACAAGCCGCTGAAAAGGCCGGCGCGCACGGCATCCTTTTGATGCCGCATTACCTGACCGAAGCAGGACAGGAAGGTCTGGCCGCACACGTCGACGCCGTGTGCAAGAGCGTCGACTTCGGCGTGGTGGTCTACAACCGCGGCGGCGCCACGCGCTTCAAGCCCGACACTCTCGCAGGCCTTGCCGAACGCAACCCGAACCTCGTCGGCTTCAAGGACGGCGTGGGCGACATCGAGGCGATGGTCGCTGTGTACCAGCGCATGGGCGACCGCTTCGCCTACCTCGGCGGATTGCCGACCGCCGAGGTCTATGCCGCCGCATACAAGGCGATGGGTACGCCCGTCTATTCGTCGGCAGTCTTCAACTTCATCCCGAAAACGGCGATGCAGTTCTACGCAGCCGTGCGCGACGACGACATGAAGACCCAGCATCGTTTGCTGAAGGACTTCTTCATGCCGTACCTGGAGATCCGCAACCGCATGCAAGGCTATGCCGTCAGCATCGTCAAGGCAGGCGCGACCATCGTCGGCCACAGCGCCGGCCCGGTTCGCCCCCCACTCACCGACCTGAAGCCCGACGAAGTCGAGATGCTGAAGGTTCTTATCGACAAGCTCGGCCCGCAAGGCCTCTGAAAGCCAACACATGCAACAACACGACAACCTCATCGGCGGCGAGTGGACCCAGGGCAGCAGCTACAGCCCGAACCTGAACCCGTCCAACCTCGGCGACACCATCGCCGAGTACACGCAGGGCGACGCTGCGCATGTCGAAGCCGCTGTGGCAGCCGCTACCGCCGCCTTCCCGGCCTGGGCCACCGGCAGCATCCAGGCCCGCTCCGATGCGCTCGACAAGATCGGCACCGAGATCCTGGCGCGCAAGGAAGAGCTCGGCACGCTGCTCGCTCGCGAAGAAGGCAAGACCAAGCCCGAAGGCATCGGCGAGGCCACTCGCGCCGGCCAGATCTTCAAGTTCTTCGCGGGCGAATGCCTGCGGCTGTCGGGCGAACTGCTGCCTTCGGTGCGGCCGAACATCGGCGTGGAGATCACGCGCGAACCAGTCGGCGTCGTCGGCCTCATCACGCCTTGGAACTTCCCAATCGCGATCCCGGCCTGGAAGATCGCGCCTGCCCTCGCCTTCGGCAATTGCGTGGTGTTGAAGCCCGCCGACCTGGTGCCGGGCAGCGCCTGGGCACTGGCTGAGATCATCAGCCGCTCGGGCATTCCAGCCGGTGTGTTCAACCTGGTGATGGGACGCGGCAGCGTCATCGGCAACGCACTGGTGAATCACCCCGGCGTGCACGCGATCAGCTTCACCGGCTCGGTGGGCGTGGGTCGTGCGATCGGCATCCAGTGCGTGACGAACCAGAAAAAAGTGCAGCTCGAAATGGGCGGCAAGAACCCGCAAGTCGTGCTCGACGATGCCGACTTGGCGCAAGCCGTCGAGCTCAGCGTGCAAAGCGCCTTCTACGCGACCGGCCAGCGCTGCACGGCGTCGAGCCGCCTCATCGTGACCGAAGGCATCTACCCGAAGTTCATCGATGCGATGAAAGAACGCATGGCGAAGATCAAGGTGGGCGATGCGCTCACCGCAGGTACCGATGTCGGCCCGGTGTCGAGCCAAAGCCAGCTCGACCAGGATCTGGAGTACGTGCAGATCGGCAAGGACGAAGGCGCCACGCTGGCCGCGGGCGGCGAACGCCTCAAGCTCGCGACCGAGGGCTTCTACATGTCGCCGGCACTCTTCAGCGAATCAGTGGCGTCGATGCGTATCAACAAGGAAGAGATCTTCGGCCCGGTGGCAAGTGTCATCAAGGTCAAGAACTACGACGAAGCGCTCTTCACCGCCAACGACACGGAGTTCGGTTTGTCGGCCGGCATCGCGACCACCAGCCTCAAGTACGCGACGCACTTCAAGCGGCACAGCCAGGCCGGCATGGTGATGGTCAACCTGCCGACTGCGGGGGTCGACTACCACGTGCCCTTCGGCGGCCGCAAGGGTTCGAGCTACGGGCCGCGCGAGCAAGGCAAGTACGCGCAGGAGTTCTTCACCACGGTGAAGACGGCGTACACCTTGGCGTAATGAATGAGGCTCTGAATATGGAGACAAGCGATGCCTGAATCTTCCACCCCGCGCATCACCGGACTGCGCGTCATCCCGGTGGCGGGGCGCGACAGCATGCTGCTCAACCTGAGCGGCGCGCACGGGCCGTTCTTCACCCGCAACATCCTCATCCTCACCGACAGCGCCGGCCGCACCGGCGTAGGCGAGGTGCCGGGCGGCGAAAAGATCCGCCAGACCCTCGAAGACGCGCGCCCGCTGATCGTCGGTCAGCCGCTCGGTTCGCAACAGCGCCTGCTGCAAGAAGTGCAGACGAAGTTCGCCGATCGCGACAGCGGCGGCCGCGGCCTGCAGACCTTCGACCTGCGCACCACCATCCATGCGGTAACGGCCATCGAATCTGCCCTGCTCGACCTGCTCGGCCAGCATCTCGATGTGCCGGTCGCAGCGTTGCTCGGCGAAGGCCAGCAACGCGACTCGGTCGAGATGCTGGGCTATCTTTTCTACGTCGGCGACAAGGCCAAGACCGACCTGCCCTACGTCACGGACGCTGATGCCGACAACGACTGGTTTCGCCTGCGGCACGAGAAAGCCATGACGCCCGCAGCCATCGTCGCGCTGGCCGAAGCGGCGCGCGCCAAATACGGCTTCAACGACTTCAAACTCAAGGGCGGCGTGCTGCGTGGCGACGAAGAAGTCGACGCCATCGTCGCGCTGCACGAGCGCTTTCCCGAGGCGCGCGTCACGCTCGATCCGAACGGTGGCTGGCTGCTGAAAGATGCGATCCGCCTGGGCCATCGCATGCGCGGGTTGGTCGCTTATGCGGAGGACCCCTGTGGTGCCGAAGACGGTTTTTCAGGCCGCGAGGTGATGGCCGAATTCCGCCGCGCCACCGGGCTGCCGACGGCGACCAACATGATCGCCACGGACTGGCGCCAGCTGACGCACGCGCTTTCACTGCAGTCGGTCGACATCCCGCTGGCCGACCCGCATTTCTGGACCATGGCCGGTTCGGTGCGCGTCGCGCAGACCTGCCGCGACTGGGGCCTGACCTGGGGCAGCCATTCGAACAATCACTTCGACGTGTCGTTGGCGATGTTCACGCACGTCGGTGCGGCGGCGCCTGGCAAGGTGACCGCCATCGACACGCACTGGATCTGGCAAGACGGTCAGCGACTGACGAAGGAGCCGCTGCAGATCGTCGACGGCCACGTGCAGGTGCCGAAGAAACCGGGACTGGGCGTCGAACTGGACATGGCCGAAGTAGAGAAGGCGCACCAGTTGTACAAGCAGCACGGGCTCGGCTCTCGTGACGATGCGACGGCAATGCAGGCGCTGATTCCTGGCTGGAAGTTCGATCCGAAGCGGCCCGCTTTCGATCGCTAGCGCCGGCGCGCGAAGATAGATTCTTCGGAAACTTCGAAGGGTTGGTGGCAATTATTCGAATTTTTCTGAAGTGACAAAGAAATTAGAGTGGTCAAGCAAGTTCAACAGAACCCGAACAGAACCGAACACCACCCACTCTGGAGACTGTCACCATGCGCCTCACCACCAAAGGTCGCTTCGCCGTCGCCGCCATGCTCGACATGGCCGAAAACGCGTCTGACCGCCCTATCAATCTCAGCATCCTGAGCCAGCGGCAAAACGTCTCGCTGTCCTATCTCGAGGCGTTGTTCGCGCGCTTGCGTCGACACGAACTCGTGGCTTCGACACGTGGTCCCGGCGGCGGCTACGCGTTGGCGCGCGACGCGTCGAAGATCACGGTGGCCGACATCCTCTTCGCCGTCGACGGTCCCGTGCCTCCCGCGCAAGACACCGAGCGGCGGGCCGCGCCGAGCCCCGATCGAGTGACGACGATGGAACTCTGGGCCTCCTTGGGGCGGCAGGTCGTCGACTACCTCGACTCGGTCACTTTGCAATCACTGGTACGGCCCGAGGCGGCACAGCGCAGTTCGATGCGCGAGATGGTGGCCGTCAGCCTGCCAGCCAATCGGCAACGCGCCAAGCCGAGGATGCCCAAGGGACCGAACTCGGTGTTCGCTCTGGGGCAGTTGGCTACCCGGAGCTGAGAGACGGGCCGGAATTCGAGGCCGCGATGGGCTCACAGCCGCTGGATGTTTGGGTCGCGACCTTGTCAGTCCGCGAATCGAACGTCGACCGAGCCCAGCACGCCGAAGTCGGCCCGCACGTGATCGCCGGGCGCGACCTCGAGTGGCGCGATGCAGGCGCCGGTGGTCACGATCTGTCCAGCCCGCAGCGCAATGTGCAGCGACGAAAGCTCATTGACCAGCCAGACCAGCGCATCGCGCGGATCGCCGAGCACAGCCGCACCGCTGCCGCTTCGTTCGTATCGGCGCGATGTCCCATCGACCGTCGCATGCACCGCGTGCGCAGCCAGGTCCATGTCGCGCCAGGTATTGGGCGCGACAGGCCCTTCGACAAATTCGTGCGCGCAGGCATTGTCGGCAATCAACTGCGCCTCTCCGGCCGTAACGAAGTCGGCGTAGCGCGAATCTGGCACCTCGATGGAAGGATGTAGCGAGCCGACAGCGTCCATCACTTCTGCAAACGAATACGGTGCACTGCGCGACGGCAGGTCGTGTCTCATGCGAAAGGCGAACTCAGCCTCCGCGACCGCCATGCGGTTGCCGTTCAGCGAGAGCGTTGCGCCCACATCTGCCACGCGCTCGCGCAGCAGGCGACCCGCGAGCGGACCGGTCACCCCGATATGTTTCTGGCCTGCCACGCTGGTGGCGGCGATCTTCCAGCCGTAGAGCGTCGTGTGGCTGCGCGCCTCGATGTGCTGCTGCACGGCATAGCCATCGGCGCGACGCGTGGGTCGGCAATCGTCGGGCAACCGGTCCAGGACCGCGTGGTCGTTCCAGGCGTTCCACAGCAGATCGCTCCCGCGTTTCGATTCGATTTTTTCAGTCATGAGGTCTCCGATCGACTACGCATCCGGATCGCCCGAATAGTTTTCAGGTACATCGCCGTTCAACACGAAATGCGCGCCCGCTGGAATCGATGCCCAGCCGGCACAGCAGGCATCGAGCGCTACCTGCTCCGACCGGTCGAAGACGTCGGCCCACTCACGCTCCCGCGGCGTCATCTCCAGCGAGTGGCCGAGCGTGGCGGCCTTCTCCTGTGCTTCGCGGATGAAGTAAGCGCGGGCCGCATCCCACGGTGACACGCGATGCGCGTCGAAGAAGGCAAAAGCGGCCGCAGCGCCGCACGCCTTTTCTGCGTCGGTCGCGCCTTTGACGTACAAGTCGATGGTGGTGGGTTTTCCGCGTTCGATCTGCATCGCCGCATTTTCCCGAAGATCGATCACGCCGACAACGCTGCAGACCCGACGATCACGCCCCTTGCCGCCGCCACCGCCGCGCAAAGTCAGTCGCGTGCCCGACGCACCGTCCCGTATGCGCAAGCAAACCTAACCTGCGGTGATCCCTCTACTTCACAGGCCGGTGACGACCGGCGCCCGCGCGTCGCCCAGTGGGTTGGTGCGCGCAACATGCGTTTGCCGAGGGACTTGCCTGGTCGCCTGAACGCCGGGCGTCCAGGGGACTTGCGCAAAAGGCGCTCCGTCCACTGCAGTCAATGCAACATGCGTCTTTGCAAAGCCATGCCAGACACTGGCTTGCAACACGTCGACCTCCGAGCGCACACCCATGCCGATCAGCGCCGAGATCGAAAAGTCTTCCCAGCTTGCATAGTGGGCCCGTGCAGCCACGCTGAGCCGACGCAACGACTGCAGAGCAGCGTCGCGCGACATGTAGTGCGCGGCATGACCGAGTCGCACGAGATAAGCCAGACGCTGGATGTCCCAAGCCGTCATGTTGAGCTGGCGAGCACCGATACGGCCGGGCTCGATCAACGCCGCATTGACCGATAGAAACTTGCAGACATCGAAGAGCCTGATGTAAGTGGCCGTATTGCATGCAAAACCGGTGTTCCAGGCGCTGAATGCTTCGCGCTCGATTGCATGTGTGTCGCCGAGCTGGAAGAAAGCCTGCTGAAATCCCACCGAGAAAGACTCGGGTCCTTCAATTTGCCAATAACGAAATAAAACTTGTTGAATTTTTTCTGACGATAACGAACTGGCCAGTTGATTGAAATTGTCTTTTTCGATCAATGCAATATTTCCGCTCAGCAGACAAGAGAAGATTTCAGCCTGAGATGTATCGCTTCCTGGCTTCAAATTTATTTTTTGTATGGCTCCCGAAAAGCGACGACCGTAAACAACCCATGCAAAGTAGCAAAGAATGGCTGTCCATGCGGTTAGTAGCAAAAAAAGAGATTCCATTGTCATTCCCCTGAGGATGCGTTTGTTTTCGAACGTGACGCACTGTAGTTGCGAGACAGGAACTTTTCGCGTAATAAAAATCACGCTCATGCCGGCAATTCGATCAATCAGCCAGAAGGTGTTTCTCAATTACCTGAAATTAACAAATGCAGGGAAATTAATCACAAAAAAAGCCTGATACCCAACGGGTAGCAGGCTTTCACAGTGCGAAGTCTGGCTATTTAACCGACGCGCACCGGCACAAAGATCTTGTCGCTGCCGCGCTGTATCAGCAATGCAACCGATTTGTCAGCCTTGGCCGCAATATCGCGTACTTGCTCCACGGTCTTCGCTGGCGTGCCGTTGATGGCCAGCAGCACATCGCCGGCCTGTACGCCCGCCATCGCTGAAGGACCAGCGCTGTCTTCGATCAGCAAGCCGCCCTCGACGGCTGCCTCGCGCTGCTCCTGCGGCCGCAACGGACGCAGCGCGAGACCCAGCTTGCCCTTTCCTGCCGCGTCGTCCGCCTTGGCGACCTTGGTCGACTTCTCGCTGGCGTCGCCCAACTTGGCGGTCAACGTCTGCCGCTCGCCCTGGCGCCACACTTCCAGCGTTACCTTGGTGCCCGGTGCTTGCTGGCCGATGATGGCCGGCAGATCGCCCGACGAAATGATCGGCTCGCCATCGACCTTGCGGATGACGTCACCCGTGCGCAGGCCCGCCAGGTCGCCGGCGCTGCCCTTCTCGATGTTCGCGACCAGCGCGCCTTCGGGCTTGTCCAGCTTGAAGGAGTCGGCAAAGGCCTGGTTCACTTCCTGGATCGCGATGCCCAGCTTGCCGTGCGTCGCCTTGCCGGTCGCGACGATCTGGTTCTTGATCTGCACCGCGACGTCGATCGGGATCGCGAACGACACGCCCTGATAGCCGCCACTGCGGGTGTAGATCTGCGAGTTGATGCCCACGACCTCACCGCGTGAGTTCAACAGCGGGCCACCGGAGTTGCCGGGGTTGATGGCAACGTCGGTCTGGATGAAGGGCACGTAGCTGTCGTCGGGCAAGGTGCGGCCCTTGGCGCTCACCACGCCGGCTGTCACCGTGTTCTCGAAACCGAACGGCGAACCGATCGCCAGCACCCATTCGCCGACCTTCAGGTCCTTGGTGTTGCCGAGCGCCAGCGTAGGCAGGTTTTTGGCCTCGATCTTGAGCACTGCAATGTCGGTTTTGGCATCAACGCCGAGCACCTTGGCACGGAATTCGCGTCGATCGGTCAGCTTGACGGTGACCTCCTTCGCATCCTTCACGACGTGTGCGTTGGTAAGGATGGTGCCGTCGGCGCTGATGATGAAGCCAGAGCCCTGGCCGCGCATCGGCGTCTCATGCTCACCGCCGCCCTGGCCCGGATGGCCACGCTGACCGTGCGGCATCTGGCCCTGGAAACGCTTGAAGAACTCGTACATCGGATCGTTGGGGTCGATGCCCTGCAGACCCGCAGCGCCGTCTTCGTCGGCAGTCTTGGTGACGCCCGTCACACTGATGTTGACCACGGCCGGGCCATCACGCGCGGTGATGGTCGAGAAGTCCGGCAAGGTGATCTGCGGTGCGACCGAAGCCGCCGGTGCGGTGATGACGGTCGGCGTGCCGGAGCCCAGCGCGTTGGCGCTGGTGTAAGCGCCCGTGGCTGCCGCGCCGAGCACACCGGCGGCGGCGAGTGCGAGCACGATGGCGCGCGGGGAAGTGAGACGGGATGCGTTCATTTCGGAAGCCTTTCAAAGCGGTAAGGAACATGCAATGAAAGGAATGTCGCAGCGCTGACTTAAGCGCTGCTTAAACGCGAGGCAGCTCAGGTCTTGCCGGCCGTGTCGGTCTTGCCGGTCCTGTCTTCCCACCGGATCAGGACGCGCAGACCGCCGAGACTCGGCGATGCGCCCAGCGACACCGTGGCGTAATGAAGGTCGGCAATCGATTTGACGATGGCCAGGCCCAGTCCGCTGCCGGGTGCCTGTGGTTCACCAGAACGATAGAAACGGTCGAGCACGCGCCCTCGTTCGCTCTCCGGCAGGCCGGGGCCGCTGTCGTCGACGCTCAGCTCGACACCCGCATCGCGCTGCGCAATGCCGATGTCGACCCGGCCGCCTTCGGGCGTGTACTTGACGGCGTTGTCGAGCAGGTTACGCAGCATCATGCGCAGCGCCTCCGGCTGGCCTTGCACAACCACTGCCGCCACATTCGCATCGGCATGCGCGACGCCGATGTCTATGCGCCGGGCCTGTGCGTTGGCAATGGCGTCGGACACAGCCAGCCGCGCGACTTCGTTGAGGTCGACTTGCTCGGGCTTGGCGCCCGCCGCCATGCTGGCCTCGTGGCGCGCCAATGCCAGCATCTGTTCGACCAGTCGCGTCGCGCGATCGATGCCCGCTGCCAATCTTCCGATAGCGATGTCGCGTGTCGCCTCGTCAGGTGCACGCTGCAAGCTCTGCACCTGCAACTTGAGCGCGGTCAGCGGCGACCTCAACTCGTGCGCCGCGTCGGCCACGAAGTGCTTCTGTGCGTCGAATGCATGGCGCACCCGATCGAAAAGCAGATTGAGTTCGTGCACCAGCGGCCGCACTTCCTCGGGCAAGCCTTCTTCGCTCACCGGCGACAGCTCGTTGGCCTCGCGCGCGGCAACCTGCCGACGCACACGCGCCACCGGCGCGAGAGACCGGCTCACCACCCACCACACGACCAGCATCAACAGCGGTGCCATCAGCGCGATCGGCCCAATCGTGCGTAACGCCAGCGCGCCCGCCATGCGCTTGCGCACCCGGAGGTCCTGCGCCACCTGGATGACGAGACCGTGGGTCTGCACCGAGAACACGCGGTAAGTCGTGCCGCGCGCTCGCACGTCGGCAAAGCCGAGCACCGCGAGTTGCGGCAACGCGGCCTCTTCCGCTGATTCGAAAATTCGCACGCCCTCGGTGGTCCACACCTGCACCACGAACTCGAAGTTCTGTTCGCCGGTGCCGATGCCGCCCACTGCCGCACTCGGTGGCAAACCGGCGCGAAGCGACAGCGCCATCTGCTGCATGTGATAGTCGAAAATTTCGTCGGCTTCGTTCAGCACCGTACGGTACGCCACCAGCGCCTGCACGCCGGCTGCCAGGACAATGGCCGCGAGCAAAAACCACAAGAGGCGCGCGCGCAGCGAGCCGGTCATCGCGCCCGTCATGTGCTCGGCGCCCTCATGCCTTCGGCACCATGTAGCCAACGCCACGCACGTTGCGGATCAGGTCGGCGCCGAGCTTCTTGCGCAGGCCGTGCACGTAGACCTCGATGGCGTTGCTGCTGATTTCGTCTTTCCAGCTGTAGAGCTTTTCTTCGATCTGCGCGCGCGACAGCACCATGCCGGGCCGCGCCAGCAACGGCTCCAGCACTGCCCACTCGCGGGCAGACAGAACGACGGGTTGGCCGCCTACCGTGACCTCGCGCGTGGCCGGGTTGATGCTCACGCCCATGTGCTCGTACACCGGCTCGGCGCGGCCCGACGCACGCCGCAGCAGCGCACGAATGCGGGCCAGCAACTCGTCGAGATCGTAGGGTTTGATCACGTAATCGTCGGCGCCGGCGTCGAGGCCTTCGATGCGTTGTTGAATGGAGTCGCGCGCTGTCGCGATCAGCACCGGCATGCGTTGTTTGCGAGCGCGCAGGCTGCGCAGGACCTCCAGACCGTCGCGCCTCGGCACGCCGAGGTCGAGCAGCACCAGATCGTATTGCTGTGAGCGCAAGGCAAAGTCTGCTGCCTCGCCGTCCTTCACCCAGTCGACCGCATAGTCCTCCGCACGCAGCAGGTCGAGCACGGCCTCGCCGATCATCACGTCGTCTTCGAGCAGGAGCAGTCGCATGGTGGTCTGATTTTGAACCGGTGAACTTCGATGGGGCTTAACGCGCCTTAAAGCAGCGCCCTGAGTTCGCGTGCAGCCTCGAACAACAAAGGCAGCATCCGGCGCAGCAACGCGTCCGCATCGTGCCGTCCGCCCGACAAGACCACGTTCAGCGCCGCCACTGTCTGCCCCTGCATGTTGCGCAGCGGCACGGCCAGTGCCTGCACTCCCAATTCATGCTCTTCGCCTGCGAAACTGCAGTCCTGCTTGCGCGCCTCGGTAATGCATTGGCGCAGCAGCCGCGCCTGCGTGACGGTGTGAGGCGTGAGGCGTGGCAAGGTGCGGCCCTTCAGCCAGAGCGAGAGCTGCGCCGGCGTCAGCGCGGCAAGCAGCACGCGGCCGGTCGACGTAGCGTGCGCCGGTAAACGCGCGCCAAGATGCAGTCCGTACGCCAGCACGCGCGTCGGCATGCCATAACTGCCGCTGCGCGCGACGATGACCACCTCTTCGCCATCGAGCACCACCGCTGAAAACGATTCGCCGGTCTGCGCTGCGAGCCGGTTGAGCGTCGGCTGCAAAGCACGAGGCAGGCGCGACGAAGCAAGATAGCTACCGGAAAAGCGAAGCACCTTCGGCGACATCCAGAAGTAACTGCCATCGGTTTCCAGGTAGCCCAGGTGCGCGAGCGTCAGCAGATGACGACGTGCGGCTGCGCGCGTCAAGCCAGCGCGCTCGGCCGCCAGCGTGGCGTTGAGCCGTTGGCGCTCAGTGTCGAAACTCTCCAACACCGCCATGCCTTTGGCGATGCCTTCGATGAAGTCGGGCTTGGCGATGGTCATTGCGAGTGATGGCGCTGGAACTGTTGCGCGATGATCGCGCAGCAATTCGCATGATCGCACAAGGCTTACGTCGTCGGCACCTGGCAGCAAGCACTTCGCCCTACGCTACGAATAACCAAGACGGACCGAACGGAGTCAGACATGCGAACCCAAGTTGCCATCATCGGAGCGGGGCCGGCCGGCCTGCTGCTCGGCCAGTTGCTGCACAAAGCCGGCATCGACAACATCGTCGTCGAGCGCCAGACCGGCGACTATGTGCGGGGCCGCATCCGTGCCGGCGTGCTCGAGCAGGTCACGATGGACTTGCTGGCGCGGGCAGGTGTCGACGCACGGGCGCGCGCCGAAGGGCTGCCGCACGGAGGCATCGAATTGCTCTTCAAAGGCGCGCGACATCGCATAGACATGCGTGGCCTCACGGATGGTAAGCAGGTTACGGTGTACGGCCAAACCGAGGTCACGCTCGACCTGATGGAGGCGCGCAGCGCCGCTGGGCTCACCACCATCTACAGCGCATCGCCGGTCAGCCTGCACGATTTCGACTCGTCGCACCCACGCGTCCGCTACGAGAAAGACGGGCAGACGCACGAGATCGAGTGCGACTTCATCGCCGGCTGCGACGGTTATCACGGCGTCAGCCGTGCCAGCGTGCCGGTCGATGCGCTGCACATCTACGAAAAGGTCTACCCCTTCGGCTGGCTCGGTGTGCTGGCCGATGTGCCTCCCGTGTCGCACGAACTCATCTACGCCAACACCGCCCGCGGCTTTGCGTTGTGCAGTATGCGGAGCGCGACCCGCAGCCGCTACTACGTGCAGGTGCCGACCGAAGAGCGCGTAGAGAACTGGAGCGATGAAGCGTTCTGGAACGAGCTGCGATCTCGCCTCGACCCAGAAGCTCGCGAGCGGCTGGTCACCGGTCCGTCGATCGAAAAGAGCATCGCACCGCTGCGCAGTTTCGTGGCGGAGCCAATGCGCTTCGGCTCGCTGTTTCTGGCTGGCGATGCGGCGCACATCGTGCCGCCGACCGGCGCCAAGGGGCTCAACCTGGCGGCGGCCGATGTCGGCTACCTCGCGCGATCACTCGAGATTTTTTACGGCGAGAAGAGCGCATCGGGGCTGGACCGGTACTCTGACCTCTGCCTGCGCCGCGTCTGGAAGGCCGAGCGCTTCTCATGGTGGTTCACCTCGCTCATGCATCGTTTCCCCGACACGGGCGAGTTCGGCCAGAAGATCCAGGAAGCGGAGCTCGACTACCTTGTGCATTCGCACGCGGCGTCGACCTCGCTTTCGGAAAACTACGTGGGCCTGCCGCTCGAAGAGTTCTGAGCGGCCGGCGCAATTACCGTAGCCGATGATGCGGCCGAGGATGGCCGCGCCGTAGCCCTCAGACGGTAGAGGTTTCTTGCATCGCGTGCCACACCCGCGAGGGACTTAGCGGCATCTGCAGGTGCGCCGTCTTCGAGCCCAGCCCGTTGCGCGCGAACGCATCTGCCACCGCATTGACCACTGCCGGCGTCGCGCCAATGGTGCCGAGCTCGCCCACACCCTTCACCCCCAGCGGGTTGTTCTTGCAGGGCGTCGACTCATCCATTTCCATCTTGAACATCGACTCGATGACATCGGCCCGCGGTGCCACATAGTCCATCAGGCTGCCGGTCACCGGCTGCCCGGTTTCTCGGTCGTACACCACCTGTTCATAAAGCGCCTGGCCTATGCCCTGCACCGCGCCACCATCGAGCTGGCCGCGCACGATCATCGGGTTGATGACACGGCCGACATCGTTGACCGAGCTGTAGGCGACCACGGTGACATCGCCGGTCGGCGGATCGATCTCGATCTCGCAGATATGGCAGCCGTTGGGCCATGTCGGGCCAGCGACGGCGCTGGTCGAATCGACGAAGATTTCGCGCTCGGGTTGCTTGCCGGCCAGCGCGAACAGATCGAGCTTGAGGTCGGTGCCAGCGACGGTGAACACGCCGTTGGCGTAAGTCACGTCAGCGGCAGCGGCCTCGAACTCTTTCGCAGCCAGATCACGGGCCTTGTCGATGGTGCGTTCGGCGCCGACGCGTACGGCCGAGCCACCGGTAAAGAGCGAACGTGAGCCGGCGCTGCCGAAACCATCGCCGCGATCGGTGTCGCCCAGCACGATGCGCACTTTCTCGATCGGCACGCCGAAAGCGTCGACTGCCAACTGCGCCAGAGAAGTTGCGATGCCCTGCCCCATCGCATTGACGGCGGAGAACACTTCGATGACGCCGTCTGCGTGCACCGAAACCGTCACTCGCTCTTCGAAAACGTTGCCGCCGGTCCATTCCAGAAAGGTCGCGATGCCGAGGCCGCGTTGCTTGCCTTCCTTCGCCGAGGCCGCAGCACGGGCTTCGAAGCCGTCCCAGTCGGCCAGTGCCAAGCCCTGGTTCATCACCGATTCGAACTGCCCCGTGTCGTAGGTCTGCCCCATCGGATTCTTGTACGGCATCTGATCGGGATGGATGAAGTTACGACGGCGAAGCGCAACGCGGTCGATACCGGTCTGACGCGCGGCTTCGTCCATCAGACGCTCGATCGTGAAGATCGCCTCGGGCCGGCCAGCGCCACGGTAGGCACCGGTCGGCGCGGTGTTGGTAAGCACCGCCTTGAAGTGGAAGTCGATGGTCTGGATGTCGTACACGCTGGTCTGCACCCAAGGGCCGATCAGCAACTGGATGGCGACGCCAGTGCCGGTGGCATAAGCGCCGACGTTGGCCAGCGTCTTGATGCGCAAGCCGAGGATTTTGCCGTCGGCTGCGAGTGCGAGTTCGGCTTGCGTCTCGATGTCCCGGCCATGTGCGGACGAGAGAAATTCCTCGCTGCGTTCGCTCACCCATTTCACTGGGCGTTTGACTGCGCGCGAGGCGTAGGCCACGACAACGTCTTCGGGATATGCGCTGGTCTTCATGCCGAATCCGCCGCCTACATCGCCGACCACGACGCGGACTTTTTCTTTGGCGAGTCCGAGGCATGCACACACCGTATCGCGCACGCCTGACGGCATCTGCGTACTCATGCGGATGGTCGTGCGGTCTGTCGCGGCATCGAAGTCGGCGAGCACCGAGCGCGGCTCGATGGTCAGCGCCACGACACGCTGGTTGGCGATGTCCAGCGTAACTACATGGCTCGCCTTGGCGAACGCTGCCGCCGTCGCTTCTGCGCTGCCGTGCCGCATCTCGGCCGAGATGTTGCCGGTAGCGGCATCGTCGAGCAGCGGCGCGCCTTCGGCTGTTGCGCTTTGCACGTCGACGACCATCGGCAGGTCTTCGTAGTCGACCATCACGGCCTCGGCTGCATCGCGAGCTTGCTGAACGCTGTCTGCGACGACCGCCACCACGGGCTCGCCGACGAAGCGCGCGCGCTCGCGTGCCAGCGCGTAGCGTGGCGGCGATACGCAATCGCTGCCGTCGCCGCGCTTGAAACCGGCCACACCAGCCATCGGCTTGACCCCGGCTTCGGCCATTTCAGCGCCAGTGATCACGCGCAACACGCCCGGCATGGCGCTCGCTGCAGCGGTGTCGACAGACTTGATGAGCGCGTGCGGATACGGTGACCGCAAGAACACGAGGTAGCCCTGACCGGGCAACGTAACGTCGTCGGTGTAGCGGCCGGTGCCTGCAAGCAGGCTTTCGTCTTCGAGCCGGCGTACGGCCTGGCCACTGCCGAAGCGAAGCGGACCCGACGGGGCGGATAGGCTGGAGGCGGCGGAAGTAACTTCAGTATTCAAGATGAGTCCTCGCGGGATTTATTTCGTCGTGTGGGGGCTGACCGGGGCGCTGAGCGCGCGCGCCTGAGCACTATAGAAGCTTCGGCGAATCGAGGCTGACGGTATGCAATGCCGGTGGATGCAGGGACATCGCGAAGCCGTGTATACCTGGGGCTATGCAAGTTCCATGGCTCGAACCCGGTGACCCGCTGCCCGACCCGGCGTCGGCTTGGGGTGAGGCCGACCCGGTGCCCGGGCTGCTGGCCGCCGGCGGCGCACTCGATGTGGCGTCGCTGGTGCAGGCTTACAGCCACTGCATCTTCCCGTGGTTCAGCGAGGGTCAGCCGATCTTGTGGTGGAGCCCGGATCCGCGCATGGTGCTGGAAGTGGCGCGCTTCAAACTGCATCGGTCGTTGCGCAAAACACTGGCGCAATTCGCGGCGACGACACGCTGCGAGATTCGCGTCGACCGGAACTTCG
This sequence comes from Variovorax sp. PAMC28562, assembly GCF_014303735.1. Taxonomy (NCBI): domain Bacteria; kingdom Pseudomonadati; phylum Pseudomonadota; class Betaproteobacteria; order Burkholderiales; family Comamonadaceae; genus Variovorax; species Variovorax sp. PAMC28562. The sequence continues at coordinate 3,379,503 of NZ_CP060296.1, read as the reverse complement.
AGGCCGTGATCAACGCATGTTCAAAGGCGCCGCGTGCCGGACAGTCGGGCACATGGATCGTTCCGGAAATGGTCGATGCCTATGTCGCTTTGCATCGCGCGGGTTTTGCGCACAGCGTCGAGACGTGGATCGACGGTGAGCTGGCCGGAGGTTTGTACTGCGTGGCGATCGGCGGCGCGGTGTTCGGCGAGTCGATGTTCATGTGGCAGCCCGATGCGTCGAAGATCGCGCTGTCGGCGCTCGTGTGCCTGTGCCGTCGTCACGGAGTTGCCATGATCGACTGCCAGCAGAACACGGCCCATCTGGCCAGCTTGGGCGCGCGCGAGATGCCGCGTGCCAGCTTCGTGTTGCACGTAGCAAACGCCGTTCAGGCCCATCGACAAAGCGCGCCACAGTGGAATTTTGAGCCCGTATACTGGAACGAACTCCTCTCAGCGCGACATTTTTCGACGACGTGACGCATCTCAAGGACCTACCGCTCCACACGCTGCAGTTCTATGCGACTGCGCCCTATCCGTGCAGCTATTTGCCGGACCGTCAAGCGCGTTCGCAAGTTGCTACGCCGAGCCATTTGATCCACAACGACACCTACTCCGAACTGGTGTTGACCGGCTTCCGGCGCAGTGGCATGTTCACCTACCGGCCATACTGCGACGGTTGCAGCGCCTGCATCCCGCTGCGTGTTCAGGTCAACGAATTTCAGCCGAGCCGCAGCCAGCGCCGTGCTCGCGCGAAGCACGAAAATCTGCAAGCGCGCGTGCTCAAGCTGTGCTTCGTGCCAGAGCATTACCAACTCTATCTGCGTTATCAAACCGGTCGCCATTCCGGCGGCGGCATGGACCACGACAGCATCGACCAGTACACGCAGTTCCTGCTGCAAAGCCGCGTGAATTCACGGCTCGTCGAATTTCGCGAGACGCTGGCCGACGGCAGTGCCGGTGCGCTCAAGATGGTGTCGATCCTCGACGTGCTGAACGATGGCATCTCTGCCGTCTACACCTTCTACGAACCCGACGCTGGTGCAGCGTATGGCAACTACGGCGTGCTCTGGCAGATCGAGCAGGCGAAGCGGTTGGGGCTGTCGCACGTGTACCTCGGCTATTGGATCGAGGGCAGCGCCAAAATGAACTACAAGGCGCGCTATGCGCCACATGAAGTGCTGATCGAAGGCCGTTGGCAACCGGGCGGCGATTTCACAAGGTAAAATGGGCGTCCGTCAACACGGATTGCTGCCATGAGAAAACCCCCCTCCGACGGTCCCGCCACACCTGTCGTCCAGGTCATCGAGCGCATGTTTTCGCTGATCGACGTTCTGGCGTCGCGCGAGGACGCGATGTCGCTGAAGGAAATCAGCGAAAAGACCGGCCTGCACCCCTCGACCACCCACCGCATCCTGAATGACCTGGCAGTGGGTCGTTTCGTCGACCGGCCGGAAGCCGGCAGCTACCGGCTGGGGATGCGGCTGCTCGAACTGGGCAACCTCGTCAAAGGTCGCCTCAACGTGCGCGACGCCGCGCTGACGCCGATGCGCGAACTGCACAAGCTCACACAGCAACCCGTCAATCTCAGCATGCGCCAAGGCGACGAAATCGTCTACATCGAACGCGCCTACAGCGAGCGCTCCGGCATGCAGGTGGTGCGTGCCATCGGCGGCCGTGCACCGCTGCACCTCACATCGACCGGCAAGCTGTTTCTGGCGGTCGACGATCCGCAGCGGGTCCGCAGCTACGCGACGCGCACCGGTCTTGCAGGCCACACACGCAACAGCATCACGCAGTTGCCGGCGCTAGAGCGCGAGCTCTCTAAAGCGCGGCAATACGGCATTGCCCGGGACAACGAAGAGCTCGAACTGGGCGTGCGCTGCATGGCGGCTGGCATTTACGACGACCAGGGCAAATTGATCGCTGGCTTGTCGATCTCGGCACCGGCCGACCGGCTCGACGACGGATGGCTGCCGAAGCTGCAAGCCACGGCCAACGAAATCTCGGGTGCGTTGGGCTACAACGAAAACGGCGCTGTCACGACCGCATGAAGGGTCACTGACAGCGCCGTCGCGCCACATCGGCGCCATATCAACGCCATATCAACGCCATATCGGCACCTGAGCAGCGCGCCGATTGAAGGCGCAGAGCGAGATCGAGATCAGCCTGCGATATCAGCCGTAGCAACGCTCTGACGCGCTGCCGGCGACATCAAATGTGTTGCTTCGACCCAGCGGCGCACACGCTCGGCGTCGCCAATGCGGCTCAGTTTGCCGGCTGAATCCAGGAACACCATGATGAGCTTACGGCCGGCGATTTTGGTCTGCATCACCAGGCATTGACCCGCTTCGTTGATGAAACCGGTCTTTTGCACACCGATGTCCCAGTCAGGATTCTTCACCAGACGGTTGGTCGTGTTGAACTGCAGCAGGCGGTTGCCCACCTCGACCTGGTAGTTAGGCGAAGTAGAGAGTTGACGCACAGTGGCATCGGCAGAAGCCGCATTGACCAGCAGGGCCAGGTCTTGCGCGCTGGATTGGTTGTTGAACGACAGACCGGTCGGCTCGACGTAACGCGTGTCCTTCATGCCCAGCAGGCGCGCCTTGGCGTTCATCACGCTGACAAAGGTGGCAGTGCCTCCAGGGTAGGTGCGGGCCAACGCATGTGCCGCGCGGTTCTCGCTCGACATGAGTGCGAGGTGCAACAGTTCGCCGCGCGACAGCGTGGTGCCGACCATCAATCGCGAGCTGCTGTGCTTTTCAGTGTCGACATCGTCCTGGACGATGGTGATCAATTCTTCGTTCGGCAGGCGGGCTTCGCTCATGACCAGACCGGTCATGAGCTTGGTGAGTGAAGCGATCGGCAGGATGGCGTGGTCGTTCTTGCTGAACAACACTTCGCGCGTGTCCTGATCGATCACCAGCGCGGCGTTCGACTTCAGGTCAAGCGCGTCTTCGGTGTGGTTGAGGCCGGCCATCTGACCGAAGGACAAGCGGGGCGGCGCCTCTGCGACGCGAACGATGGAACGGCGCTGCACGGCGACGACGGTCTTGCCACCGCGTTGCCGAATGGTTGCAACCACGTTGCGGCCGCCGCGGACCGCACGGTCTGCGTTGTCGGCGCGTACGACTTTTTCGGTCTTGGCACCGCGTTTAGCGGTTGCAGCATGGGGCGCCTGCGCAACGCTCTTCGCACCCTTGGCACCCTTGGCACGGCTGTCGCCAGCAGCCTGGCTCTTCTTGGCAACCGGTGCCTCGTGCTTCCTGGCGGCTTGCGCTTCAGGCAACAAAAACGCCGTGCTGTACACGGCGATGAGGGCAACGGCGACGAGTCGAAACGCGGGTAGAAACCGCTGGCTGGAAACTCGATGACGACGGGCTTCGGGCATTAAAAAACTCTCCAGCGGTTGCGAATGTGACCGCAGTGTATCCAAATCAAAAAAGACGCGCAATATCAGTTACTTGCGTCCTCTTCTTGAATCGAAATAAAGGATCGCCCGAAAACTCAACCTTGCGCCGCTACTCTCTCAGCTTGGCTCTGTAACTTATTGAGGGCACTCAAATAAGCCTTGGCCGACGCCACCACGATGTCGGGGTCTGCGCCCACACCGTTGACGACCCGGCCGGCATTTTGAAGCCGAACTGTCACTTCACCCTGACTTTCGGTGGAACCACTGATGGCATTCACCGAATAAAGGACCATTTCGGCCCCGCTTTTCACATGTTCTTCGATCGCCTTCAATGAAGCATCGACCGGGCCATTTCCCTCGGAAACACCGACGACTTCCCTGCCTTGCACCGTGAACACGATTCGGGCATGGGGCCGCTCGCCTGTCTCGCTGTGCTGCACCAACGATACAAATGCAAACTTGTCACCAACGTTTGACACTTCCTCCGCGCTGACGAGCGCGAGGATGTCTTCATCAAATATTTCGCTTTTTCGGTCTGCCAGCTCTTTGAAGCGCGAGAACGCGGCGTTGATCTCGGCCTCGCTCTCCATCGTGACGCCAAGTTCGATCAACCGCTGCTTGAACGCGTTGCGGCCGCTCAGTTTGCCCAGCACGATCTTGTTGGCGGCCCAGCCCACATCTTCGGCCCTCATGATTTCATAGGTGTCGCGCGCCTTCAGCACGCCGTCCTGATGAATGCCAGAGGCATGCGCAAAGGCATTGGCACCAACGACCGCCTTGTTGGGCTGCACTACGAATCCGGTGGTCTGGCTGACCATGCGACTCGCTGCCAGGATGTGTTTTGCATCGATGTTCATATCGAGCCCGAAGTAGTCGCGGCGCGTCTTCACTGCCATGACGATCTCTTCGAGCGAGCAGTTGCCCGCACGCTCGCCCAGGCCGTTGATCGTGCATTCGACCTGTCGCGCGCCGCCGATCTTCACGCCGGCCAGCGAGTTCGCGACCGCCATGCCGAGGTCGTTGTGGCAATGTACCGACCACACGGCCTTGTCGCTGTTCGGCACGCGCTCGCGCAGTGTCTTGATGAAGGTGCCGTACAGCTCGGGAATCGCATAGCCCACGGTGTCGGGCACGTTGATGGTGGTGGCGCCTTCGTTGATCACTGCCTCGATCACCCGGCACAAAAAGTCCATGTCGCTGCGATAGCCGTCTTCCGGGCTGAACTCGACATCGGCGACCAGATTGCGGGCGAAGCGCACCGCTAGTTTGGCCTGCTCGAAGACCTCGTCCGCCGACATGCGCAGCTTCTTCTCCATATGCAGCGGCGACGTGGCAATGAAAGTGTGGATGCGCCCGTTGGCCGCACCCTTCAGTGCCTCGGCCGCGCGTGAGATGTCACGGTCATTCGCGCGCGACAGGCCACAGATGGTCGAGTCCTTGATCGCATTGGCGATCGCCTTCACGGCCTCGAAGTCGCCATTGGAGCTGGCAGGAAAACCGGCCTCGATCACATCGACTTTCAGGCGTTCCAGTTGCTTGGCGATGCGCAGCTTCTCGTCGCGCGTCATCGACGCTCCCGGCGACTGTTCGCCATCGCGCAATGTGGTGTCGAAAATGATCAGCTGGTCGGTCATCGTGTGTCTCCTCAGGCGGGTTCGGCGAGCGATTGTGCGCTGCGGGCGCCTTGCGCCCTGGCGCGCTCCAGCCCCGAAACGATAGCCTTGAGCGACGCCGAAATGATGTCGGCATCAATGCCCACGCCGAACAGGGTCTGAGATTCGTCGACACGGAGTTCGAGGTAAGCGACGGCCTGCGCATCCGCACCAGCGCCTATCGCGTGCTGGTGGTAGTCGAGGACGCGTACTGTGTGCCCGGTGGCATCGGTCAGCGCATGGATAAAGGCATCGATCGGACCGTTGCCGCGTCCTTCGACAGGTCGACTTTCGCCTTGCCATGGCAGGTCACCGCGCAACACCACCAGAGCATTGGCGCCCTCGCCCTGCTCCTCGAGCACCCGGTGCTGCAACGCATGCGCCGCCTTCAATCCGTACTCGCGCTCGAACATGGCGTAGAGATCGGCGGCGGAGAGTTCCTTGCCGGCGCTGTCCATCTCCTTTTGCACCGTCTGCATGAATTCCATCTGAAGGCGACGTGGCATTTCGAGGCCATATTCGCTTTCGAGCAGGTACGCCATGCCGCCCTTGCCGGACTGGCTGTTAACGCGAATGACGGCCTCGTAGCTGCGTCCCACATCTTTGGGATCTATCGGCAGATAGGGCATATCCCAAATGTCGCCTTCCTTGCGTGCCGAAAAGGCTTTCTTGATCGCATCCTGATGCGAGCCGGAAAACGACGTGTAGACCAGGTCGCCGACATACGGATGGCGCGGGTGCACTGGCAACTGGTTGCACTGCTCCACGGTCGCACGGATCTCGTCGATATTGGAGAAATCGAGTCCGGGAGACACGCCCTGCGTGTAGAGGTTGAGCGCGACGTTGACCAAGTCGAGGTTGCCGGTTCGCTCACCGTTGCCGAAGAGACATCCTTCGAGGCGATCGGCACCCGCCATCAACGCGAACTCGCCAGCAGCCGTGCCGGTGCCGCGGTCGTTGTGCGGGTGCACCGACAGCACGATCGCTTCGCGTCGCTCGAGGTTGCGGTGCATCCACTCGATCATGTCGGCGAAGATGTTGGGCGTCGAATGCTCGACCGTCGAAGGCAAATTGACGATGCACTTGTGCTCGGCCCTCGGCTGCCAAACTTCGGTCACCGCATCGACCACACGCTTCGAGAAAGCGAGATCGGTTCCCGAGAACATCTCTGGCGAGTACTGAAAGGTCCACTGCGTTTCCGGCTGCTTGGCAGCGCAATCGTTGAACATGCGCGCGTGCGTCGTTGCGAGTTCGACGATCTGGTCCTCGTCCATGCCTAGCACAACGCGCCGCATGACCGGCGCTACCGCGTTGTACAAGTGCACGATGGCCCGCGGCGCACCCTGCAGCGCTTCGAAGGTGCGGGTGATGAGGTGGTCACGCGCCTGCGTAAGCACCTGGATCGTCACGTCATCGGGAATGCGATCTTCATCGATCAGTTTGCGCACGAAGTCGAACTCGACTTGTGACGCCGAAGGAAATCCGACTTCGATTTCCTTGAAGCCGATGGCCACGAGCGTCTCGAACATCCGCGTCTTGCGCGCAATATCCATTGGCTCGACCAATGCCTGGTTGCCGTCGCGCAAATCGGTCGACAGCCAGATCGGGGCTTTGGTCAGCACGGCGTCGGGCCAGGTGCGGTCCTTGAGGCCGATCGGTGCAAAAGCGCGGTACTTGGCTTGAGGTTGCTTCAACATATCGATTTCTCTGTGATGGTTGGGGTGTCACCAGCAACCCCAAAAGCAAAACGGCCCGTTGCTGGTGCGAACGGGCCGTGGTGAGGGACTAGCGCGTGCGCTACCGTCTCCGCCCGAAGGGGATCAATAGTAGAGCCAGCAAAATCTTGTTCATTAGGGTTGCGAATGTAGCACAGGCCGTTTTACTTGTGGAGCCCGACTTCGTCGGGTTCGTCCGTGGACATGCTGATGACGCTTACTGGCTGCCCTTTGGCCTTGCGCCAGGCATAGACCACGTAGCCGCTGAGTCCGTAAATAACGAAAAGGCTGAACAGGACCGTCGGCGGATCAATGTTGATGACCGCGATGCCCAGCGCGATCAGGACAATCGCCGCGAACGGAACGCTGCGGGCCTTTCTGAAGTCCTTGAAACTATAGAACGGTGCGTTGGTCACCATGGTGAGCCCCGAGTAGAGCGTGAAACCGAACGTGATCCAGGTGATCTGTGCCCAGGACAGATACAACACCTCGCCACCGCGTTTGCCCGACTCGGTCATGAGCCAGATGAAGCCCATTACCAGTGCCGCGGCGGCGGGTGAGGGCAAGCCCTGAAACCAGCGCTTGTCGACCACCCCCGTGTTGACATTGAAGCGAGCCAGTCGCAACGCAGCGCAAGCGCAATAGACAAAGGCTGCGATCCAGCCCCAACGGCCCAGACCTTTCAGCGACCACTCATATGCGATCAACGCAGGCGCAGCGCCGAAAGACACCATGTCGGACAGCGAATCCATCTGCTCGCCGAACGCGCTTTGCGTGTTGGTCATGCGCGCGACGCGGCCGTCGAGGCTGTCGAGGATCATCGCGGCGAAAACGCCGAGCGCGGCCAGGTCGAAGCGGCCGTTCATGGCCATCACGATCGAATAGAAGCCGCCGAACAGCGCTGCCAACGTGAACAGGTTGGGCAGGATGTAGATGCCCTTACGCCGCTTGCGCGGTTGCACCTCGTCAGGGAGCGTGTCGTCATGCATGAAGTGGGCCTTTGGAGGAGCGCAGTGTAGTCAATGAAAAAGGGCCACCGCGCACGGTGGCCCTTACAGTGCGAGGGACAGCGATCAGTTGCGCGTTTGGTCCACGAGCTTGTTCTTTTTGATCCACGGCATCATCGCACGCAGCTTCTCGCCGACGACTTCGATCTGATGCTCGGCATTCAAACGGCGGCGGCTGATCAGCGTCGGCTGGCCAGCGGCGGCTTCGAGCACGAAGCTCTTGGCATATTCGCCGGTCTGGATGTCCTTCAGCACCTGCCGCATGACATTCTTCGACTCGTCGTTGATGATGCGCGGGCCGGTTACGTACTCGCCGTATTCGGCGTTGTTCGAGATCGAGTAATTCATGTTGGCGATGCCGCCTTCGTAGATCAGATCGACGATGAGCTTGAGCTCATGCAGGCATTCGAAATACGCCATTTCCGGCGCGTAGCCGGCCTCGACCAACACTTCGAACCCAGCCTTGATCAGCTCGACCGTGCCTCCGCACAAAACAGCCTGCTCGCCGAACAAGTCGGTTTCGGTTTCTTCGCGAAAGTTGGTTTCGATGATGCCGGCCTTGCCGCCGCCGTTGGCCGTGGCGTAGCTCAATGCGAGATCACGGGCCTTGCCGGTCTTGTCCTGGTGCACGGCCACAAGGTGGGGCACGCCGCCGCCTTGCGTGTAGGTGCTGCGAACCGTGTGGCCCGGCGCCTTGGGTGCGACCATCCAGACGTCGAGATCGGCGCGTGGCTGAACAAAGCCGTAGTGCACGTTGAAGCCGTGAGCGAAAACGAGCGAAGCGCCTTCCTTGATGTGCGGGGCGACGTCGTTCTTGTAGACGTTGGCGATCTGCTCATCGGGCAGCAGGATCATGACGACGTCGGCTGACTTCACCGCATCCGCCACTTCAGCAACCTTGAGCCCAGCCTTGCCGACCTTGTCCCAAGAGGCGCCGCCCTTTCGCAGGCCGACGACGACTTTGACGCCGCTGTCGTTCAAGTTTTGCGCATGCGCATGGCCTTGCGAGCCGTAGCCAATGATCGCGACCGTCTTGCCCTTGATGAGGCTGAGATCGGCGTCTTTGTCGTAGTAAACCTTCATGTCGTTGCTCCTTCGTTGAAATCTAGTGTGGGATGGGGAATGAACGGGTGGCGTGCTTTAGACGCGCAGGATGCGCTCGCCGCGACCGATGCCGCTGGCGCCGGTTCGCACGGTTTCGAGAATGGCGCTGCGGTCCAGCGCTTCGAGAAACGCGTCGTTTTTCGAATGGTCGCCGGTCAGTTCGATCGTGTAGCTCTTGTCGGTGACGTCGATGATGCGGCCGCGAAAAATCTCGGCCATTCGCATCATCTCTTCGCGTTCCTTGCCGACCGCGCGGACTTTGACCATCATCAATTCGCGCTCGGTGTACGAGCCTTCGGTCAGGTCGACCACTTTGACGACTTCGATGAGCCGGTTCAGGTGCTTGGTAATCTGCTCGATGACGTCGTCGGAGCCTGCGGTGACGATGGTCATTCGCGAGAGGCTGGCGTCTTCGGTCGGCGCGACCGTCAGCGATTCGATGTTGTAGCCGCGGGCCGAGAACAGGCCCACCACCCGGGAAAGTGCGCCGGGCTCGTTTTCGAGCAGCACGGCAATGATGTGTTTCATAAGCGAAAGACTCCTCATTTCGGTGCCCTCCCCGCGCAGCGGTAACCACGCGGCTTGGCAGCCAATAGATTCGTCTCGAGAAAAGTTAAGAGAACATTCCGACGATCAAAGATCTTCGGAACCCAACAGCATTTCAGTGATGCCCGAGCCGGCCTTGACCATCGGAAACACGTTTTCGGTGGGGTCGGTGCGGAAGTCCATGAACACGGTACGGTCCTTGAGCTTACGTGCTTCGCGCAGCGCGGGCTCCACGTCTTGCGGCCGTTCGATCAGCATCCCGACATGCCCATAGGCCTCGGCCAGCTTCACGAAGTCGGGCAACGCATCCATGTAGCTGTGGCTGTAGCGACCCGAATACTCGATCTCTTGCCACTGGCGCACCATGCCGAGATAGCGGTTGTTAAGCGAACAGATCTTGATCGGCGTGTTGTACTGCAGGCACGTCGACAACTCCTGGATGCACATCTGGACCGAGCCTTCGCCGGTGATGGTGAACACTTCGGCCTGCGGCTTGGCGAGCTTGATGCCCATCGCATACGGAATTCCGACGCCCATGGTGCCCAAACCACCGGAATTGATCCAGCGCCGCGGCTCATCGAAGCGATAGTACTGCGCGGCCCACATCTGGTGCTGACCGACGTCGGACGTGATGTAGCAATCCGCGTCTTTCGTCATGTTCCAGAGCGTCTCGACCACGTACTGCGGCTTGATCACGTCACCGTTGCCGTGGTCGTACTTCAAGCAATCCTTGCCCCGCCAGATCTCGATCGTCTTCCACCAATCCGACAAAGCGCCTGCGTCCGGTTTGGTAGACGATTCCTTGATCATCGTGATCAGCTCGGTGAGCACGTCCTTCACATCGCCGACGATCGGGATGTCGACCTTCACGCGCTTCGAAATGCTCGACGGGTCGATGTCGATGTGAATGATCTTGCGTTCGTTCTGCGCGAAGTGTTTCGGGTTACCGATCACGCGGTCGTCGAAGCGTGCGCCGACGGCCAGCAGCACGTCGCAGTTCTGCATCGCGTTGTTGGCTTCGATCGTGCCGTGCATGCCCAGCATGCCGAGGAACTTGCGGTCGCTTGCCGGATACGCGCCCAGGCCCATCAGCGTGTTGGTGACCGGATAGCCGAGCATGTCGACCAGCGTGCGCAACTCGTTGGTGGCGTTGCTCAACAGCACTCCGCCTCCCGTGTAGATGTAAGGGCGTTTCGCCGTCAACAGCAATTGCAGAGCCTTGCGGATTTGTCCACCGTGGCCTTTGCGCACAGGGTTGTACGAGCGCATCTCGACCTTGTCGGGATGGCCGGTGTAGGGCACCTTTTTGAAAGAGACGTCTTTCGGCACGTCGACCACCACCGGCCCGGGCCGGCCGGTGCGCGCGATGTGGAATGCCTTCTTGATCGTCATCGCAAGATCCTTCGGATCCTTGACGAGAAAGTTGTGCTTGACGATGGGCCGCGTAATGCCGACGGTGTCGCATTCCTGGAATGCGTCGAGCCCAATGGCTGCGGTCGGCACCTGACCCGAGATGATCACCATCGGGATCGAGTCCATGTACGCCGTTGCAATGCCCGTGACCGCATTTGTCAGCCCCGGGCCCGAAGTAACCAACGCCACGCCGACTTCACCCGTCGCGCGCGCATAGCCATCCGCTGCGTGCACCGCCGCCTGCTCGTGGCGCACGAGCACGTGCTGCATGGTGTCTTGCTTGTAGAGCGCGTCGTAGATGTACAGCACCGCACCGCCGGGGTAGCCCCAGATGTACTTGACACCTTCGGCCTGCAGCGACTTGATGAGCACTTCTGCGCCCATGAGCTCTTGGGATTGATTGCCCATCCCGGAGGATGCGGCTGATGCGGAAGCGAGTTCCGCTTTCAAGATTTCCATGATGAACCTTTGGAGTTTTTTCGGGAACGAAAAACCTTGGGTGCCCCTTGCCAACCCTTGTGGGGCCGCGCCAGGACTTGAGGCCAAGTGCCATGAGCGGATTGATGCTCCGCCGGACAATGACCCGTTTGCCTTTTGACTTGCAGACCGGATTATGACATCGCACCCGGATGCATAATCCGCGGCGGTTAAAACACATCCCGAACAGAGACAGACATTCCACGAGGCGCACATCGCGCCGGACTCCCGCTTGGCTACCGAAAAAGAACTTTCCGATTTCCTCAAAGGTGTTGAACGCCGCGCTTTCAAACGCTCGATCTATCACGTTCGTGACGAGGAAGCGGCGCTCGACATCGTGCAGGACAGCATGATGAAGCTGGCTGAGCACTATGGGGACAAGCCGCCAAACGAACTCCCGATGCTGTTCCAGCGCATCCTGTCGAACTGCACGCTCGACTGGTTCCGCCGCCAAAAGACCCGCCGCGCGCTTTTTTCCAACCTCAGCGACTTCGAGGCCCCCGACGACGACGGAGAATTCGACCTGCTCGAGAACTTCGTGTCGCCCACCGACTCGAGAGAAACCGAGAGCGCCGAAGACACAACGCGGCGCGCCCAGGTGTTCCATGACATCGAAGAAGAGATCGCCAAGCTGCCCGGCCGTCAACGCGAGGCCTTTCTGATGCGTTACTGGGAAGAAATGGACGTTGCTGAAACAGCTGCAGCAATGGGCTGCTCGGAAGGCAGCGTCAAAACTCACTGTTCGCGCGCCGTCCATGCACTGAGCAAAGCGCTGACGGCCAAGGGAATTTCGCTATGACCATATCGACTCAATCGTTCTCCACGTCTTTGGACGCCCTCGAAGCCCAGTTCGGCCGTCGCGTGGCGTCGCGCCTGGCTTTGGGCAGCGAGCAGCTGCCGCACGACATCGGCGAGCGTCTGCGTGTCGCGCGTCAGCAGGCAGTCGGTCGGCGCAAGCTGGCACCGCAATTGCACGCAGCGCCAGTGGTGGTTTCGAACGGCCGCTCCGCCACACTGGGCCTCGGCGGGCGTTGGTGGACCCGGATCGGCTCGGTGGTTCCGCTCATCGCTTTGGCTGCCGGCCTCATCACGATTAGCGTGATGCAGGACGACGACCGCGCCAACGACCTTGCCGAAGTTGATTCGGCCTTGCTCACCGGCGATTTGCCGCCCGCTGCCTACACCGACCCCGGTTTTGCACAGTTCTTGAAAACTGACGACGCCACCGCCCGTTGATCCTTTCGAATGCCGCCCCGCTCTGCGTTCAGTTTTGATTTTTGCGCTTTGGCGCTCACCACCCGCCCGTCGCGGCGGATCGTGGTCGCCCGGGCCGGCTTGCTGCTGCGGATGGCCGCGGCCGCAATAGCGATTTCTGCAGCGTCCAGTGTAAGTGCCCAGTTGCCGCTCGACGCCAAGGGGGCCAAGGCTGGTGCCCCGGCCTCGGGGGCTGCTATCGCACCCAAGACGGCGGTGGTTACCAAGCCCCTGTGGAGCGAGCTGAACCTGTCACAGCAACTGGCGCTGCAACCTCTGGCCGAGCACTGGGACAGGCTGTCGCTCGGACATAAGCGTAAGTGGCTGGCGATTACCCGTAACTACCCGAAGATGACGCCCGAAGAGCAAACCGTCATGCACAGCCGCATGTCCGGTTGGGCCACGTTGAGCCAGCAGCAACGGGTGCAGGCACGGTTGAATTTCGCCGAGGTCAAGCAGATCCCGGCGGACGAGCGCAAAGCGAAGTGGGAGGCCTACCAAGCACTGAGCGACGAGCAAAAGCGTGAGCTTGCCGAAAAAGCGGCGGTCAAGCCAGCTCGCGGTGCAGCGATACCTGCCAAGCCCGTGTCGGCTCAAAAGTTCGCGCCCGTGCCGGTGCCGGTGGGCGACCGCTTGCCGCGGATTCAACTGGCACCGCCCAGCGAGCCGACAGCAATGTCCGTTCGCGCATCACGCTCGTTGCCCGCGACCCCTTTCTTGGCGGCTCCTGTGTCGGGCGCTCCGATACCTGCTGAAGCGCAGGTACTCGTTCCTACGGCGCCAATCGAGCGTGCCTCCGGCCAGCCATCGACGACACCCTGATGTCGCCGTCGATGCGTTCGTCCGATCCCGCGAAACCTGAAGCCAGTCTTTCCGAAACGCCCGGCGGCGCCATAGAAGCAGCAGCGCTTTTGACAGCGCCCGGCCTGTGGCGCCGAATGGCCTGCTGGCTGTACGAAGGCATGCTGATGTTCGCAGTCGTCTTTGTGGCAGGTTGGCTGTTCAGCACCTTGGGCCAAATGCGCGACGCGATGGACGAACGCCGTCATTTGCTTCAAGCCTTTCTGTTCGTCGTGTTCGGCGTGTACTTCGTCTGGTTCTGGATTCACGGCCAGACCCTCGCGATGAAAACCTGGGGCATCCGTATCGTCGACGCCAGTGGGCGACCTGTTACCCAGCGTCGCGCGTTGATTCGTTACCTGTTGGGCTGGATCTGGTTTCTGCCTCCGCTCGCCGCGATTGCACCTTTCAAGCTCTCCGGAGGCGAATCGGCGCTGCTGTTTTCTGGCTGGGTGCTGGTCTGGGCGCTCTTGTCGCGCTTTCATCCGCAGCACCAGTTCTGGCACGACGCCTGGGCCGGTACGCGGCTGATTTCTTCGCGGCCCATGAGCCGTCGCTAAACCGTATCCAAGCTGTACGCAAGCCTTACGCAGACTGCACGTCGGCCGCGGTTAAGCTGCCACGAAACACACCATGAGTGCCCTCCCCGATTCCACCGTTAATCCGCAAAAGGCCCGCAAGGGCCTGGAGCGTGTTTTTCACGCCACCCTTATTTCCCTGCAAGGCCTGCGCGCGGGCTGGAGCGAGCCGGCCTTCCGGCAAGAGGCGCTGATTTCCATCGTGCTGCTGCCGGCTTCTTTCTGGCTCGGCCGAAGCTGGGTCGAAACAGCGCTGCTTGCGTGCAGCGTCGTGCTGGTGATGATCGTGGAGTTGCTCAACACAGCCGTCGAGGCTGCCATCGATCGCATTGGTCCGGAATGGCACGATCTGTCGAAGCGCGCCAAGGACATGGGCAGTGCGGCCGTGCTGCTTTCCTTGCTGATTTGCGGGGGCATTTGGGCGGCCGCGCTCTGGCAACGTTTCGTGGGCTGACAAAGTTCCGGCACGCCGCCGTTTCGCGTTGGCATGATCGGGGTATGACTCCAGAATTCTCGATGTGTGTGTATTGCGGCTCGCGCCCTGGCGAGCACCCCCAATTCGCGGCAGCTGCAACTGCGGTCGGCCAATGGATCGGCCAGCGTGGCGGTCAACTCGTCTATGGCGGAGGCCGCACCGGCCTGATGGGCACGGTGGCCGAGGCCACGCGGGCGGCGGGGGGCCGGGTGATCGGCATCATTCCCAAAGCCCTGGTCGACAGGGAGTTGGCCAACACGCTCTGCGACGAGCTGCACATCGTCGACACCATGCATGAGCGCAAGGCCATGATGGGCGAGCGCGCCGATGCGTTCGTGGCGCTGCCGGGCGGCATCGGTACCTTTGAAGAGCTGTTCGAGATCTGGACCTGGCGCCAGCTGGGCTACCACGACAAGCCTGTCGGCATCCTCAACGTCGAGGGCTACTACGACGGACTTCTAGGTTTCCTGGCGCACAGCGTGCGCGCTGGCTTCATGGGCGAGTGGCAGATGGATCTGATGCACACCCTGAGCGAGCCGGAAGCGCTGCTCAACTGGTTGCTGGACCACCGTGGTGGTCAGGGGCAATCAGGGCTGCTCGCAAAAAATGTCTAGCGAGCCCTAGGAACCAAATGGTGGCTAGATAGCGCTTTCGTTCTCTTCGCCGGTGCGGATGCGGACGATGCGCTCGACGCTGGTGACGAAAATCTTGCCGTCCCCGATTTTTCCGGTGCGGGCGGCGTTCACGATCGCCTCGACGCAGCGATCGACGTCGGCCGTGTTCACCACGACCTCTACTTTCATCTTCGGCAGGAAGTCGACCACGTATTCAGCGCCGCGGTACAACTCGGTGTGGCCCTTCTGTCGGCCGAAGCCTTTGACTTCCGTGACGGTGAGCCCGGTCACGCCCACCTCGGCGAGTGCCTCGCGCACATCCTCAAGCTTGAACGGTTTGACGATAGCGGTGATCTGCTTCATGGTGGTCTTCCGGCGATTTCGTTGAGTGTGCTGGCGGTAGGGTAACGCCAATCCTTGCCCGATGCTGCGATGAGCGACCCCTACACGGAGGAATGCCTTGGCGTATCGCATGGAGCGTGCCAGAACAGATGAAGCCCGCTGGTAGCCTTGTGGCAATGCACGCCGACGCTTCGACATCCACTTTTTCGTTGTTTCGCTTGTTTCGCTGGTTCGGGCATCAGGCGTACCTGTTGCTGGTCTTCACTACCTTGATCTGGGGGGCCAACGCGGTTGCTGCGCGGCTGGCCGTCGGCGAAATTTCTCCAATGATGATGACCGGTTCGCGCTGGATCGTAAGTTGCATCGCGCTGGGCCTCACCGCGCACCGGCAGATCGCGCAACATTGGCGCGTGCTGGTGCCGGCATGGCGGCGCATCGTGCTGATGGGCGCCTTCGGGTTCACCGGCTTCAACGCGCTGTTCTACACGGCGGCGCACCACACCACGGCCATCAATATCGCGATCATTCAGGGCACGATCCCGGTGTTGGTGCTCGTCGGTAGTTTTTTCATTTTTCGAACGCGCATCCGCGGGCTGCAACTGTTCGGGGTCGCGCTGACGATTGCCGGCATCGCGGTGGTGGCATCGCAGGGAGACTTCGCCGCGCTGGCGCAACTGGCTTTCAACCGCGGCGATATCGCCATGGTCATCGCCTGCCTGATGTACGCCGCTTACACACTCGCTCTGCGGGGCCGGCCGGCAGTGCCGGGCATCGTGTTCTTTGCCGCGCTGGCCGCCGTGGCGTTCCTGACTTCAATTCCGCTGCTGGTCGTCGAAGTTGCGACCGGTCACTTCTTCCTGCCGACGGCAAAAGGCATGGCGCTCGCACTGTTTGTCGGGCTGTTGCCATCGTTCATCTCGCAGCTCACCTTCATCCGTGCGGTAGAGCTCATCGGTGCTGCCCGCGCCGGCGTTTTCCTCAATCTGGTTCCGATCTTCGGGCCGCTGCTCGCCGTGCTTGTGTTGCACGAGTCGCTGTCGCTGTTTCACGCGGTGGCATTGGCACTGGTTCTGAGTGGCATCGGTGTTGCGGAGTACCTCGGAACCCGCCGCTGATGGCGTGCGGAAGGTGCCGGATGTGCGTCGGGAACGACGTCCCTCGTGCAAGGATGACTGTCGCCGCACGAGGTCTCGCATTCCTTCCTAAACTGCCATGTCGCCGCCACCCGAATCCGCTTCTTTGAATCTGCTTTGACCGATCTCGTCCTTCACATCCATTCATCTCCGGCGGAAATCGACGCGAAGGCGTGGAACGACCTGCTCGCATTGCAGCCGAATCCGTCGCCCTTCATGCGACACGAATATCTCGCCGCCTTGCATGAGAGCGAGAGCGCCACGCCGGAGAGCGGCTGGACGGCAGCTTTCGTCACGCTGCGGCGCGGCAAACGGCTCGAAGGTGCTTGCCCGGTCTACGTCAAGGACCACTCGTACGGCGAGTACGTATTCGACTGGGCATGGGCCAACGCCTATGAGCAGCACGGACTCAAGTACTACCCGAAAGCGCTCGTTGCAGTGCCCTTTACGCCGGTACCCGGCGCCCGCCTGCTGGCGCGCGATGCGAAGAGCCGCACCTTGATGGTTCACGGGTTGGTTCAGTGGTGCAAGCAGGAAGAACTTTCGTCGTTGCATCTCCTTTTCGGTGCCGACGAAGACATTGCCGCCTGCGCCGAAGCCGGACTCATGCTGCGCCACACCGTTCAATTTCATTGGACAAACACCGAACCCGGATATCCGAATTTCGACGCGTTTCTGGCCAGCCTGTCGCACGACAAGCGCAAGAAGATCCGACAGGAGCGCCGCAAGGTGGCTGATGCGGGGGTCAGCTTTCGCTGGTCACGCGGCGCCGATATTTCCACCGCCGACTGGGATTTTTTCTATCGCTGCTATGCGCGCACTTATCGGGAACACGGCAACGCGCCCTACCTCACCCGCGACTTCTTCCGCTGCATGGCCGACACGCTGCCGGAGGCGTGGGTGCTTTTCGTTGCTGAACGCGCGGGCAAGCCGATCGCCACCAGCCTCATTGCGCTTTCTGCGGCCGCTGAGAACGGTGCAAGCGGCATCGATGCGCCGGTCGCGGCGTACGGCCGCTATTGGGGCGCGCTCGAACGTGTCGACTGCCTCCATTTCGACGCCTGCTACTACCAGCCCCTGCAGTGGTGCATCGACAACGGCGTCTCGCGTTTCGAGGGCGGCGCCCAGGGCGAACACAAGATGGCGCGCGCGCTGATGCCGGTCAAGACGACGAGCGCTCACTGGCTTGCGCATCCGTCGTTCGCCGATGCGGTCGAACGCTTTCTGGAACGCGAGGGCGCAGGCATCGAAAACTACATGGACCACCTCGGCGAACGCAGTCCTTTCAAGGCTTCGTGACTTAATCCCGAGCTTTGGGCCCGATATGTGCGAATCGCCACAAAGGCTATACATACTGCCGGCTGACGCCCCCGGCAGCCCGCTCTAACGTGCCGCCGATCGGCGCACGGCCTGGGGCCATTCGGCACAGGTTGGCTCGCGGGAGAATATTCAAATGGCTCGACTCATCGTTCTTCAACAGACCGCCACGCCCAGGCAGGTGGCGTTGTTCAAGCTCCCGTATCTGATTGGACGCGCGCCCAGTTGCGACCTGGTGCTGGACAATCCGCAGGTCAGCCGCGCCCATGCCGTAATGGAACAGGCTGGAGACACGATCCAGATTCGCGACCTGGGCGGAACCAACGGCACTTATGTTAATGGCCAACGCGTCGAAAGCTGCACGCTTGGCAATGGCGACGAAATCAAGGTCGGCGCTTGCGTCATCCGCTTTCTGTCGAGCGGCGGTGACGCCATGAGCGATGCCGAGGCGCTGCGTCTGGTGACAGCGGCCGGCAAGCTCCCTGATGAAGAGCTGGTCAAACTCATGCCGAAGGACTGAGTTCCCTCCGCGCAGGGCTACCCGAGCCTTACTTCGTGTATGCGGCGATGCCGTCCATGACTTCCTTCCGGGCGGCGTCGATGCCCTCCCATCCCAGCACCTTGACCCACTTGCCTTCTTCGAGATCTTTGTAATGCTCGAAGAAGTGACTGATGGCCTTCAAGCGCATCGGGTTCACATCGTCGATCGAGTTCCAGTGGCTGTAGATCGGCAGTACCTTGGTGGTCGGCACGGCGAGCACCTTGCCATCGACTCCAGCCTCGTCTTCCATCAAGAGAATGCCCAGGGGGCGGCACGGCACCACGACGCCCGGTAGCAGCGGATACGGCGCGATCACCAGCACGTCGACCGGGTCGCCATCGCCGCTCAAGGTCTGCGGCACGTAGCCGTAGTTGGCGGGGTAGTACATGGCCGTCGTCATGAAGCGGTCCACGAACAGCGCTCCCGACTCCTTGTCGACCTCGTACTTGATCGGGTCGGAATTCATAGGGATCTCGATCACCACATTGAATGAATCGGGGATGTTCTTGCCAGGGGAAACTTTGTCGAAGGACATGTCGTTGTTCGTGTGGTTGAGAGGATTGCGAAAGATGCGGACAAACCCGAAGTTTACTGATCGTGTCACGGTCCGCTCACACGAACCGTGACTTTTGCCTGTAAATTGCACGCGTTGGCCAATCGGCTCCGCACCCAAGGTGCAGCAGCTTCGAGGAAGCAACGCGACGGAAATCCAAGGTCCCGTACGCGTTGCGCGCAGGGTTCCGCGTGCTTTCCGTTTCTTTCAATCGCAACGAACGATGGAGAAGCAAACGCATGATCGGCAACACTCCCCTGATACTCGCCATGGTCTGCGGCCTGGTGGCCGTTGGCTACGGTTTCTGGGCTCGCAGCTGGATACTTTCCAAAGACCCTGGCAACGCCCGAATGCAGGAGATCGCGGCTGCGATCCAAACGGGTGCCGCCGCGTACCTCGCCAAGCAGTACCGCACCATCGCCATCGTCGGCGTCGTGCTCGCGGTACTCATCGGACTCTTTCTCGACATCACCACAGCGGTAGGCTTCATCATCGGTGCGGTGCTGTCGGGTGCCTGCGGCTTCATCGGCATGAATGTGTCTGTGCGGGCCAACGTGCGGACGGCGCAGGCGGCGACCCACGGCATCGGGCCGGCGCTCGATGTGGCGTTTCGCGGCGGCGCAATCACCGGCATGCTGGTCGTCGGCCTCGGCCTCCTGGGCGTTGCTGGCTTCTTCTGGTTTCTGGTCGGTAGCGCAGCGCCCGGCGCCAACCTCGCGACGCTGCTGAACCCGCTCATCGGCTTCGCCTTTGGCTCTTCGCTGATCTCGATCTTCGCGCGGCTCGGCGGCGGCATCTTCACCAAGGGCGCCGACGTCGGCGCTGATTTGGTAGGCAAGGTCGAAGCCGGCATTCCGGAAGACGACCCGCGCAATCCGGCGGTGATTGCAGACAACGTCGGCGACAACGTTGGCGATTGCGCCGGCATGGCTGCCGACCTGTTCGAAACCTACGCCGTGACGCTCATCGCCACCATGGTGCTCGGCGCGCTGATGATCACGACAGCCCCGATCAACGCGGTGCTGTACCCATTGGCGCTGGGCGCGGTGTCGATCATCGCGTCGATCATCGGCTGCTTCTTCGTGAAGGCGTCGCCGGGCATGGTGAACGTGATGCCGGCGCTCTACAAAGGGCTGGCCGTCGCCGGCATCCTGTCGCTGATCGCCTTCTGGTTCGTCACGAGTTGGCTCATTCCGGACAACGCCGTAGCTGCCAGCGGCAGCCAGCTGAAACTATTCGGCGCCTGCTTCGTCGGCCTTGCGCTGACCGCCGCTCTGGTCTGGATCACCGAGTACTACACCGGCACGCAATACAAGCCAGTGCAGCACATCGCGCAGGCCTCCACCACCGGCCACGGTACCAACATCATCGCGGGCCTCGGCGTGTCGATGCGCTCGACGGCCTGGCCGGTGATTTTCGTTTGCATCGCGATCCTCGCGTCCTATTCGCTCGCCGGCCTGTTCGGCATTGCGGTGGCTGCCACCTCGATGCTGTCGATGGCCGGTATCGTGGTCGCGCTCGATGCGTACGGGCCGATCACCGACAACGCCGGCGGCATCGCCGAAATGGCCGGCCTGCCGGAGAGCGTGCGCAGCGTGACCGACCCGCTCGACGCGGTCGGCAACACCACCAAGGCGGTGACCAAGGGCTACGCGATCGGTTCGGCCGGCCTGGCTGCACTGGTGCTCTTCGCCGACTACACGCACAAGCTCGAAAGCTATGGCCAGGCGATCAGCTTCAACCTGAGCGACCCGATGGTGATCGTCGGCCTCTTCATCGGCGGCCTGATTCCCTACCTGTTCGGCGCGATGGCAATGGAGGCGGTGGGCCGCGCCGCCGGGGCGGTGGTCGAGGAAGTGCGTCGCCAGTTCCGCGAGATTCCCGGGATCATGGACGGGACGGGCAAGCCAGAGTACGGCAGGGCCGTGAGCATGCTGACCGGTGCGGCCATCAAGGAAATGATGATCCCTTCGCTGCTGCCGGTCGTGGTGCCGATCATCGTCGGCCTGGTGCTCGGGCCCAAAGCGCTCGGTGGCCTGCTGATGGGAACAATCGTCACTGGGCTCTTCGTCGCCATCAGCATGTGCACGGGCGGCGGCGCCTGGGACAACGCCAAGAAATACATCGAAGATGGCCATCACGGCGGCAAGGGTTCCGAAGCGCACAAGGCCGCGGTCACAGGTGACACCGTGGGCGACCCCTACAAAGACACGGCCGGTCCCGCAATCAACCCGCTGATCAAGATCATCAACATCGTGGCGCTGCTGATCGTGCCGCTGGTGGTCAAGTTCCACGGTGGCGATTCCGCGGCCGCCGTTCCAACGAAGATCGAGACGCCACCCGCCGCGATGGCGCCAGCACCCGCCGCGGCTGCCGCACCCGCTGCTGCTGCCGGTGCGGTCGCGGCCATCGAGGCCGCATCGGTCAAGGTCGAGAACGGCACAGTGAAGTTCTACTTCCAGACCGGCAAATCAGAAATCGCACCCGGCGGCAAGGAAGCGCTGGCCGATGTCGTCAAAGCGGTTCAAAGCGGCAGCACGGTTTTGGTGAGCGGCTATCACGACGCCAGCGGCGATGCGGCGACCAATGCGGAGCTGGCCAGGCAGCGGGCCATGGCGGTGAGTGACGCGTTGAAGGCAGCGGGTGCACCTGCGGACAAGATCGAGCTTTCCAAGCCCGAGCAGTCTCAGGTTGACGGGCCGGCGGCCGAAGCGCGCCGTGTCGAGGTGAAGATCAAATCCTGATGATGCTCAAGTCCTGAAACCGGGCTTGAGCTTGAGCTTGGGCCTGCTGCGAGTGGGCCGCTCTCAGTTCAGCTCGCTCATGCTCGGCTGGCGCGTATCAGGTGCGCCCGGCAGCGTGTCGAACTGCGACGGCCCCTCAGGCAGCCGAGAGTCGGCAAATTCATGCAGCGCGGCGACCCAGCGTCCCGCAGATGAATCGGCCGGCTCGTCGTTCGTGAAAATACCGTTTCGGATAAAAAACGTTTCGCCGTTGGCACGCTCAGCGTGCAGTTCGACAAGCCGCTGTATCGGGAAGGTGTAGGTCACCAGCTTCTCCTTGGACTTGCGATCCTTGGCGCCGCAGTTGAAGAAGCCTTCTGCCGCGATCACGATGCACGAACCATCGACGGCGCTGGGTTCTTCGCCCGCCGCACCGCACCGCCACACTGCCGACGGCAGTCGCGCGCGCACTTTGTCGATAACGAGGTCCCGTTGCTTGTTCAGACCGTTGAGGGGCGGCACCAACGTCCGCAGCTGCCGCAGCCGTTCCGAAAAGTTGTCGTCGAGAGTGAACTCGACGTGGTGCGCTGCCTCACCGGAGCGCTTGACGACTTGCATGACCACTTGCCGAGAGTTGCTCACTGCGTTCATCCTGAAAAACGGTTGCTGGCGCGCCCGTCGCACCAATTGTTTCTAACTGTATATTGGTTTTTTGACAGTGGGTAGACAGCAATAAGTACACAACTACAGCAGCATTTCCGGGACTATCGGCGCGATCAACGAGTTATAGAGGCGCTTGAAAAAGCCGGATTCCGGCTCGGTCGTCAGGATCATTTCGTTCTCGCCATCGGTCGTCAGCCATTCGAGCGTTCCGGCGGGTTTGGTGAGCCGCAGCCGGTACGAGTTCTGCAGTTTGCTGATATTGATGATCCGGAGCATTTCGCGTGCCAGTTGCGGACTGTCGACGACCACGCCCATTTCGGTGTTCTGGCTGGCCGAGCGTGGGTCGAGGTTCATCGAGCCGATGAAGACGCGCCGCTTGTCGATCGCGGCCGTCTTGGCGTGGAGCCGACCAAGCGACTTGCCGAACGATCCGAATCGCTTGCTCGCCGTGGTGCGCTCCGGGCTCAGCTCGTACACGTCCGCACCGGTTTTGAGCAGGCGCTCGCGGTAGCGTGCATAGCCTGTGTGAACCAGCGGCTCGTCGTTGGCCGCCAGCGAATTGGTGAGCAGCGTGAGCTTGACGTTGCGGTTGGCCAGATCTTCGAACGCCGCCATGCCCTTCTCGCCCGGAACCAGGTAGGGCGAAGTCAGTTCGACATCGGTCTTGGCATCGAGCAACAGTCCCCACACCTTCATCGTGACGCTGGTCGCAACCGCCTCGTCTTCGGTCATGTAAGTCGGCTTGCTCGCTGGGTCGGCAATGGCAAGTGCTTCGCCCCACAGCAGGCCCAAGCGGCCGCCATCGAGTTCTTCGCCGATCGGGCCATAGCCGAGGATGTCTGATGGCGGCAGCTCGATCTTCGGCGCCGGCGCGGCCATGCCAACCCAGCTGTCGAAGTCGGCGCCCGTGAGCTTTTGGCCCCCCTCCGGCGTGACGATTTCTTCGATCGGCCGGACCTGTTCGCTGTTCCAGTAGCCGTCGAAGATGGTCTCGAACTGCGGCACCACCTTGCCGATGATCAGTGCATCCATGTCGATGAAGTTCTGCGCTTCGCTCAAGACGAAATACTCGTCGGCAATGTTGCGACCGCCCACAACCGCCATCGTGCCGTCGGCGATGAAAAGCTTGTTGTGCATGCGATGGTTGAGCCGGCCGATTTCATGCGGCGAGGCAGCGAAGCGTGAGATGAAGCCGTTGCGGCCACAGCAGAATGGGTTGTAGAGCCGCACGTCGACGTTCTGCGTCTCCGAAAGCGCGAGCAACAGCTGCTGGCTCTTCACCGTGTAGAGATCGTCGACCAGCACACGCACCTTGACCCCGCGCAGCGCCGCCTCGCGCAACGAGCGCAGCAACAAGCGACCGACCGCGTCGTTTTCGAGCTGGTAGTACTGCACCACCAGCGATCGCTGGGCGCGCTGGGCCAGTTGAATGCGCGCATCGAGCGAGTACACGCCCAATGGCATCAGACGAAAGCCGGAGTGTTCGCCCGGCGGCGTGGAGGCAGCGGCGATCGTGGCCAGCGCGGTCGACGGATCGGCTTGGGCCGATGTCACCATTGCACGTTCGCGCATCGGCGGCAGCGAGCCGCACGCACAGAGCATTGCGATGGCCGACAGTGCCAGCAAAGCGCGCAGCCACCGCAAGTGCATGAAAGCAGAGAGTCGGGAGAGTGTTTTCATGCTTTTCTTTCGTGTTCGCTGCTTCGAGTACGCCACTGGGTGCATGCTGGTTTCAACGCGCGCCCGCAAAACTGCGCACTCTAGAATTCGGCGGCCACTCGCCGGGAGTTACACCATGGCCCATTTCGTTCGAACCATCCTCTCACGCTGTGTGCCGATTGCCGTCGTTTTGCTGACGGCTCAGCCTGCTTTCGCTGCGTTGGACATCGGCGACATCGCACCCAAGTTCATCGCCAACGCGGCGCTGGGTGGAAAGACCTTTCGCTATTCGCTTGCCGAGGCACTGGCCAAAGGCCCGGTTGTCGTCTACTTCTTCCCGGCAGCCGACTCGGCAGATTGTTCGATCGAAGCGCATGCCTTCGCCGAAGCGACCGACAAATTCGCTGCGCTCGGTGCCACGGTGATCGGCGTCTCCGCAGACGACATCGGCACGTTGTCGAAGTTTTCGGTCCGCGCCTGCCAGAGCCGGTTTCCAGTGGCCTCGGACGAGTCCAAGACCGTTATCCAGGGCTTCGACGCTCTCATGCAGACGCGGCCCGATTTCGCCAATCGGCTCTCTTATGTGATCTCGTCGGATGGCAAGGTTGCGTACTACTACCAGAACCTCAACCCGGACAAGCACGTCGAGCGAATGCTGGAGGCTGTGCGCGCCTTGCAGAAAGCGCCGGCGCGCTGACGCCCTGACAGCGCCGCACCCTCTGCCGTAAAGCGCCGAAAGCGGCTGAAATGTTTGCGCCGCGCAGCGAAAAGCATCGGCGCAGCAACCGGACATCTGCAACATGGCTGCAACGTCTATCGACCTTGCGCGAGAATTCGTCGATGCAACTCAATTACATCGCCAACACGAGCGTGGCCTCGTCGTCCGGGCGCACCCTGCCCGTCATCGATCCATCAGACGGTCAGATCTTCGAAGAACTGCAACGCAGCAACGCCGACGACATCGACATCGCCGTTCGCGCGGCACGCGATTGCTTTGAAAGCACCTGGAGCAAAGTCAGCGCGGCCGACCGCGGCCGCTTGCTCTACAAGCTCTCGCAAAAGATCGCCGAGCACGTCGACGAACTTGCGCTGCTCGAACAGCGCGATTGCGGCAAGCCGGTCAAGCAAGCCCGTGCCGATGCATTGGCACTGGTGCGCTACTTCGAGTTCTACGCCGGTGCCTGCGACAAGTTCCACGGCGAAACCATCCCTTATCAAGAAGGCTATAGCGTCTTCACCTGGCGCGAGCCGCACGGCATCACCGGCCACATCATTCCGTGGAACTACCCGATGCAGATCTTCGGGCGCAGCGTGGGCGGTGCGCTGGCCGCAGGCAACGTGTGCGTGGTCAAGCCGGCCGAAGACGCCTGCCTGTCGCTTATCCGCGTGGCGCAACTGGCCGCCGAAGCAGGCTTTCCGCCGGGTGCGCTGAACATCGTGACCGGCTACGGCCATGAAGCGGGCGATGCCCTTGCGCGCCATGAAGGCATCGATCACATCAGCTTCACCGGCAGCCCGAAGATCGGCACGTTGATCCAGCAGATCGCAGCAGAGCGTCATTGCCCAGTCACGCTGGAGCTCGGCGGCAAGAGCCCGCAGATCATCTTTGCCGATGCCGACATCAACGCCGCCATTCCGGTGCTCATCAACGCAATCGTGCAGAACGCCGGCCAGACCTGTTCGGCCGGCTCACGCGTGTTGATCGAGCGCGACATCTACGAGCTGCTGCTCGAGCGCCTCGGCCATGCGTTCTCTGCGCTGCGCGTCGGCCCGGCCGCGATGGACCTCGACGTCGGCCCGCTTATTCGGCAATCGCAGCAGCAACGCGTATGGGATTTTCTCTCGGACGCGCAGCACGCCGACATTCCGATGGTGGCGCAAGGCGTCGTGGTCGACGAAGCGCCCGACACCGGCTTCTATCAAGCGCCCACGCTGTTGCGCGATGTGCCGGTGATGCATCGGCTGGCGCAGGAAGAAGTCTTTGGCCCCGTGCTCGCAGCAATGCAGTTCCGCGACGAGGATGAAGCGGTGGCGCTCGCCAACGCGACGCAGTTCGGACTCGTGGCCGGCGTGTGGACCGCCAACGGTGCACGCCAGTTCCGCATGGCCAAGCGGGTGCGCGCAGGCCAGGTGTTCATCAACAACTACGGTGCGGGTGGCGGTGTGGAGTTGCCTTTCGGTGGCGTCAAGTCATCGGGCTACGGTCGCGAAAAAGGCTTCGAAGCCCTTTATGGGTTCACCACGCTCAAGACCGTTGCCGTCCGACACGGTTGAGTCGCCCGCCCGCATACAACTGAGCCATGAACGCACGCGTGATCCCTCTTGTCGACGAGCGCAGCAGCTTGCGGACGCCTTCGGTTGGCAATGTCGTGAGCGACGCAGTGGTTGCGGCCACTGGGCATCTGGTCGACCGGCTCGGCCGTCCGCTCACCGACTTGCGCATCAGCGTGACCGACCGCTGCAACTTCCGTTGCAGCTACTGCATGCCGAAGGACGTGTTCGACAAAAACTACGACTACCTGCCACACAGTGCACTCTTGAGCTTCGAAGAGATCACGAGACTGGCGCGGCTGTTCGCGCTGCACGGCGTGCGCAAGATCCGGCTGACCGGTGGCGAGCCATTGCTGCGGAAGAACATCGATGTGCTGATTTCACAACTCGCGACGATCCGATGGAACGACGGCACGCCCGAAGGTGCGCCGCTCGACCTCACGCTCACCACCAACGCGTCGTTGCTGGCGCGCAAGGCTGCGGCGCTCAAGGCGGCTGGCCTGCAGCGCGTGACCGTTAGTCTCGACGGCCTCGACGACGCCGTGTTCCGCCGCATGAACGACGTCGACTTTCCGGTAGCCGATGTGCTGGCCGGCATCGATGCGGCGGTGGCCGCCGGGCTCGGCCCCATCAAGATCAACATGGTCGTGAAGCGCGGCACCAACGATCAGGAAATCCTGCCGATGGCGCGCTACTTTCGCGATCACTACGGCGGCCGCGTGGTGCTTCGCTTTATCGAGTACATGGACGTCGGCGCGACAAACGGCTGGCGCATGGACGAAGTCATGCCATCGTCGGACGTGGTCGCACGCATCGCCGCCGAGTTCCCCTTGGCGCCTCTCGACGCGAGCACGCCGGGCGAGACCGCACAGCGCTGGGCCTATGCCGACGGGCGAGGCGAAATCGGCGTGATCAGCAGCGTGACTCAGGCTTTCTGCAGCGACTGCAGCCGCGCGCGCCTGTCGACCGAAGGGCAGCTCTATCTCTGCCTCTTCGCGCACAGCGGACATGATTTGAGGCCGCTGTTGCGCGGTGACGCGAGCGACGAACAGATCGTCTCGCACATCGGCAACATCTGGCAGGGGCGTGCGGATCGGTACTCGGAATTGCGGGCGCTTCGTGCAGCCGGGGATGCGGGCTCGGACGACGACGGCGACTCGGCGGCCACGCCGCGCCGTGTCGAGATGAGCTATATCGGCGGATGACCGCAATCTCCCTCGCCGACGTCACCGGGCTGGTACTAGCGGGCGGACGTGGTTCGCGCATGGGGGGCGTCGACAAGGGGTTGCAGAAGTTCAATCGGGTTCCGCTCGGTGCATGCGCGGCATCGCGCCTTGCGCTGCAGGTCGGGCGCGTTGTCATCAATGCCAATCGCAACCTGCCGACCTATGAAACGTTCGGATTTCCGGTATGGCCGGATCATGAACCGGCCGACTACGCCGGGCCGTTGGCGGGCTTTCTGACCGGCCTGGCGCGCTGCGAAACCGACTATCTGCTGACCGTGCCTTGCGATACGCCGCTCTTCCCGCACAATCTGGCGCGTCGCCTGGCCGACGCGATGGTCGATGCAGACGCCGACATCACCATGGCGATGGCAGCAGGACATTCAGAGTCGGATGAGGGCACCCCGAAGCTTCGGCCTCAGCCCGTGTTCTGCCTTCTGCGTGCAAGGCCGCAGATCAATTCGCGCACCGATCGCACCGATGCCCTTGCAGATTTGCGCGACAGCCTGCAGCGCTTCATGCAGCGAGATGGGCGCAAAGTCGGCGCATGGACGGCCCAGCACCGCACGGTGCTCGTGCCCTTCGATCGCCCCGGCGACGCGCCCGACGCCTTCCTTAACGCGAACACGCTGGACGAGTTGCAAGCAATGCAAGCGCGATGACCCGCATTGCCGACATCGCCGCGTCGCTTGCAGCGCCAGCCGCCGCTTCGGTCGCTGATTCGGCTGTCGATACAGCCCACGGCCATGACGCAGCCTCCCTGAGCGTTGCAAGCGCACTGGCGTTTCTTGAGCGACTGACAGAGCAGGCCGCCGTCCCGCAAGCAGAACGCATCGCGTTACGCGATGCACTGGGTCGCGTGCTGTCTGAAGATATCGTCTCGCCCGTCAGCGTGCCGCCGCACGATAACTCCGCCATGGACGGCTATGCATTCGGTGGCGCACTTCTGTCGGACGCTGCGGAAGGTTCGTTGACCCTTCGCGTGGTGGGAACCGCATTGGCAGGCGCACCGTGGCACGGACCGCTGGCAGCCACCGACGCGGTTCGCATCATGACCGGCGCTGTCATGCCCACAGGACTCGATACCGTGGTTCCGCAAGAGTTTTGTCGGATCGAAGGCGACCGGATCACCTTCCCCGCGAATGCTTTGCGCCGTGGCGATAACCGCCGTTTTGCAGGTGAAGACCTGATGCAAGGCCAGCCCGCTTTGACGCACGGAGTGCGGCTGTCGCCAGCCGCACTCGGCTTGGTCGCGAGCCTCGGGCTACCGATGGTGCCGGTGGTGCGCCGATTGCGCGTCGCCTACTTTTCGACCGGGGACGAGATCCTGAGTCTCGGCGAAGCGCCGCGCGAAGGCGCGGTGTACGACAGCAATCGCTACACGCTGTTCGGCTTGCTGACCCGCCTCGGCTGCGAGGTGATCGACCTCGGCCTGGTGCGCGACGACCCGATTGCGCTCGCCGACACGCTGCAAAGGGCCGCACGCGAAGCCGACGCCATCATCACCAGCGGCGGCGTGAGCATGGGCGCGGCCGACCATACGCGTGCGGTGATGGAACGACACGGCGACGTCGCGTTCTGGAATGTCGCCATGCGACCCGGCCGACCGCTCGCCGTCGGCCTGATTCCACGACGACTCGGCGACAACGACGCCACGCCCGCATTGCTGTTCGGATTGCCCGGCAACCCGGTCGCGGCGATGGTGACCTTTCTCGTTCTGGTTCGCCCTGCCTTGCTGCGGATGATGGGTTGCCGAGGCGCGGCGAGTGCACCGCTGCCCCTGCTGCGAGCGCGCAGCGCCGGCCCGATCCGCAAGAAGCCGGGTCGTACCGAATACCAGCGCGGCTTTGTCCAGCCGAAACCGGGCGCCTTGCCAGAAGTGCGCATCGCCGGCAACCAGGGCTCGGGCATCTTGAGTTCCATGGTCGAAGCCAACGGGTTGGTCGTGTTGCACCACGAGCAAGGCAATGTCGCCGCCGGTGACGAAGTCGACGTGATGATGTTCGACGGCCTGATCTAGACGACCACGAAGACCGAGGGGCACCGATGCAGCCGAGCCTGAAGTCGAAACCGCATCGGGCGACTATTTCTTTCACGGCGGCGAGCCGGCGGATTCGATGTTCGTGCTCGAAGCTTGAACGCCTTGCGCGATCGCAAGCGGACGACGTCGGCTGAACCGACTGAACGAACCGACTGAACGAACTGGCCGAGCGAACGGCCTAAAGCCGCCCCAGCGCCCGCTCGACGCCCTTGTTCGCCAGCATGTCGGCGCGCTCGTTGCCCGGGTCACCCGAGTGGCCCTTGACCCAGCGCCATTCGATCTGATGCTCGCCTTCCTGCACCAGCTTGTCGAGCCGCTGCCATAGCTCGACGTTCTTCACCGGCTGACCGCTCGCGGTGCGCCAGCCCTTCCGTTTCCAGCCGTGCACCCACTCCATGATGCCCATGCGCACGTACTGGCTGTCGAGGTACAGCACCACCTTGCATGGTCGCTTGAGGGCAGTGAGGCCTTCGATGACGGCCGTCAGCTCCATGCGGTTGTTGGTGGTGGCGAGTTCGCCGCCGAACAACTCTTTTTCGGTGAGACCCGACTTGAGCCAGGCACCCCACCCACCCGGACCCGGGTTGCCCTTGCAAGCCCCGTCGGTGTAGATCACGACTTCGTCCAAACTCAAATGCTTCTTTCGTTTTCTGAGGAAGGCGACCGGTGCACCTTGCCTGCAATGGGCACCGGCGCCGTAGCGCGTGCCGAGGCGCGACGCCAGTCGGCGCTGAGCAGCCGCATGCCACGCACGCGCTTGACCGCGACCAAAAAATAAACTGCGCCGAAGATGGGCCACCAGCGCTCGCCGGCCGTGTCCATCCAGCGGCAACGTTCGAGCCAGGTCTCGCTGTTGACGGCCGGGCGGTAGGCGCCGAATCGCCCCGACTCGACTTCGAAACTCAGCAACCGCAACCAGTCACGCATGCGCCTGAAGCCGATGAACTCACCGGCCTCCGGCAAAAACAACTGGCCGAAGCCGAGGTGCCGGTACAGGTGCGCACGCCGCTGCCGCATGCCCCAGAGGCTCGATGGATTCAGCCCACAAATGACCACGCGGCCTTCGGGCACCAGCACCCTTTCGACCTCGCGCAGAGTCGCATGCGGATCTGCACTGAGCTCCAGCGCGTGCGGTAGCACGACCAGGTCGAGGCTGTTGGCCGAGAACGGCAACGCCGCGAAATCGGTGATGAGCGAACCCCGCAGGCGCGGGCGCAAATTGGCCTGTGCAGGGTCGGCCACCGCCAGCCAGCGGTGCGGCATGCGGTTGGTGCGAAGGCCTTCGATTTCGGGCACGCCGAGCTGCAAAGCGTGATAGCCGAAGATGTCGGCTACCGCGTGGTCGAACTGCGCCTGCTCCCATGCCAGCAGATAGCGGCCCGGAGGGGTCTCGAACCACTTGTGCAAATCTATAATTTGACCGCTCATGAACCTCGTTCCGCTACCCGCTTTTACCGACAACTACATCTGGATGCTGCACGACGGGCGCAACGCGATCGTGGTGGATCCGGGCCAGGCCAAACCGGTTTTCGACGCACTGAAGCGCGACAACCTGCAACTCGCCGCGATTCTAGTCACGCACCATCACGCCGATCACACTGGCGGCGTGGCCGAGCTGCACGTGGCCACCGGCGCCAAGGTCTTCGGCCCGGCGCGCGAGAACATTCCCGAGCCGTTCACCCCACTGCAGCAAGGCGATCATGCAGAAGCGCTCGGTCTGGATTTCGAAGTAATCGATATCCCCGGCCACACCGCGGGCCACATTGCCTTTTTTCTGCCGGCACAGGAATCTGCGGGCCACGAGGCAGCGCCGCTGCTGTTTTGCGGCGACACGCTTTTTTCTGGCGGCTGTGGTCGCCTGTTCGAAGGCACGCCGGCGCAGATGCTGTCTTCGCTCGATGCGCTGAGCGCTTTGCCCGACGCAACACGCGTGTGCTGCGGCCACGAGTACACACTTGCTAACCTCCGCTTTGCCCAGGCGGTGGAACCAGCGAACACCGAACTGACTCAGTACAACGCGCAGTGCGAAGCATTGCGTGCACTCGGGCAACCGACGCTGCCTTCGCAACTCGCGATCGAGCGCCGGATCAACCCCTTTCTTCGCAGCCGCGAAGCCACTGTCCTTCGAGCGGTGCGCGCGCATGCCGAGCTTCCTGCCAACGCGGTCGAAGCCGACGTGTTCGCCGCACTGCGCCAATGGAAAAACGACTTCCGATGAAATTTCTCATTGCTGCCTGCGTCGCAGGCGCCTTGCTGCTCGCGGGCTGCGCAACGCCCACATCGCCTTCTTCCTCCACGGATACCGGCTCGACTTCCGGCGGCACCAGAGGCGCTGCAGCCACCTATCCCGGTGGCCCGCTGAAACCGATCACGGCAGGCAAAGCCACATCGCTGAACGTCATGCCGCTCGCGCCGCCGACCGACATGTGGGACCGCATTCGCCGCGGCTTCAAGATGCCGAATCTCGACAACGAGGCCGTGCACGACCGCGAGCAGTGGTATGCCACGCGGCCCGACTACATCCAGCGCATGACCGAGCGCTCGAACAAGTACATCTTTCACGTCGTCGAAGAACTCGAGCGTCGCGACATGCCGACCGAGATCGCCCTGCTGCCCTTCATCGAAAGCGCCTTCAACCCGCAAGCCGTGTC
This sequence comes from Variovorax sp. PAMC28562, assembly GCF_014303735.1. Lineage (NCBI taxonomy): Bacteria > Pseudomonadati > Pseudomonadota > Betaproteobacteria > Burkholderiales > Comamonadaceae > Variovorax > Variovorax sp. PAMC28562. Next base: position 3,347,321 of record NZ_CP060296.1, on the reverse strand, counting down.
GAGCGCCCGCGCAGCCGGCATGTGGCAGTTCATGCCTGCGACGGGCACTGACTACGATCTGAAGCAGAACGTGTTTCGCGACGACCGGCGCGATGTGCTGGCATCGACCCGCGCCGCGCTCGACTACCTGCAAAAGCTCTACGGCATGTTCGGCGACTGGCAGCTGGCGCTCGCCGCCTACAACTGGGGCGAAGGCAGCGTCGGCCGTGCCATCGCAAAGAACCAGAAGCTGGGCTTGCCGACGACCTACAGCGACCTGCAAATGCCGGCTGAGACGCGCATGTACGTGCCCAAGCTGCAGGCAGTGAAGAACATCGTCGCCAATCCGCAGGCTTTCAACTCCGAGCTGCCGCTGATTGCCAACCACCCGTACTTCCAGTCGGTGACGCTCACGCGAGACCTCGACGTGAACCTCGCCGCCAAGCTGGCCGACACGCGCATCGAAGACTTTCGCGCACTGAACCCGGCCGCGCACAAGCCGGTGTTGCTGGCCGCCGGCACGCCACAGATCCTTTTGCCCTGGGACAACGCGGCCGTATTCCAGCGCAACTTCGAGGCTTACACGCAAGGTCAATATGCGAGCTGGACCGCATGGACCGTGCCCACGACCATGACGGTGGCCGACGCCGCCCAACGCGCCGGCATGAGCGAAGTCGACCTTCGATCGATCAACGCGATACCTCCGCGCATGCTCATCAAGACCGGCTCGACGTTGATCGTTCCGCGTTCGGCAAAGGTGCTCGAAGACGTGGCGGCCGTCGTTGCCGACACCGGCCAGCTTAGCTTTCAACCTGAGATCGTCACCCGCAAGACCACCGTCAAGGCCGGCCGCAACGACAGCGTCGCAAGCATTGCGCAGCGTTACCGGTTGAGCTCCGCGAACGTGGCTGACTGGAACGACGTCAAGCCCAACCATGCGTTTCCGCGCGGCTATCAGGTGGTCGTGTATTTGCCGATTCAGGCGGCACGGGCAGCGCACGTCGGCACCGGCAACGCACAGTTGATTCATGCTGGACGCCACGATCGCGCGGCGAAGTCACAGCGCGCTCCGCAAACTGCATCCGCGCCACGCGGTCAGTCGCGCGTGCAGGCCGTGAGCCAGCGTGTGCCGGCGCCGGTTGCCAAGGGCACTTCCGGCAAGCCGAAAATCGACAAGGTTCCGGCGAGCAGCAAGACCGTGGTGCGCGAGAAGCGCGGCGGCGAGCCGGTCAAGAAGAAGCGCTGAAGCTCAGAGCTTCTCGGTCTCACCACTCCTGGGTTGCCACTTCATCAGACGCTTCTCGACCAGACCGACGATGCCGTCGAGCACCAGTGCGAATGCAGTGAGCACGACGATGCCGGCGAAGACGGTGTTGACGTCGAAGGTACCTTCAGCCTGCAAGATCAAGTAGCCGACGCCACGCGCCGACCCTAGATACTCGCCCACCACCGCGCCGACGAAGGCCAGGCCCACCGAGGTGTGCAAACTGGAAAACACCCAGCTGGTTGCGCTCGGCAGGTAGACGGTGCGCAGCAACTGCCGCTGGTTGGCGCCAAGCATCCGAGCGTTGGCCAGGATCACCGGACTCACTTCGCGCACACCCTGGTACACGTTGAAGAACACGATGAAGAACACCAGCGTGACCGCCAGAGCGACCTTGCTCCAGATCCCCAGGCCCAGCCACAGCGAAAAGATCGGTGCGAGGATCACGCGTGGCATCGAGTTCGCGGCCTTGATGTACGGGTCGAGGATGAGGCTGGCGGTGGGTGCCAGCGCGAGCCACAGTCCACACGCCAGGCCAAGTGCGGTGCCGATGAAAAAGGCCAACACGGTTTCGATCAACGTGGTGCCGAGGTGCAGGTAGATGTCGGCGTTGCCTTTCAGGCCATCGGGAAAGAGCGGGTTCGCCGGCACGCTGAACGGCATGAACCAGCTCCAGATGCGCCCTGCCACCTGAATCGGTTCGCCGAGGAAGAAGGCGAACTGCTGATTGCGCGAGGCCACATGCCACGCCACGAGAATGACGACCAGCAGGGTTAGCTGCCAGAAGCGCGCGTTGCGTTCGTTCGGCTTCAAGGTCATCACGCCGCCTTCTTCAGCTGTTGAGCGTAGCCCTTGAGCACCTCGTCGCGCAGCACGTTCCATATCTGCGTGTGCAGCTCGACGAAGCGCGGGTGCGTGCGCACCTCGGCCACGTCACGCGGCCGCGCCAGGTCGATGTTGAACTCGCCGATCGGGTGTGTGGCCGGTCCGGCAGACAGCACCACGACACGGTCGCTCATCGCGATGGCTTCGTCCAGGTCGTGCGTGATGAAGAGCACCGCCTTCTTCTTGGCCGCCCACAGGGCAAGCACTTCGTTTTCCATCAGCTGTCGCGTCTGCACGTCGAGCGCGCTGAAGGGTTCGTCCATCAGGATGATGTCGGGGTCGAGCGCCAGCGTTTGCGCCAGCGCAGCACGCTTTCGCATGCCGCCGGACAACTGGTGGGGATAGCGGTCTCCAAAGCCCGAGAGACCGACGCGAGCAAGCCATGCATTGCCCTGCGACCTGGCTTCTGCATCGGGCACGCCGCGGTACTGCAGGCCGACCATCACGTTGTCGAGCGTGCTGCGCCAGGGCATCAACGCTTCGCTCTGGAACATGTAGCCGGCGCGCTTGTTGATGCCGACCAGCGGCTCGCCGAACACCTTGATGACGCCCGAAGACGGCGTCAACAACCCGGCGCCGACGTTGAGCAATGTCGATTTGCCGCAGCCGGTCGGCCCGACGACGGAGACGAATTCGCCGGCCTTGATGCGCAGCGTGGTGTCGGCCACCGCGGTGTAGCGTTGGCCCGGATCGTCCTTCGATCTGAAGGTGCAGGAGATGTCGAGAAGTTCGAGAGCGTATTCGGACATGACGGGGATTTTGGCATCGCGGTTCGCGGTGCCGACAAAGAAAAAACCCGGCCGAAGCCGGGTCGCTGGACGCTCGAAAGTCAGGCTTTGAACCTGTCCTTCGCGCGCTTGGCAAATTCGTTCGTGTACAGCTTGGCGATGTCGATCTTGTCGGCCTTGACGCTGGTGTCGAAACTGGCGATGGCGGTGAGTGCAGTCTTGGGTCCATCGGCTGGCACGATGCCGTCGATCGCGATCGATTCGCGGACCTTGTCGAACGACGCGAGATACAGCGCGCGGTCACCCAGCAGATAGGCCTCCGGCACGGTCTTGATGATGTCTCCCGGCCCGGCGGTCTGCAGCCACTTGAGGCCATGGACGATCGCATTGGCAAGCGCCTGGCAGGTGTTCGGATTCTTTTGGATGTACTCCATCGATGCATAGAGACACGCCGCGGGCATCATCCCGCCGAACACGTCCTGCGTACCCTTGAGGGTTCGCGTGTCGCTGATGATCTTCACGTCGCCCTTTTGCTCGAGCATGGTCATCACCGGATCGGTGTTGCTGATCGCGTCGATCTGGCCCGAGCGCAGCGCAGTGAGCGCGCCAGCCGCGACGCCGACGCCGATGTAGCTCACGTCGGTCGCCTTCAGGCCGCCGCGCGACAGCACGAGGTTGGCGACCATATTGGTCGACGAGCCGGGCGCAGAGACTCCGATCTTCTTGCCCTTCAGGTCGGCCAGCGTTTTGTAGTTGGGCATCGCCTTGGTCGACACGCCAACGGCAATCTGCGGCGCGCGGCCCTGCAGCACGAAGCACTGAAAGGCCTGGTTCTTTGCCTGCAGGTTGATGGTGTGCTCGAATGCGCCGGAGCAGACATCGGCAGAGCCGCCGACGACTGCCTGCAGCGCGCGTGCGCCACCTGCGAAGTCGGAGATCTCGACGTCGAGGCCCTCTGCCTTGAAGTAGCCGAGCTGCTCGGAGATGGTGAGCGGCAGGTAATAGAACGCAGCCTTGCCTCCGACGGCAATCGACACCTTCGTTTTTTCGAGTTTGGGTTGGGCGTGCAGTCGGGGCACTGCAATGGTCGCAGCGGCCAACGCGCCTGCAGAAGTGAAGAGACGGCGATTGAGCATGCAGTGAGCTTGGGGCCGGCCCTTGTCTCCTGCATCGGGAACATCCCGTGCGGGTTTTTACGTAAGCAAGAAGCTCTCTGCTGGCCGACGAAGAGAATCGCCGGGTTCACCCAAAAAGCCGAGGTCGTGCGTGCTCTAGCGCCGGTCGACCAGTGCGTGTGCGATGGTGCCGAGATCGACGTATTCCAGCTCGCTGCCTGCCGGCACGCCGCGCGCCAGCCGCGTCACGCGCAGGCCGCGTTGCTTCAACGCCTCACCGATGACGTGCGCTGTGGCCTCGCCTTCTGCCGTGAAGTTGGTCGCGAGGATCACCTCGCTCACCGTACCGTCGAGCGCGCGATCGAACAGCTTTTGCAAGCCGATGTCTTTGGGACCGATGCCATCGAGCGGACTGAGCTTGCCCATCAGCACGAAGTAATAACCACGGAAAGCGCCCGTGCGCTCCAGCGCAGCCTGGTCGGCCGGTGTTTCGACCACGCACAGCTTGGTGGCATCGCGACGCGCATCCAGACAGACGCTGCAGATGCCAGCCTCGGTGAAGGTGTTGCAACGATCGCAGTGCCGCACTTGCGTAGCCGCCTGCTGCAGGGCGCGCGCAAGCATCTGCGTGCCCTCGCGATCGTGCTGCAGCAAATGAAACGCCATGCGCGAAGCCGACTTGACGCCGACGCCCGGCAAGCGGCGCAGCGCATCGACCAGGGCGTCGAGCGAGCTGGAATCAGCCACCGATGACGTGCATCAAAACGGCAGCTTCATGCCGGGCGGCAGGCCGGGCATGCCGGCGGTGAGCTTGCCCATCTTCTGCTCGCTCATCTCTTCCGCCTTGCGCACCGCGGCGTTGAAGGCAGCGGCCACGAGGTCCTCGAGCATGTCCTTGTCGTCGGCCAGCAGGCTCGGGTCGATGGTGATGCGCTTCACGTCGTGCTTGCAGGTCATCAGCACCTTGACCAGGCCTGCGCCCGACTCGCCTTCGACCTCGATCGTGGCGAGCTCGTCTTGTGCCTTCTTGAGGTTGTCCTGCATTGCCTGCGCCTGCTTCATGAGGCCGGCAAGTTGTCCTTTGTTGAACATCGTTTGATCCTGGTGGTTGGAATGATTGAATGGATTGGATTGTGGCTATGCCGGCCGCAAGGTTCCGGGGACGATTTTCGCGTCGAAGTCGCGCATCAGCGCCTGCACATCCGGATCGCTGTTGATCGCCTCTTCAGCGGCACGCTGGCGCGCCTCCGCGACCTGTTTGTTGCGGCGCGCGGGGCTGTCGATCACCACGCCGATTTCGATGGAGATCGCCACGCCGTGGCCGAGCACAGCCAGTGCGGTCTGCAGCTTGTCGCGGGTCGATGTCTGGTTGAGCGATTCGCGCTCGACGCGCAGCAGCCACTGGTCGACGTCACGCGCGACCAGTTGCGATTGCAGTGCGAGCTCGCGGGTCAATGCGGTGACGGCTTCGGCAGCGACCATTTGCCCGACCGTGGCATGCCAGAAGTCGCCGTCTTCGCTGGAGGGGATCGGTGGCGACGACGCATTGACATCGTCGCGCGGGGTGTCGCGCTGGCTCGGTGGCGGCTGAACCCGCATCGGTACTGCGACGACGTTGGCGTTTTCATTGCCATTGCCATTGCCATTGCCATTGCCCTGCATAGCGTCGAACGACGCTGCGGGCCTTCGTTCTTCATCGCTCCGCGAGGACGAAGTCACGACGGCCAGGCGTTGACCGGGGGGCGCCACGATTGCGTTCTGCGCGGGGGAGGCTATGGGGGGTGACGCAGGCGGGTGCTCGGTCATCTGCCGTATCGGGAGCGATGTGAAAGCCCGCGCTGCCGCTAGCGTTGCCTCCACAACATCCACGGTCGCAACATTGGAGATCGAAGCTGCACGCTCTGCCGGCAACGCTTCATTCAGAGTTTTTTTTTCCACAGGCTTGAAGGCCAACAGGCGCAGCAGCACCATCGTGAGCGCCGCGTATTCGTCCGGCGCCAGCCCGAGTTCGCCGCGACCGTGCAGGCACAAGCTATAGAGCAACTGCGTTTCATCCGGCGGCATCAACGCGGCGAGGCGCACGGTCTCGGCGGCATCCGGATCGGTCGCATCGTTTACGGTCGATGCGGCGCGCGACGGAACGGCTTGAACGACAGCCATGCCTTGCAGCACCGCCGTCATTTCTTCCAGCGTGGACGCGGCTGACATGCCGTCGCGGCGCAGCGCTTCCGAAGTGTCGACCACCGTCTTGCCATCGCCCGTAGCGAGCGCCTCGATCAGCTTGAACACATGGCCGCGGTCGACACTGCCCAGCATCGTGCGCACGCCGTTTTCGAGCAGCTCGCCGTTGCCGAATGCGATCGCCTGATCGGTGAGCGACAGCGCATCGCGCATCGATCCACGGGCGGCACGGGCCAGCAAGCGCAACGCCTGCACTTCGGCCGGCACCGCTTCGGTTTGCAGCACGCCGGTCAGATGCTCCAGGATGGTTTCGGGCGCCATCGGGCGCAGGTTGAACTGCAGGCAACGCGACAGCACGGTGACCGGCACTTTCTGCGGATCGGTGGTGGCAAGCACGAACTTGAGGTATTCGGGTGGCTCTTCGAGCGTCTTGAGCATCGCGTTGAACGCGGTGTTGGTCAGCATGTGCACTTCGTCGATCATGAAGACCTTGAAGCGACCCTGCACCGGTTTGTAGACCGACTGCTCGAGAAGCGACTGGACTTCGTCGACACCACGGTTCGACGCGGCATCGAGCTCGGTGTAGTCGACGAAGCGACCGGCGTCGATGTCCTTGCAGGCCTGGCACACGCCGCACGGCGTCGCGGTGATACCACCCTGCCCGTCTGGCCCCTGGCAATTGAGCGACTTGGCCAGGATGCGGGACACGGTGGTCTTGCCGACGCCGCGGGTGCCGGTGAACAGATAGGCGTGATGCAACCGCTGTGTCGTCAGCGCATTGGCCAACGCTTGCACCACATGCTCCTGGCCGACCATTTCTTCGAAGGTCCGGGGCCGGTATTTGCGGGCGAGCACGAGATAAGACATCGAGTTATTTTAGGGCGGCACAGTGCGCGTTTCCCGAGCTACCCTCACCATGCGGCCATCTAAACCTTGCAGATGGTCCGGTGAAATCTGTGGCCTACAATAAAGGCTGACGGGCCTCCCCGCATGGTGAAGTGGCCAACCGGGTCAGGTGGGGAACCAAGCAGCCCTAACTGCGTAGTCAGTGCCGGGGGTAAGGCTCGTCAACCTCAAAAATGCCTCGAGTCCTGAGCGACTCGAGCGCTCCTTTTAGTTGTGACTGACCAACGCGCCCAGCGCAGCGGCAGCGCCACTCGCCATCGCCGCGGTCATGAGGTAGCCGCCCGTCGGTGCCTCCCAGTCGAGCATCTCGCCAGCACAAAACACGCCTGGCAGCGCCTTGACCATCAGCCGCTCGTCGAGTGCATCGAAGCGCACACCGCCGGCGCTACTGATCGCCTCGTCGATGGGCCGAGTGGCGACCAGCCGCAATGGCACGGCCTTGATCGCCGCGGCCAGTTGTTCGGGCACCTGCATCGCTTCTCGCGTCATCACTTCATGCAGTACGCCAGCCTTGATGCCGTCCAGGCCGAGGCGGCTTTTCAAATGGCTGCTGAGCGACCGTGCGCCACGCGGATGCGTTACCGCAGCCAGCACCTGGCCTGCCGTGCGATCCGGAAGCAAATCCAGGGTCAGCGTGGCGCTCCCTTCCTTCGCGATTTCATCGCGCAGCAGCGCAGAAGCCGCATAGATCAGGCTGCCTTCGATGCCGGTCGCAGTCGCGACGAATTCGCCTTTGCGGGCGAAGCGTCGGCCTTGCGAATCCGTGAACTCGATCGCGACCGACTTGAACGGCTGTCCCGCGAACCGCGTCGAAAAATACTCGCTCCAGCCAATATCGAAGCCGCAATTGGATGGCAACAGCGGCGCGACATCGACACCAAGTTCTTTCAGCCACGGCGCCCAAGCGCCATCGGAGCCCAGTCGCGACCAGCTCGCACCGCCGAGTGCCAGAACCACGGCATCGGCATGCACGGTGGTTTCGCCGCCCGGCGTTGCGAAGCGGAGCAAACCGTTTTCGTCACCGGCCCATCCCAGCCAGCGATGTCGCATATGAAACTGCACGCCCGCAGCGCGCAACCGATGCAGCCATGCGCGCAACAGCGGTGCGGCTTTCATGCTCGTCGGAAACACACGGCCCGACGTGCCGACGAAAGTCTCGACGCCGAGACCGAGCGCCCACGCGCGCAACTGCTCGGGCCCGAACGCATCGAGCATCGGTTGGAGCGCCGCGCGGCGATCACCGAAGCGGCTCGCAAAAATGTTGAAAGGCTCGGAGTGGGTCAGGTTCAAACCGCCCTTTCCCGCCAACAGAAACTTGCGACCGACCGAGGGCATCGCGTCGTACAGCTGCACTTTGGCACCAGCTGCACTCAATACCTCGGCGGCCATCAAGCCTGCAGGGCCGCCACCGATGACGACAACATTTTTTTCAACACTCATTCAAGGGATACCAGTTCGCCCTGCCCGGTGAGGAACGCGGCGCGTACCGTGACACCGGGGTTGGCGTTTTGCACGGCAACGCGGTAGCGCTGCATCTGCGCGATGAGCGAGGCATCGCGTTCGGGGTGCGCCGTGGACTTGTAGTCGAGCACCCACCAGGCACCGGTTTCTCGATGGCGCACCAGTCGGTCGATACGCAATTGCTCGCCTTCATGGACCAGAGTGACCTCGTTGCCGTGCCAGTCGATCATGCGCTCGTCCCATGCCCACGCACCCGAACCAGAACGGATGCGTTGCGCGAACGAGGCCGCGTCACGTGCCTGCGCGGCGTCGAGCATGAATTCGCGCGCTGCCGCTCTCACGTGGGCAGTGCGCAGCGGCTCGCCGGGCACGGCCCACTCGAGCAGCCGATGCATCGCCTCGCCGAACGCTGCGGCGCGCACATCGACAGCGGCAACCCGTTTGACTGTGGCGACGGCCGCATTCGCCTGCACCTGGTGTTCAATCGGAGCCTCTTTGAGCGTGAAGCTGCCCACCGTACCGACAGCGGCCATCGGCATCGCCAGCAGCTCATCTACCTCGATCGGCGTGCACCCGCGTTCGAGACGCACCCACCAGCTGCCTTCGTTCTGTCGTGCCGGCTCGACGGCCGACAGCACGAGGCGTTCGCGGGCTCGCGTGGTCGCCACATAGAGCCCATTCAGCTCTTCACGATGCCGTGCGCGTTGCTCTTCTTCGAGCAACGGGGTCGCGCAGGCCGGCGGCGACTTCTCACTGGCCGTGAAGACGAAGCGTGTCGGCTTGCTGTCGCCGCCCTTCCATTCGACCAAGACGCCCATCGTTTGCGAGCGCGGCGCAGCGGCGTCGCAGTCGAGCAGGACAACGTTGTCGGCTTCGAGGCCCTTCGCGCCGTGGACGGTCAGCAGCCTCACCGCATCGGGCGCTGTCACGGCCGGTGCACGCACGCCCCCGGCACGCAGCGCACGCACCAATCCGTAAGGCGTGGCAAACCGGGCGCCATCGATTTCAAGCGATGCTGCGAGCAGCCCGCGCAGGTTGGCGAGCACCGTCTGGCGCAACGCTGCCGGTGCCGCGGCACCGAAACGGGCCAGCACATCGCCGTCGTGATAGATCGCATCGAGCGCGTCGTGCGGCGGCAGTGTCGACAGCAAAGTCCGCCAGCGCTGCAGCCGCTCGCCGAGTGGTGCGAGTGCAGCAGGCAAGTCATCGCCCATGAGCAGCGCCAGCCACGCCATACCGGGCTGCGCGCGCTGCCGCAGTGCCAGTTGAACCAGGTCGTCGTCGCCGATGCCAAACAGCGGCGACCTGAGCGCGCGCGCCAACGAAAGATCGTGCGCCGGCGAAACCAGCACATCGACCAGCGCGACGATGTCTTGCACCTCGGGCGCATCGTGCAGTTCATTCTTCTCGGGCTGCTGGGTCGGGATGTGCAACTCGCGCAGGGCATCCTGCATTGCAGCCAGCCGGCTGCGGCGACGGGCCAGCACCATGATTTGCTTCGGCGGCGTGCCATCGGCGATGCGCTGCGCTATCCAGCGCGCGGCCTGCTCGCACTCCTTTTGCAGAAGTTGCTCTTCGGGCAGCACCCGCGGGGTCGTGAGACTGTCGCGCCAATGCAGCATGCCGTCGTCGGCCGGTGCCGCAGCGGCCGCACCGTTCACCGCATCGCGTCCGATCGGCGGCAGCTTGAGCACTTCGCCATCGTCGCGGCGCTCGGTCGTGTGCGCGCGGTAGCCATCGAACTCACCGGCCTCTTGCGCCGCGCCCATCGCCTGGTTGACGAGGCCTACAACTCCTTGCGCATTGCGATGCGTGTGATCGCAATCGAGCCGATCGCCGTCCAGCACGTCGACGACGAATGCTTTGGCAGCGATAAAGACTTGCGGCTCGGCGCGGCGAAAGCGATAGATGCTCTGCTTCGGATCACCGACGATAAAGACGCGCGGCGCACGGCCCACCGCGCCGCCATAAGCGCTCAGCCAGCTGTAGAGCGCGTGCCACTGCAGCGGGTTGGTGTCCTGGAACTCGTCGATCAGCAAATGCGCGATGCGTGCATCGAGACGCTCCTGTACCCAGCCCGACAAGGCCGACTCGCCGAGCAGCATCTGCGCGGCCTGCTCGACGTCGTTCATGTCGACCCAGCCATGCGCGCGCTTGACCGCGGCAAAGGAGGCCAGCAGCACGCGGGTGAGCCGCGTCATGCGCTGTTGGTACAGCCACGCGGCGTGTTGCGCCTCGGCGGCACACAACAACTGAAGATCGGCTTCTGCCTCTTGCGCAGCCGCGTACTTCTGCAAGTTCTTGTTGAGACGGTCTTCGGTCGCGACGAAGAATGCTTTGCGCAAGCGTGTCAGTACGCCTGGCAATGCTTCGTCTTCAAGTGGGCTCGAGCCGAACACATCGACGATGACTTCCGCGGCCTTCTGCGGAGTCTTGTTAGCTTCACGGCCCAGCGTGGCAGCGCGGGCCAACCACTGCTGCCGAACGAAGTCGCCACGCAAGCCATGTGTCGGCGCATCGAAGCCGGCCAGCGCCGGGTACAGCGTGCCGAAGTGCTGCACCGAAGACTCAGCATCGGCCAGCGCGAACTCCACGCGCCGCGTCAACGCTTCGCCCAACGCTTTCGTGGCCTGCGAACGGCCATGGGTTGCGACGACCGCGTAGTAGTCGGCGAGCGCGTCTTTGTCTTCGGTCAACGCTTCGAAGAAGGGCCGCCAGGTGTGGGCGCGCGCCTCTGCATCGTCTTCGAGCAACTCGTAGTTGGCAGGCAGCTTCAGGTCGCGCAGCACGGCCAGCGGCGCGTTGCGCAACAGGCCCGCAAACCATGCATGGAAGGTCCTGAATTGCACCGGTCGACCGCCGTCCAGCAATCGGCGATAGAGGCTTTGCAAGCGCGGCGCGGCCTCCGCAGCTTCGGCTGGTTCGACGCCGCGCACGATCAGTTCGCCCACCAGTTCTTCGGGTGTGCGCTGCGCGAAATCTTCGAGCCACTGATCGAGCCGCTCGCGCATTTCTCCAGCCGCCTTTTTGGTGAAAGTGATGGCCAGGATCTCGTGCGCTTCGCATGCGCCATCGCCGTGCTCCAGCAGGGCACGCACAATGCGCGACACCAGCATCCAGGTCTTGCCGGCACCGGCGCATGCCTCGACCGCGACCGAGCGGCGCGGGTCGCAGGCAACCGCGTAGAAGGCTTCGCGGGTGACGGGCTTGCCGTTGCGCCCGTACGCAGGCGCGCTCATGCCGCGAGCTCCCAGAAGTCTTTGCGGCAGAGGCCGCGCGCCGAACAGTGATCGCAGACCGCGCCTTCGCCAAGGGCAGGCAACGCTGCGCCCTCGGCAATCCGTGCGAAGTCGTGGATGAGCCCTGCCACCAGTGCATCGCGCGCGTCGACCACTTCGTCTTGCTCCACAGTCTGCGTGCCCGACGACTTTTCGCCGACGTTGACGTAGGCCGCGCGCAATGTGTCGTCGGCAACCAGTGCGGCGTAGAAGGCGAGCTGCGTGTCTTCGGTCGGATCTTTGATTCGATCTTTGGACTTCGCGGCCGATTCGGTTTTGTAGTCGATGACAAAGGCTCGGCCGTCGGGTGAACGATCGATTCGGTCGAGGCGGCCGACCAGTTTGAGGTTGCCCAGGCTCTGCTCCTTCCAAGGCTCAGCCTCGACGAAGACAGTGCCGTCGGCCTCGTGCTTCGTAAGCCAGGACAGGTAGCCATCACGCACGGCGGGCCATGCCGCGGCAAAGGGCAGGAACTCCGCTTCCGACAGGCCGAATTCCTGCGTGGCGCTCTTCTGGGCCGACGCGAGCATGGACTTTCGCAAAGCGAGATCGCTTGTCGGCGCCTTCTGCAGCGCTTCGTGGAAGTGCCCGAGCACCGCATGCAGCCAGTTGCCGAAGTCGCGCTTGTCGACCTCGGCATCGAGTTCGTCGGCGCTGCGCAAGCCGAGTTGCCGCATGGCAAAGAAGCGGTAAGGGCAGCGGCGAAGGTCTTCGTACACGCTGGTCGAGATGTTTTCGATGGGCAACCTGTCGCCGGTGGGCATCGGACGCAGCGTCGGGTTCAACGGCACTTCACGCACGGTGCGCGGATCGGTTGCCACGCTTGCAGCGTGATCTAACTGCAAGGCCTGCACCAGCGGACTGGGCCGCACTGGCTCCCCGCTGGCATCCGACTGGCGCCACAACAGTTCGCACGACGGATTGCGAAGGGCAGCTACCCATGCGGCACGTTGCGCCGCTTCGAGTGCTTCGCGTGAAGGCAAGCCGAGTTCGGCGCGCTGTGCTTTGCTCCAGTTGCCCGGTGGTTCGGGTGATGCGGGAAGGCGCCTATCGTCGCAGCCCGGCATCACGATGGCGCCGAATGCACGGCCCAGCAGTTGATGCAGCGGCAGCACGACGACCTGCGGCGCATGCCCACCGGTCGCTGGCTTGAAGCTGCCATCTTCGAGAACATCGCGTGCCCACGCGGTGAACTCGGCAAGCGTGTGCCGCGCGCCATCGAATTCGCCACCGTCGCTGCTTAAGTCATCGAGCCACAAAGCAGTGATTACCTTCGCGCCGGCGATGTCGGCGGCGAGTGCGTCCCATTGCCCTGCTGCTCTCAACATTTCACACAGGCTGCGGAGCCAATCGCCCAGCGGACGGGCGCGTGCCATCGGCGCGCGACGCGCCTCGATGGCTTCGGTGAAAGTGAGTAGAGCGAGATCCTGCTCGCGTTCCCTGCGCGCCAGATGGGCACACCAAGCGAGCCAGTCGCGCTGGCCTTCGCGTCGCATCCTGGCCTCCATCAATTGCAGCATCGATGAGTCTGCGGGCGACTCCGCGCTCGTGTCGGCCGCGCTCTTGAGCCAGTCGAGCACCTGATCGCTCGTCGCGTCATGTGCACAGGCACGCAGCGCGCTCATCAGCGTCGCAGCAGCGCGCGTGGTGGAAAGTTTCCACCCGGTTTCATCGTGCGTCGGCACACCCTGAGCAGCAAGTTGGGCGCCGATACGGCGCGTCAAGGCGCGGTCGGTGGCGATCAATGCGACGGGCGCGCGGCCTTCGGCCAGATGACGCAACACGCAGGCGGTGGCCAGTGCTGCTTCGTCTTCGGGGTCGAGCGCGACGTGCAACGCCGCTGCAGGTGGCACCTCTGCTCGCGCATCGGATAACGGAGCGTGTTTCAGTGACATGTGAACAGCACTGTCGCCCCATAGTGCGACGAGCTTCTGAGTCAACGGATCGGCCTGATAACCGTCGAGAACGATGAGCGCATCGACCTGCTTGCGTGCCGCATCGCTGAACAGCACATCGGTTGCGTAGGCCGACGTGGCCGCCCAGACGATGGCGATGCGAATCAGCGCGCTTTCTATCTTGAACCATTCGGACTCGTGACCTGCATCGGCAACACGATCGACACGTTGCGACCACACAGCGCGGTCTTGCGGCAACTCGGCCGCAGCCAGCGGTGCCAACTGCATCGCGAGTTCGACGACGCGGCCTGAGAGCGCAAGGCGCTCGTTGCCGAAGCCAGCTTGCATCAACAACGATTGCGCCGTGACAAGATCGCGCGCCATGTCGAACGCAATGTCGTAGCCTGTCGGCAAGAAGCCACCGGTGTCGCTCGCCCAGTTGCGGGTGGTCTCAAAGCGTGGCGCGAATCCAGCACCCGCAACCTCCGCCCACATATCGCGCGCGACCCCCATGAGCTGCGCATAGGGCACGAGCACGACCGTGCGCGCCGCATGCACTTGCCGGCTCGCCAGATGGTGCGATATGCGAGCGATGACACCGTTGGATGCGTTGCACCACAAAGCCCGAATCGGATGGACGTCGTTCATGTTTTTTTATCGGCGATTTACTGGGGTTTTGAAACGACTCGAGGTGGTCTCGGCAAGCTTTGGCTATCGTTGCCATAGCCTGGGTGCACAGCGCGCCGCTACTTGGTTTCTGTCACAATAAACCTCACTTTAGCTGTACAAAAACTCTCTCCGCGCACAAGGAAACCACATGGCCAGCGACCTCATCAAACATATCTCCGATTCTTCGTTCGAAGCCGACGTGCTCAAGTCGGGCAAACCTGTGCTGGTGGACTACTGGGCGGAATGGTGCGGTCCGTGCAAGATGATCGCGCCCATTTTGGATGAGGTGTCCGCAACCTATGAAGGCAAGCTGCAGATCGCCAAGATGAATGTGGACGAGAACCGCGACATCCCCGCCAAATTCGGTATTCGTGGCATTCCGACGCTGATGCTGTTCAAAGACGGCCAACTCGCTGCGACCAAAGTCGGCGCCATGAGCAAAGCTCAATTGACCGCTTTCATCGATCAGCAACTGGCGTGATTCTCGACGCGGGTGGCGCGCAAGGCGCTGCCCGCTTAATTTGCTGCATAATCGTCAGCGAGCGACCGGTCCGCCACGGCGCCCGGTTCGCAGGTTGAAGTTTCCCCGGTTTGTGATGCGCCTCTAGCCTCACATCAAACCCCCCCCTCTTAGTTTTCCAGTCAGATTTCCCCGCGAGGGGTCATTCCATGCACTTAAACGAACTCAAGGCACTCCACGTGTCTGAAGTCCTCAAGCAGGCCGAAGCCCTTGAGATCGAAAATGTCGGCCGCATGCGCAAGCAGGAGCTGATGTTCGCGATCATCAAGAAGCGCGCGAAGGCCGGCGAACAGGTTTTTGCCGACGGCGTCCTCGAAATCCTGCCCGACGGGTTCGGCTTCTTGCGAAGCCCGGACACCAGCTTCACCGCCAGCACCGACGACATCTACATCAGCCCGAGCCAGGTGCGGCGCTTCAACCTGCACACCGGCGACATGATCGAAGGCGAAGTGCGTACGCCCAAAGACGGCGAGCGTTACTTCGCGCTGACCAAGCTCGACAAGGTCAACGACGGCCCGCCGGAGCAAAACAAGCACAAGGTCATGTTCGAGAACTTGACGCCGCTGTTCCCCAAGGAACAGATGAAGCTCGAGCGAGACGGCGTCAAGGGCGAAGAGAACATCACCGGCCGCATCATCGACATCATCGCGCCCATCGGCCGCGGACAGCGTGCGTTGCTCGTGGCCCCGCCCAAGAGCGGCAAGACGGTGATGATGCAGCACATCGCGCACGCGATCAGCGCCAACTACCCGGACGTTCACATGATGGTGCTGCTCATCGACGAGCGCCCTGAAGAAGTGACCGAAATGCAGCGCACGGTGAAGGGCGAAGTCATTGCGTCGACCTTCGACGAACCGGCTGCGCGGCACGTGCACGTCGCCGAAATGGTGATCGAGCGCGCCAAGCGCCTGGTCGAACTCAAAAAGGATGTAGTGATCCTGCTGGACTCGATCACGCGCCTGGCACGTGCCTATAACAACGTCGTGCCGTCGTCGGGCAAGGTGCTCACCGGCGGTGTCGATTCGAACGCACTGCAACGGCCCAAGCGCTTCCTCGGCGCAGCGCGAAACGTCGAAGAAGGTGGGTCTCTGACGATCATCGGCACTGCGCTGATCGACACCGGCAGCCGCATGGACGAAGTGATTTTCGAAGAGTTCAAGGGCACCGGCAACTCCGAAATCCATCTCGACCGCCGTCTGTATGAAAAGCGCGTGTTCCCGTCGATTCAGCTGAACCGCAGCGGTACGCGACGCGAAGAACTGCTGCTCGCTCCCGAGATCCTTCAGAAGACGCGCATATTGCGTCAGCTCATGTACAACATGGACGAGATCGAGTCGATGGAGCTCATGTTGAAGAACATGAAGGCGACGAAGTCCAATGTCGAGTTTTTCGACATGATGCGTCGAGGCGGCTGATCCGCTTACACGCCCTCGCCTTCGAAGACGCCCGCTTAGCGGGCGTTTTTTATGGCCGCAGCGCCCTGCCATCCACTGCGCTTTGCCGGCCCAGGTCGAGCAACTCCATCAGCGCGACTGCTTCGGCGGGCGGCACCGGATTCGGGCCTTCGCCGAGGATCGCGTCGCGCACCGCAGCGTAATAGTCGACGTAGTTGCCGCGCCGATTCGGCTGCGTCTTGGTCTGCATCCAGCTGCCCGCAGCCATCAGCGTCAACTCGCCGAGCAGCGGATCGATGCCCCAGTCGTCACCGCCGGGTCGCAGCCCCGCGCGCAGTGCGTCTTCTTGTGAGTCGACGCCGTACTTGACGTAACTGCCGCGTGTGCCATGCATCAGGTAGCGCGGCGAAGCGTGGGCAGCGAGCGTGGTCGCATGCAGCACGACACGCAACGGCGCATGCGGACCCCGTTCATAGCGCAGCACGGCATGAAAGTAATCCTCGACCACGGCGCCCTCGCGCAACACTGCGCTGTCTAGTTGCAAGGTGTCGGGCTTGCCGAACAACTGCAACGCCTGATCCAGAAGATGCGCGCCCAGATCGACCCAAAGACCGGCGCCTGGCACGGCCCGCTCGCGCCAGCGATCACGCACCTCCGGCCGGAATCGATCGAAGTGCGATTCGAAGTACACCGGCCGCCCGAGATCGCCACTGGCCAGCAGATCGCGTAGCGTCAAAAAATCAGCATCGAAACGCCGATTTTGATAGACCGACAGGAGCACACCCTTGCGCTGTGCAAGAGCGGCAAGCTCGCGCGCTTCAGAAGCGTCCAGCGTGAACGGCTTGTCGACGACCACATGCTTGCCAGCTTCGAGCGCCGCTTTGGCGACCGGAAAGTGCTGTGCATTGGGTGTGGCGACAACGACGAGGTCGACGTCTTGCCCCGCCACCAAGGCTCCCACATCCGCGACGACCGCCGCGCCCGGCCACTCCGCTGCCACCTTGTCTCCTTGGGAACTCGCCACGGCGGCAAGTTCCATCCCGGGCACGGCCGACAGCACGGGCGCATGAAAGGTCTGGCCGGCAAAGCCGTAGCCGACGAGGCCAACACGCAGTGGTTTCAAAGTCATGGGGATGAGGCCGGTTGCTCGATAACAGGGCAGTATGCGATAATCAGAGGCTACGCGAAAAGTGCAGTTTGGCGCCGTGCCGACATCTAGTGGCTCTCGCATCGACCCAAAGGAAAAGACCATGAAAGAAGGCATTCACCCGAACTACCGGGAAGTCCTGTTCGTCGACTTGTCGAACGGCTTCAAGTTCGTGACCCGTTCGTGCGCGAACACCAAGGAAATGGGCAAGACCGACGACGGCCGCGAATTGCCGCTGTTCAAGCTCGACACTTCCAGCGAATCGCATCCGTTCTATACGGGCACGCAAAAGTCTGTCGACAACATGGGTGGTCGCGTCGAACGGTTCCGTAATCGTTTCGGCAAGACGACCGGCGCTGCCGCCAAGTAAGGCAGGCGCTTCCAGACGAGGGCAGCCCGGTTTACCGCGCTGCCCTTTTTCTTGGCCGCTCCACCAACTGCTTCTTCAAAGCTCGACCAGCTTGCGTATCCTCTGCTCTCAGTGAACCAACCGACGCCCGCGATCGTTGCGCAGAACGCCGTGCGCCGCTTGCCGCGCATCGCGCTGCTGTTGCTGTGCGCGGCGTACCTGATGCCCGGCCTGCTCGGCCGCGGTCCCTGGAAAACCGCAGACATCGTCTCCTTCGGCTACATGGCTGAACTCGCGCGGGCAACCGGGGGTATCGCCCGCTGGTTCGATCCCTCCCTGCTTGGCCTCAAGCCCGAAACACCTGCGCTCCTGCCTTACTGGATCGGTGCGCTGGCGATCAAGATCGCACCGGCATGGCTCAACCCCGACCTGGCGGTGCGCATCGCCTTCGCCCTGCTGCTGTGGGGCGCTTTCACCGCCACCTGGTACGCGGTTTACTACCTTGCCCGCACACCGCGCGCGCAGCCCGTGGCGTTTGCCTTCGGAGGCGAGGCGCGTCCGGTCGACTACGCGCGCGCGATGGCCGATGCCGCGCTGCTGGCGCTGCTGGCGTGCCTCGGCCTGGCGCAGCTCGGCCACGAAACGACGCCGGCACTCGCGCAGCTTTTCTTCGTGTCGCACATGTTCTATGGCGTGGCGGCGCTTCCCTTTCGCCGCATCGGCGCGGTGATCGCGCTGGTGGTCGGTGCCGTTGGCATGGCACTGAGCGGTGCACCGACGATCGCGCTGCTCCTCGGCGTGGGTTCATCGGCTCTGGTGTTCACCGAGCGACGCCGCGATGCGTTTCGTCAAGCGGATGACGCGGCAGAGGGCACCGGCTATTCGGCCGCTGCAGCCTGGGTCATCGCGGGCATCACGTTGCTGGCAGTCTTGCTCGCCGCACGGCTGCATCTCGCGCATTGGCATATCGCCCTGCCCGGCCATCGCTCTGGCTCGTCGAGCCTCGGCGACATTCGCAGTCTGGCCAAGCTCGTCATCTGGTTCACCTGGCCGGCCTGGCCGCTCGCCTTGTGGACGCTGTGGCGGTGGCGTCGTCAGCTCAACGCGCGACACGTCGCGATTCCGCTCCTGTTCATGCTGGTGCCGCTGGCCGCGACTTTGACCACCGATTTTTCGGAGCGCGCCTTGCTGCTCGGGCTTCCCGCATTCGCGACGTTGGCGGCATTCGCATTGCCCACCTTCCGGCGCAGTGCCGCAGCCATCATCGACTGGTTCACGCTGCTCTTCTTCAGTGGCTCCGCGCTGATCATCTGGGTCATCTGGATCGCGATACAAACCGGCGTGCCTGCCAAGCCGGCCGCCAACGTGGCGCGTCTGGCGCCGGGCTTCGTCCCTTCTTTTTCGTTGGCGGCTTTCGTCTTCGCGGTGCTGGCGACCGTGGCGTGGTGCTGGCTGGTGCGGTGGCGTACCGGACGCCATCGGGCCGCCCTGTGGAAGACACTGGTGCTGCCGGCGGGCGGCGCGGCCCTGTGCTGGATGCTGCTCATGACGCTGTGGCTGCCGCTGCTCGACTACGCGCGCAGCTACGTGCCACAGGTGAATGCGATCGCAGAACGCGTCGGCCGGCCAGCATGCATTTCGGAGCTCGCGCTGAGCAGGCAACACATCGCGGCGCTGCGCTACCACGGGCAGTTCGAGTTGTCTCCGCTGGTGGGCGGCGAGGCCTGCCCATGGCTGCTCATCAGTCCTGAAGCTATCGCGACGCTGCACAACATCGTCAGCATGGACCAATGGCGCCTCAGCGGCACCTTGCGGCGCCCGACCAGCGCAGCAGACGACTTGCTGCTGTTCCAGCGCATCACACCTTGACGTGAGCAGCATCAGCAACGAACGGCGGGTGATCGCTGCGCACGCCGGCACGGTACTGGTCGGCCAGCTGGCCGTGATGGCCTTCGGGGTCATCGACACCATCGTCGCAGGCCGCTATGCCGAAGGCGCACTGGCTGCGCTCTCCGTCGGTGCCGCCATCTTCATCAGCGTCTACGTATCGTTGATCGGCGGTTTGCAGGCGCTGCTGCCGATATGGGCCCAGTTGCATGGCGCCAACCGCGCCGATGAGCTTGGCCGCTCGGTACGGCAGTCGCTCTACGTTTGCCTCGTCGCCATCGTCCTGGGCATGGCGGTGTTGCTGGCGCCCGGCCCGTTGCTGCGCTGGACCGAGGTTCCGCCGACGATGCAGGCCACTGTGGAAACGTACCTCGCGGTGCTGGCATGGGCGCTCCCGCCCGCGCTGCTGTTTCGCGTGTTCAGCACGCTCAACCAGAGTCTCGGTCGACCGCGCCTCGTGACCTGGCTGCAGATCGGCTCGCTGTGTATCAAGTTGCCGCTGTCGATCTGGTTCACCTTCGGCGGCGCGGGCCTGCCCGCGATGGGCCTCGCAGGCGCGGCGTGGGCCACGCTGGTCGTCAACTACACGATGCTCGGAGTGGCGCTCTGGTTGATGCGCAACGCTGCCTACTACCGTGCCTATCGGTTCTGGCAACGCATCGAGCCACCGGATTGGCACCAGCTCCGGCAGTTCGCGCGACTGGGCGTGCCCGGCGGTCTGGCGGTGCTGGTCGAAGTCACGTCCTTCACCCTGCTGGCGCTGTTCATCGCGCGGCTCGGCACCGTCTCGTCGGCGGCACACCAGATCGCCTCCAATCTCACGGCCGTGGCGTACATGGTGCCGTTGTCGCTTGGTCTGGCGACGAGTTCGCGCGTGAGCTACTGGTTGGGCGCCGGCGATCCGGTCAAGGCACGGCACGCGTGCCTCACCGGGTTCGGCATGGCGCTGCTGTGCTCGCTGGTGGTGGCCGGCCTCATGGTGGCGCTGCGCTGGAAGTTGCCAGTCGTGTACTCGCAGAACCCGGCGGTGGTTCAGATGGCGGCCGTCTTGCTGCTAGCGACTGCCGCCTATCACCTGGCCGATTCGGTACAGACGATTTGCGTCTTCGTGCTGCGATGCTACGGCGTGGCGGTCGCGCCGCTGGCCATCTATTGCGCGCTGCTGTGGGGTGCCGGACTGGGCGGCAGCTACTGGCTGGCCTTCCATGGCTTCGGGCCGTTCGCCGCGATGCCGTCGCCACTCACGTTCTGGCTGACTAGCGCGGCGGCGTTGTGGGTGACGGCTTTGCTCTTCGTCGTCTTGCTCTGGCAGACCATGGGCAAAAGCTTGCGGCCTGGGCGATCGGATCGCCGATCAGATTGACGTCACACGCGCCTCGCGCACGCGCTTGGCCGGAAACACCAGCGCAAAACGCGAGCCCTGCCCCAACGTACTTTCGATGCGCAGCTCGGCACCATGTCGTTGCGCGACGTGCTTGACGATCGCCAGGCCCAGTCCCGTCCCGCCGGTCTCGCGCGACCGGCTTCGATCGACACGGTAAAAGCGCTCCGTCAGCCGCGGGATGTGCTCCGCGGCAATGCCGGGACCGCTGTCGCGCACGGCGTACTCGGCCCGCCCATCAGGCAGCAGCTTCCATGTCACAACCACCTCGCCACCGCCCGGTGTGTAGCGCACCGCGTTGCTCACCAAGTTCGACATCGCGCTTTGGAGTTCGACCGGTGCGCCCGATATCTCCGATTCGTCGTCCAGCGTGAAAGTGAGCCGATGCCCCAGCGGTGCCAGCCGGCTCGACAACCCCCTTGCCTCGTCTTCACTGTGGGCCAACAGTGCTCGCGCACGCGTCCACTGTGTCGCCGCAGGCGCCGGACTGCCCTCGAGCCGAGACAGCGTGAGCAAATCATTGACCAGCGTTTCCATGCGGGTCGACTGCTGCGCCATCAACGCCAGATAACGTGACCGCTCTTCCGCATCGAGCGGCAGGTTCTGCAGCGTCTCGACGAATCCCGCCAGCACCGTGAGCGGCGTACGAATCTCGTGCGATACGTTGGCGACAAAATCGCGCCGCATGGCTTCGGCCTGTTCCAGTGAAGTGATGTCGCGCGTCAACAGCATGCGCCGGTTGCCGGCGTATGGATGCACCTGCACAGACAGCCGCACTGCGTGGCCACGTTGCCCGCTCGAGCGGGCGGCAGGCGCGTCGATGACCACATCGCGGCTGTAGTTCCAGGAAGCAAGGTAAGCGATGAAGGCCGGGTCGCGAACCAGATTGCCCAGGTGCTGCAGCAGGTCACGCTCGGCGTCGATGCCGAACTGCGCCGCGGCCGTCTGGTTGCACCACTCGATGCGGCCCTGCTCATCGAGCAGCACCACGCCGTTGGGCGAAGCCTGAATGGCCGCAAGGAATTCCTGCAACCGGTCTTCGGATTGTCGGATCTGCTGATCGCGTTCGCGCAGCAGCTTGCGAATGCGTTCCGACAACTCGCCCCATATCCCCGCGCCGCGCGAAGGCAAGGCCGAGACGTCGGACCGCAGCACTTTCAGCAATCGCTGCGCGCGCCATGCGTCGAGCAACAACCAGAGCAATGCGCCGATCCACGCACCGAGCCATACGAAGTGCCATCCCGTCAACGCCGCGGCGCACGCGGCGCCGGCAAGGGAGGCTATGAAAAACGTGGCAATTCGAAGGGGCATCGCGGGCGATTATCCCCGCGCCTGCCAAGCAGGCCGCCGGCCAGCCGGGGCGTTCAAACGGTCGCTTGGGCAGTCAGGCGATAGCCTGCACCGCGCACCGTCTCGACCATCGGCGCGGCACCACCGAGCGACTCTCGCAGCCGCTTCACATGCACGTCGACCGTGCGCTCTTCGATGTAGACGTGATCGCCCCACACCTTGTCGAGCAACTGCGAGCGGCTGTGCACGCGCTCCGCGTTTTGCATCAGGTAGCCCAGCAGCTTGAACTCGGTCGGACCGACCTTGAGCGCCCCGCCCTGCCAGGTCACGCGATGCGTCGCGGTGTCGAGCACCAGCTCGCCGATCTCGATGCGCTCGGCCGGCGCTTCGGGCGTGCGGCGACGCAGCACGGCACGGATGCGCGCCAGCAGCTCTTGCGTCGAAAACGGCTTGGTGATGTAGTCGTCGGCACCGGCGTCGAGCCCGGCCACTTTGTCGGGCTCGTCGCCACGCGCCGTCAACATCAGGATCGGGATCGCCTTGGTGTTCGGGTCTTTGCGCCATTGCCGCGCGAGCTGCAAGCCGCTTTGGCCCGGCAGCATCCAGTCGAGCAGGATCAAATCGGGTGCCAGCGTATCGATCTCGCGCTGTGCCGATACGCCGTCTTCCGACCAGATCGGGTCGAACCCGTTGTGGCGCAGATTGACCGCGATCAGCTCGGCGATCGACGACTCGTCTTCAACGATAAGGACGCGAGGTTTCTTCATCTTTCTGCAAGGATCAAAGCAGGACCGACTCGATGGCTTCCATCGAAGTGTGCCGCACATCGGCGCCCTTGACGATGTAGATGATGAACTCCGCAATGTTCTTGGCGTGGTCGCCGATACGCTCGATCGCCTTGGCAAGAAACAGCAGGTCGAGGCTCGCCGAAATGGTGCGCGGGTCTTCCATCATGTAGGTCACGAGCTTGCGGACAAAGCCGTCGAATTCCTTGTCGATCAGGTCGTCGTCTTTCAGGATCGACAGGGCCGCTGCGGTATCGAGCCGTGCAAAGGCATCGAGCGCCTTGCGCAGCAGGCCCGATGCCATGTCGGCTGCTACGCGAATCTCGTTAGACGGCAGCGTACGCGATGCGCCGCTCTCGATGATCGACTTGACCATGCGCGCGATCTTGTTCGCCTCGTCGCCCACGCGCTCGAGATTGGCGGTCGTCTTGGAGATCGCGATCAGTAGGCGCAGATCGCGTGCGGTGGGCTGGCGCCGCGCGATGATCGACGACAGTTCGCGATCGATCTCGATCTCCATCGCATTGACGCGGTTCTCGGTCTCCATCACCCGATCGGCGGCTTCGGAGTCGAACTCGGCCAATGCGTAGACGGCCTGGTGGATCTGCGCCTCGACCATGCCGCCCAGTTCCATCACGCGGGACGAGACGCCATTGAGTTCAGTGTCGAACTGGCTGGACAAATGTTTTTCGGTCATGTCTGTCTCCTTAGCCGAACCGGCCGGTGATGTAGTCCTCGGTCTCTTTTCGCTGCGGCTTGAAGAACATCTGCTCCGTCGCGCCGAACTCGATGAGGTCGCCCAGGTACATGTAGGCCGTGTAGTCGCTGCAGCGTGCGGCCTGCTGCATGTTGTGCGTCACGATGACCACGGTGTACTCGCTCTTGAGCTCGGCGATGAGCTCTTCGATCTTGGCGGTAGAGATGGGGTCGAGCGCGGAGCACGGCTCGTCGAGCAGCAACACTTCAGGCTTGATCGCGATGCCACGTGCGATGCACAGCCGCTGCTGCTGGCCGCCCGAGAGACCGGAGCCGCTTTGCTGCAGCTTGTCGCGCACTTCGGTCCAGAGCGCGGCCTTCTTTAGTGCCCACTCGACGCGCTCGTCCATATCGCTGGAACTCAAGCTCTCGAAAAGCTTCACGCCGAAAGCGACGTTGTCGTAGATCGACATCGGGAACGGCGTCGGCTTCTGAAACACCATGCCGATCTTCGCGCGGATCAGCGCCACGTCCTGCTTCGACGCCAGCAGGTCTTCGCCGTCGAGCGAGATCGTGCCTTCGGCGCGTTGCTCCGGGTACAGCTCGAACATGCGGTTGAAGGTACGCAACAAGGTCGACTTGCCGCAGCCCGACGGGCCGATGAAGGCCGTCACCTTGTTCTCCGGGATCTCCAGGTTGATGCCTTTAAGAGCGTGGAACTTTCCGTAATAGAAGTTCAAGTTCTTGACTGAGATTTTGGAAGGCGCAGCTTGCGCGAGGGGTTGGGACAACACAGCTGACATGATCGCTTTCAGAGCTTGGTGCGCGTCAACACGCGCGCCAGAATATTGAGGGCCAACACCGCCGCGGTGATGAGGAACACGCCAGCCCAAGCCAGCTGTTGCCAGTTTTCATACGGACTCATCGCGAACTTGAAGATGGTTACCGGGAGGCTTGCCATCGGTTGCGTGATGTCCGCGGTCCAGAACTGGTTGTTGAGCGCGGTAAAGAGAAGAGGCGCCGTTTCGCCGGCAATGCGTGCCACGGCCAGCAACACGCCCGTGACCACACCGGCGCGCGCCGCGCGCAGCGTAATGCTGATGATCACTTTCCACTTCGGCGCGCCCAATGCATAGGCTGCTTCACGTAGACCCGGTGGCACGAGTTGCAGCATGTTTTCGGTAGTGCGGATCACGACAGGAATGACGATCAGCGCCAGGGCCAGCGCGCCGGCCAGACCCGAGAAACTTTTGAAGTACGCAACGACCACCGCGTATACAAAAAGCCCGATCACGATCGACGGTGCCGACAGCAGGATGTCGTTGACGAAGCGTGTCACGCTCGACAGCCAGCCCTTGGGGTTGTATTCGGCCAGGTAGATGCCGGCCATGATGCCGATGGGCGTTCCGACGAAAGTCGCCATCGCCACCATCACCAGCGAGCCGAAGATCGCGTTGGCGATACCACCGACTTCGTTGGGCGGCGGCGTCATCTCGGTGAAGGTCGCGATCGCGAGTCCTCCGATGCCCTGGCGCAGCGTCTCCCAAAGGATCCACACCAGCCAGAACACGCCGAACGCCATCGCGGCGAGCGACAGTACGAGCGCCACTTGGTTGACACGCTTGCGAGTTGCAAAGCGTGCCGCACGTGTCGCCTGAAGGGCGTTAGCCGCCAGCAAACGTTCCGCTGTGGTCATGATTTGGTCCCTTCGCTCTTCTTCATTCTTGCCAGCAGCAACTTAGACAGCGTGAGGACGACGAAGGTGATGAAGAACAGCACGAGGCCCAAGTACATCAGCGCCGCCTGGTGCAGCCCTGCACCGGCTTCGGCGAACTCGTTGGCGAGCGCCGAGGTGATGCTGTTTGCAGCCTCGAAGACCGACAGCGAGTTGAGCTGGTTGGCATTGCCGATCACGAATGTAACGGCCATCGTTTCGCCGAGCGCACGACCGAGGCCGAGCATGATGCCGCCGACGACGCCGGCCTTGGTGTACGGCAGCACCACCTTACTGACGACTTCCCAGGTGGTCGAGCCGAGCCCGTAGGCCGATTCCTTCAGGAGAGCGGGCGTGACCTCGAACACGTCACGCATGACCGAGGCGATGAACGGAATGATCATGATCGCCAGGATGATGCCGGCTGACAGGATGCCGATGCCGACCGGCGGGCCGGACACCAGCGCGCTCAAATACGGAATGCCGGCAAACGCCTTCTGCAAAGGCTGCTGGATGTAGACGCTGAGGATCGGACCGAACACCAGCAAGCCCCACATGCCGTAGACGATCGACGGCACTGCAGCAAGCAATTCAATAGCGGTGCCCAACGGACGCTTCAGCCAAGAAGGCGAGAGTTCGGTAAGGAACAGTGCGATGCCGAAGCTCACCGGTACGGCGATCACCAGCGCGATGAACGAGGTCGCCAGCGTGCCGTAGATCATCACGAGGCCGCCGTACTCCTCGCGGACCGGATCCCATGTCGTGCTGGTCAAAAAGCCGAGGCCGTATTTGGAAATTGCAGGCCAGGCGCCTACGAACAGGGACAGCAGAATGCCGATGAGCATCGCGAGCGTAAGCAGCGCGGCGCCCTTCGCGAGCCACCCGAACACGCGGTCGGCCATCGGGCCTGACCGCGGTGTGTTGCGCGGCGGATTGATCGATGCGCGCTCCAGCGCGGAATCACGCGGAGCGGCAGTAGCGGGAAAAGTCGACGACACGGTATGTGGCTCCGCGGGAGGCGCGCCGTCGAGCGGTGTACTGCTCATGCGCGCCGACCCGATTTACTTGGTTGCCGACGGTGCGACGGTCTTGCCCGACGTGTCCTTGATATCGCCCCACGACTTGGCAATCGCGGTCTTCACGCTGTCGGGCATCGGCACGTAGTCGAGGTCGTCAGCCGTCTTGTCGCCGCTCTTGTAGGCCCAGTCGAAGAACTTCAACACGCTGGTCGCTTGTGCCGGCTTGTCTTGCACCTTCTGCATCAGGATGAAGGTCGCGCCGGTGATCGGCCATGCGTCCTTGCCGCTCTGGTTGGTCAGCACTTGATAGAAGGTCTTGTTCCAGTCGGCACCGGCAGCAGCAGCCTTGAAGGCGCTGTCGTCAGGCGACACGACGGTGCCGGCAGCGTTTTGCAGCTGCGCGTAGACCATCTTGTTCTGCTTCACGTAGGCGTACTCGACATAGCCGATCGAGTTGGGCAGTTGCTTCACGAAAGCCGCGACGCCTTCGTTGCCCTTGCCGCCCGTGCCCACCGGCCAGTTGACAGCCGTGCCCTCGCCGACCTTGCTCTTCCAGTCCGCGTTGACCTTGCTCAGGTAGTTGGTGAACAGGAAGCTGGTACCCGAACCGTCGGCACGACGCACCGGTGCGATGGCGGCGTCAGGCAGTGCCAGTGAGCCGTTCAGCGCCTTGATGGCGGGGTCGTTCCACTTGGTGATCTTGCCGAGGTAGATATCGCCGAGCACGGTGCCGCTCAGCTTCAGTTCGCCCGGCTTGATGCCGACGATGTTGACCACCGGCACCACGCCACCGATAACGGTGGGGAACTGCATCAGGCCCTTGGTCTTGAGTTCGTCGTCGGTCAGCGGCATGTCCGATGCGCCGAAGTCGACCGTCTTGGCTTCGATCTGCTTGATGCCGGCGCCGGAACCGACAGATTGGTAATTGACCTGCGTGCCGGTTGCCTTGTTGAAGTCGCCGGCCCACTTTGCATACAGCGGTGCAGGGAAGCTCGCGCCTGCGCCGGTGACGTTCTGGGCGAAAGCGGGGGACGCTGCGAATGCGGCAGCAGCGGCGATGCCGGCTGCGAAATTGAAGGTGACTTTCATGAATCTTCCTTTGGCTGTGGTCTGCACATCCCGAATCGGGTTGGTGCGGACTTTAGAAAGGCAATATGACATTGATGTGACAGTCAAATGACGTCACGGTGACGTCACGCGCGCCGCTTACCATCGGCGTCACATGCAAAACGGAACTCGCCTCGCCGCCGTTGATCTCGGCTCCAACAGCTTCCGGCTCGAAATCGGACAGCTCGATCACGGCCAGATTCATCGCACCGAATATTTGAAAGAGACCGTGCGCCAAGGCAATGGCTTGGACAGCGCCCGCAACCTGACGCCAGAAGCAATGCAACGCGGCTGGGACGCCCTGGCCCGCTTCGGCGAGCGGTTGGCTGGATTCAAGCGCTCGCAAGTGCGCGCTGTCGCGACTCAGACACTGCGCGAGGCCCGCAACCGCGACGAGTTTTTGCTGCGCGCCCGCACCATCCTCGGCTTCGGCATCGATGTCATTCCCGGCCGCGAAGAAGCGCGGCTGATCTATCAAGGCGTGGCGCACATGCTGCCGCACACCGACGCTTCCGATCTGGAACGTCGCCTGGTAGTCGACATCGGCGGCCGCTCGACCGAGATGATCCTCGGCCATGCACTCGAAGCGACGGTGATGGAGTCGTATCGCGTCGGCAGCGTAGCGTGGTCAATGAAGCACTTCGCCGAAGGCCAGTTCACCCAGGCCGCGTTTCGCGCTGCAGAAGTGGCCGCCAAGGCGGTCCTCGACGATGCGCTTGCAAGCTACACGCGCGACCAGTGGGACGTAGCCTATGGCGCCTCCGGCACCATCGGCGCGGTCGGCGACGTGCTGGCTGCCTCGGGTGCAGAGCCCGGCCTAATCACCCAAGACGGGCTCGACTGGTTGCTCGACCGCCTGCTCAAAGCCGGCAGCGCCGACAAGCTGCGCATCGACGGTATGCGCGACGACCGCAAAGCGGTAATCGGTGGCGGCGTCAGCGTGCTGCGGGCCGTGTTCGACCTGCTCGACATCGACGAGATGAAGGTCGCCCAAGGTGCACTGCGGCACGGCGTCATGTACGAACTGCTGGAGCGCGACGAAAGCGTGGCCGACCTGCGCACCGAAACCGTGGCAAGGCTGGCAAGCCGGTTCAACGTCGATGCGGTGCAGGCCAGGCGCGTCGGCGAGACCGCGGCAGCGCTGTTCGTCCAGCTCGAACCTGCAGCGCGATCGGCGAATCCGGCCGGAAGCACGACAAGCCGCGCTGGCCGCGCACTGCGCAAGCTCGGCTGGGCCGCTCAGCTGCACGAAATCGGCACGCAGATCTCCCACAGCGACTATCACAAGCACGGCGCCTACATCCTCGACCATTGCGACGCGCCCGGCTTTGCGGTCAACGAGATGCATGCGCTGGGGCTGCTGGTGCTTGGTCAGCGCGGCAAGCTGCGCAAACTCGAAGCCGCCCTCGACGACGACGTCTTCGTCATGCAACTACTGAGCTTGCGGTTGGCTTTGATTCTGTGCCACGCGCGGCGCGATCCCGACCCGAAGGCGCTGCGCATCACGGTCGCCGGCGGGCGCTTCTTCGTCGTGGCGTGCCAGGGGAACTGGTCCGAGGTCTATCCACAGTCCGCGCATCTGCTGCGTGAAGAAGTGCTGGCCTGGCAAAAGACCAACTGGCGTGTCGATCTCGCCGGCTGCTGAACTGCCGATCGGTCGAATTGCGCCTTCCGGACTAGAGCAGCTCGGGTGACTGAACGGTCACCACGACCGTCTGCACATCGCCATCGCGCTCGCGCGTGCGAATCCACCAGACCGCACCCTTGCGCACCGGGCAGCTGTCTTGTTGCAGCCCCAGAAGTTGCGCGATGGCCTGCCCGAGCGACGGCTGATGGCCGACCATCAGCACCACCGACTTGCCGTTGGGCCAGCCGGCAGATGCCAGCACGGCATCGGGCGTGGTGTCGGGTGCGAGCTCGTCGCGCAGCTTGTATTTGCGTCCAATCGCCAATACGGTCTGCTCGCAGCGCCGCGCCGGACTGCTCACGATGCGCGTGCCTTCAGGCAGTTGTCGGTCGAGCCAGGACGCCATGCGCTTGGCCTGCTTTTCGCCACGCGAGGTGAGGGAGCGCTGCAGGTCGTCGCAGCCCTCGGTCCAGTCGTCGGCTTCGGCGTGGCGCCAGAAAATCAGGTCCATGGTGGATCGGCTTTCAGGGTTTTATCGTGGCGGCGCCGTTAAATTTTTTGCAGGCCACGCGATGCGTAGCGGTTCATCAATGCGGCCTGCGCGCCGTGCGCTTCGATGGTGCGCGAGCCGCCCTCTTCCGCCGCGTGCGTGTCGTGATGGATGCGAACGTAGGCACCATCCGGACCCAGGTCCCAGGCGTCGCGACCGTCGTGCAGGTACGCGACAAGGCACTCGTCGATCAGTCGCTGCCGCAAGCCAGGATCGGTGACGGGCCAGGCCAGCTCGATACGACGCATCATGTTGCGGTTCATCCAGTCGGCGCTCGACAGGTAGAGCGATTCGTCTTCGCCGTTGCGGAAATAGAAAACGCGCGAATGCTCGAGAAACCGGCCGATCACCGATCGCACGCGAATGTTTTCAGTGAGGCCTGGCACTTGCGCCGGCAACGTACATGCACCACGCACGATCAGGTCGATCTTCACGCCCGCCTGCCCCGCAGTCACCAACGCGGCAATGAGCGCCTCGTCGGTCAGCGCGTTCATCTTGGCGACGATGCGGGTCGGCTCGCCCTTGGCCGCGGCGATGGCCAGCAGCTCGATCTGCGCCACGAGATTCTTGTGCAGGTCGAACGGTGCCAGCCACATGCGGTTGAGCTTGGGCAGCTTGCTCTGGCTCGCCATGTGAACGAACACCGCTTCCATATCCGCCGTGAGCAGCGGGTCGGCCGTCAGATGGCTGATGTCGGTGTAGAGCTTCGCGGTGAGCGGGTTGTAGTTGCCGGTCGACAAATGGCCATAGCGACGCATCTGCTTGCCCTCACGCCGGGTGACCAGCAGCATCTTGGCGTGCGTCTTGAGTCCGACGACGCCATACACCACCTGCGCACCGATCGACTCCAGCATCTCGGCCCAGTTGATGTTGGCCTCTTCGTCGAAGCGCGCCTTGAGCTCAACCACCACGGTCACTTCCTTGCCGCGCCGCACTGCCTCGCGCAGCAGGTCCATCAGCTCGGAGTTGGTGCCGGTTCGGTAGATGGTCTGTTTGATCGCCAGCACCTGCGGGTCTTGCACGGCTTCGCGCAAAAACGCCAACACGCCGTCGAAGCTCTCGAAAGGCTGGTGGATCAAGGCATCACCGCGCTGCAGCCGTTCGAAGAACGATTGGCCAGGCGATAACGTGACCGGGTACGACGCCTTGTAGGGTGGAAAGCGAAGCTGCGGCTCGTCGAGCAGGTCGATGAGTTGCGTCAACCGCGCCAGATTGACAGGGCCGTGCACGCGATAGAGCGCCTGCGGCGGCAGCCCGAACTGCGCCAGCAAAAAGCTCGATAGCGATTCCGCACAGCTGGCCGACACTTCGAGCCGAACGGCTTGCCCGTAGTGGCGATGCTGCAAGCCTTGCCTCAGCGCAGTGCGCAGGTTCTTGACATCTTCTTCATCGACCGCCAAATCCGAATGCCGCGTCACGCGAAACTGTGAAAAGTCGCCGACGACACGGCCGGCGAACATGCTCGACAGATGCGCCCGAACCACGCTCGACAAAGCCACGAACAGCGTCTTGCCGTCCGACACCTTGCCCGGCATGCGAATGAGCCGCGGCAACACGCGCGGCACCTTGACGATCTGGATCGGGTTCTCGCG
This sequence comes from Variovorax sp. PAMC28562, assembly GCF_014303735.1. Taxonomy (NCBI): domain Bacteria; kingdom Pseudomonadati; phylum Pseudomonadota; class Betaproteobacteria; order Burkholderiales; family Comamonadaceae; genus Variovorax; species Variovorax sp. PAMC28562. The sequence goes on along the minus strand of NZ_CP060296.1, from coordinate 3,315,902 downwards.
GCCGAAGGCGTCTTTGCCGCCCAGTTGCACGATGAAGTTGAGCGACTTGTTGGCCACCTGCGGAAACGGATGGGCCGGATCGAGCCCGACCGGGATCAACAACGGCCGCACTTCGCGCTCGAAGTAGTCGTGCACCCATTTGCGCTGCAACGGATTGCGGTCGCCGTGCGAAATGATGTGGATTCCATGCGTGGCAAACGTCGGCATCAACTCGTTGTTGTACAGCGCGTATTGCTTGTTGACCAGCGTGTGCGCGGCGACGGCCAGTGCGTCGAACGATTCAACCGAGTAAACGCCCTTGCTGTCGCCCGCGCCGCTGGCGATCAGGTGCGGTGCCACTCGCACTTCGAAGAACTCGTCGAGATTGGCCGACACGATGCAAAGATAACGCAGCCTCTCTATCAACGGCACATCGGGACGCAGCGCCCAGTCGAGTACGCGCTCGTTGAACGCGAGGATGGCGTGGTCGCGGTCGAGCAGCACGAGTTGCTTCGGTGCCGGCGTCGGGGCGGCGATGGCCTTGTCGGCGGAATGAAATGACATGGACACGATTCTGGAACAAAGAGCGCGGAGAGCCCGACGGGCGCGGTGGTGCGCGTGACCGTTCCAGTGTGGATGCCGTCTATGACAGTTGCGTGACAGCCGCATGACGTAAAGGGTGTCCGAGAAAATGCCGCCGATAACGTGCCGGCATGTCCTCGATGCGCATCAGCATCGGCAGATCAGCCGCGTTAAAGTCTGGATCCCAGGCGGGGGCACCGAGCAGCTTGGCACCGAGGCGGAGGTAACCGCGAATCAGCGCCGGCGCCTCTACGTCGAGCGTGGTGTCGAGCCGGTCGACCGGCAACGGCAGGCGCGGCTGCACCTGATGGCGAATGTCGGCCATGTGACTCGCAGACAGTTGGCGCCAGATGCTAGCCGCGGCATGACCGCCTGGAACCCCGTCGTGCTGCATCGGAATGCTTGCGCAGCCGATCATGGTGTCGAGCTTGTTGCGCTGCATGAAGGCCGCGAGCGCGCCCCACAGCGCGAGGATCACACCGCCTTGCCGATGGTCCGCGTGCACGCAGCTGCGGCCCAACTCGACCATCCGCGAGCGCAGCGCACGCAGTCTGGTGAGGTCGAATTCGGTGTCGCTGTACGTGCCGCCAACGCGCTGTGCCTGCGCCGGCGTCAACACGCGGTAGGTGCCGATGACCTGATGCGTCGCAACATCGCGAACCAGCAGGTGCTCGCAGAAGTCGTCGAACAGGTCGATGTCGTGTCCGGCCAGTGATGTGCTGAGGCGCGCACCCATCTCGCCGGCGAAGACCTGGTAGCGAAGTCGCTGGGCTTCGCGCACTTCGTCTTGATGCCGCGCCCATTGCACGGAGATGCCTTGCGATACAGCCTTGCTGCCAGAAGACTCTGGCAGTCGCGGAGTGCGCGCCGCCGGTTGGGCCGACACCGGCCAGATGGCCTCGCGCAGCGTCAGGCGCGAGAAAGGAAACGTCGGGTTCGGCAGTTCGTTCATAGCGCGAAGTCTGGCTCGCCCGTATGAAAAAACAGTGTCGGTGCCGTGGCAGAACCGTGAACACGCCGACTGTCATGCCAACGTCATATTGCGGCAGGAGCATCTGCACCATGCCCGTACCCAGCTCACAACCCAACGCGCCCGCTGGCGCGCCCGACCACGAAGACCTGATGCGGCGCATCGCGCGCGATCTGGTCGACAGCTACGACGAAGAACTCGAGCTCGAACTCGAGGACCGCAGTGTCGATGAAGCGGGAGAACTCGTCAGCACAGACAAGGCGGCACGCCAACTGTATTTCCAGGAGCTGTTCCGGCTTCAGGGCGAGTTGGTCAAGTTGCAAGACTGGGTCCAGCACAGCAAGCAGAAAGTCGTCATCTTGTTTGAAGGCCGCGACGCGGCCGGCAAGGGCGGCGTCATCAAGCGCATCACCCAGCGGCTCAACCCGCGCGTGGCACGCGTCGCCGCCCTGCCCGCGCCCAATGATCGCGAGCGCACGCAGTGGTACTTTCAGCGCTACGTAGCGCACCTGCCAGCGGCCGGCGAAATGGTGCTGTTCGACCGCAGTTGGTACAACCGCGCCGGCGTCGAACGCGTGATGGGCTTTTGCAGCGACGCCGAGTACGAAGAGTTCTTTCGCTCGGTGCCCGACTTTGAGCGCATGCTGGTGCGCTCAGGCATCACGTTGATCAAGTACTGGTTTTCGATCACCGACGATGAGCAGCACATGCGATTTCTCGGCCGTATTCATGATCCGCTCAAGCAATGGAAGCTGAGCCCGATGGACCTCGAAAGCCGGCGACGTTGGGAGGAATACACCCACGTGAAAGAAGTGATGCTGGAGCGCACGCACATTCCGGAAGCGCCGTGGTGGGTCGTACAGGCAGTCGACAAAAAGAAGGCCCGGCTCAACTGCATCTCGCACTTGCTGACGCAGTTGCCGTACCACGAGGTACAGCATGCGCCAGTCGCGCTGCCAGCACGCGTAAGGAATCCGGAGTATTCACGCCAGCCCGTGTCGGCCGCCATGATGGTGCCCGAGCGCTATTGACGTATCGGGACGGCGACCGATGAAAGGCCTCAGTTGGGCAGCGTTGTCACCTGCATCGACAGATCGAACAGCTTGGCTTTGCCGACGTAGTAGCGGTCGATGCGCCATTCCTTGAGGATGTCGATGGCGAGCTCGAAGGTCGCCAGATCGAGTTTGTACAAATCGGTCACGCCGAAGCTGCCTTCAGATTCGAGGGCCAGCACCAGTTGTGCCAACGTCCGCGCGGAGTCGCTCGCGGGATTGGCACTGATCATTTTTCGGGCAGTCTTGATGGCGTTCATAAGGGTTTTAGAGATGGAGAGATTCTCTGATTCTGGACGCGCTGACATGACAGATTTATGACAGCACAACGCCTTTTTATTTGCCGCGGCGAGCGCTTCAACGGCTACTCGCATTTGCTCGGACTGGTGCTTGTAATCGGCGGGGCGACAGTGCTGCTTCCACGTGCGATTACCACGGGCGAGCCCTCCAAGATCATCGGTGCCTTGGTGTTCGCGGCCTGTGCCGTGGCGTTGTATGCCGCCTCTGCCATGTTCCACTCTGCGCAAGGCTTGGCGCGTACACGATGGGAGCGTGCGGACCACTGCGCGATCTACCTGCTGATCGCAGGCACCTGTACGCCTTTCGTGTTGGTCTCGTTGCCGGTCGCCTGGGCAGCAGCATTGCTAAGCGCGATCTGGTCTTTCGCTGGCTACGGCATCTTGCGCGAACTGCGGCCCGCAGACCCGGCGAACACGCCCGAACCCTCGCTGCGCATCTACATTGCCATGGGATGGCTTTGCGTGCTCACTGCAGCGCCGCTCGCCGCTCGACTGGACAGGCTCGCGCTTATCGGACTGCTAGCAGGCGCGGCCGTGTACACCGCTGGCACTGTCTTCTATCTCAATCGGCCCGGTTGGGCCCACGCCCATGGCGTGTGGCACCTTTTCGTTCTCGGCGGCACGATGACGCACTACTTCACCGTGACGCGGCTGATGCTCTGACGCGTGGGGCAGCGCTGGTCGATGGCCACGCAGAGGCACACGTGAAAGTGCTGATGGTGCCGTTCGAACAGCTGCGGGCGCTCATCATCGTGGAGGCCGATCTCGGCGAGTGTGTGTTGCGTGCGCTGATCCTGCGCGACGTTGCGTCGATGGAGATGGGCGCCAACGGTCCCGTCCTGATCGGCCCGACCGATGTGCGGCGGCTGCAGAACTTCCTTGGCCGGAACGGCGACCCGCACGACGGCTTGGCCAGCGCTAGCGCGGAGATCGAGAACTAGCTGGGCTTTCCGACTGGCATTTCCGGCGGCGCATTGGCCGGCCGCGCCTAAGTGCGGGCGCAAAAGTTCGGCGCCGAGATGCCGATCCCGGCCAAGGTCGTGTCGATGACTGTTCGCGCTCAGGGCCGCAGGGCCAGCTCGCCATCCAAATCGATGACGGACGCCTGCTGAATGCACGCATCGTGGTCATCGCCAGCGGCGCACGCGACCGCCTGCCCGACGTGCCGCGGCTGAAAGAGCTCGAAGGCCGCGGCATCTGGTACTGCACCTCGGCGATCGAAGCTCGCGGGTGCGCACTGCAGGAGATCGCCTTGGTCGGCGGCGGTAACTCGGCCGGCCGGGCTGCGGTGTTTTTGTCGCAGCACGCTGCCAAGGTCAACATGTTGATGCGTGGGCCGTCGCTGGCGGCTAGCATGTCGCGCCACCTGATCGACCGCATCGAACCCGCGCTCAACATCGAGCTGCACCCACATATGGAACTGGTTAGCCTGCACGGCGAGCCCGTCCCCGGGCTGAACGGCACCACTTGGCGCAACGCGCGCAGCGGCGACCAGTACGAGTGCGCGGCGCGCAATGTGTTCCTGTTCGTCGGTGCCGAGCCTGAAACGAGCTGGCTCCAGGGCTGCGGCGTGGAAATGGACGGGCGGTGGCATAGTGCGCGTCATGCCCACGCCCAATACAGCCACGACACTCCGGCCATCACCCATCGACGTCTACACCTGGCCCACGCCCAACGGCCACAAAGTGCACATCATGCTGGAAGAGTGCCGCCTGCCTTACGTGGCGCACCCGGTGAACATCGGCTCTGGCGATCAGTTCGCGCCCGAGTTTTTGCAGATCAGCCCCAACAACAAAATCCCGGCCATCACCGACCCCGATGGACCGGATGGCAAGCCGATCTCGTTGTTCGAATCCGGTGCCATTCTGGTGTACCTCGCCGGCAAGACCGGCAAGTTCATGCCGACCGGCGACCGCGCTCGTTACGACGTGCTGCAATGGCTGATGTTCCAGATGGGCGGCGTCGGCCCAATGCTCGGCCAGGCGCATCACTTTCGGCTGTATGCGCCCGAGAAGGTTGGCTATGCCATCGATCGTTACAGCAACGAAGCGAAGCGGTTGTACGGCGTTATCGACCGCCAGCTGGCCCGGTCGAAGTTCATCGCGGGAAAGCATTATTCGATTGCCGACATCGCGATTTTTCCCTGGCTGCGCAGTTGGGAGAACCAGGGCATCACGCTCACTGACTACCCGCACCTTAAGACATGGTTTGATGCCATTGCTGCACGGCCGGCAGTGCAGCGTGGCGTGAAGGTCATGGCCGATCTGCGCAAACCCATCACCGATGACAAGTCGCGTGAGGTTCTTTTTGGCAGCATGCAGTACGCCAAGCGATGAAATCCATGCGAATACGGATTAACGCGCAAAGCCGAGCTAGAATAGAAGGCTTGTCGGGGTGTAGCGCAGCCTGGTAGCGCATCTGGTTTGGGACCAGAGGGTCGAAGGTTCGAATCCTTTCGCCCCGACCAAAAAAACGAATAGCCGGTAGTGATGCAAATCGCTACCGGCTTTTTCGTTCTATGGCTGGCATGCCGCCTCGTCGCGTGGCCGTAACGTACACCTGCGCATCGTCGAGATCCACAAGCGTGCGGCGACCGTTTTCGGCGGCAAGCTATCGACAGCACGCCCATCAGTGCACCTAACAGGCTGTCGAAGAATCTCGAGATTTTCCCGACAATTGCGATATTGAGCAGATTGTGGAGCGACGATACGAGGCAGTGACAGCTACAACGAGAGTCTGTTCTCGGCGGTGAGTCTGGAAGACTTCTTGCCCACGAATCATCAGTTGCGGAGGCATCGGGTGCACGATCTCTCCATATCGTGAGTCGTTCGGGCGCGCGCCGCGCGCACGTGATCCTTCAGAGCGAACTGCCCCGGTTCATCGAGTGATGACATCTATTGAGTTGGAGTGTGTCGCAGCATGTATTCGACGCCAGTCTCAAGACTATTCGATAGCCGACATTTTCAAACCAACCGAATCGCAGAACAAAAAAAAGCCCAACCTTTCGGCTGGGCTTTTTTAGGCTGTAAGAGCCTGACAATGACCTACTTTCACACGGGAACCCGCACTATCATCGGCGCTGACGCGTTTCACTTTCCTGTTCGGGATGGGAAGGAGTGGTACCACGTCGCTATGGTCATCAGGCATAACTGGTTGTCGTCTTGACAAGTCAAGACAACGAATTCATAGAGTTTGGAATCAGCTTGAGCTTATTTTGAATGCGTCAACTTGGCATAACACCCTGATCGATTAGATCAAAGTTATAGGGTCAAGCCGCACGAGCAATTAGTATCAGTTAGCTTAACGCATTACTGCGCTTCCACACCTGACCTATCAACGTCCTGGTCTTGAACGACTCTTTAGGGGGCTCAAGGCCCCGGCAGATCTCATCTTGAAACGAGTTTCCCGCTTAGATGCTTTCAGCGGTTATCTCTTCCACACTTAGCTACTCGGCAATGCCACTGGCGTGACAACCGATACACCAGAGGTGTGTCCACTCCGGTCCTCTCGTACTAGGAGCAGGCTTCCTCAAATCTGCAGCGCCCACGGAAGATAGGGACCAAACTGTCTCACGACGTTTTAAACCCAGCTCACGTACCTCTTTAAATGGCGAACAGCCATACCCTTGGGACCGGCTACAGCCCCAGGATGAGATGAGCCGACATCGAGGTGCCAAACACCGCCGTCGATATGAACTCTTGGGCGGTATCAGCCTGTTATCCCCAGAGTACCTTTTATCCGTTGAGCGATGGCCCTTCCATACAGAACCACCGGATCACTATGTCCTGCTTTCGCATCTGCTCGACTTGTCAGTCTCGCAGTTAAGCACGCTTATGCCATTGCACTATCGTCACGATGTCCGACCGTAACTAGCGTACCTTCGAACTCCTCCGTTACGCTTTGGGAGGAGACCGCCCCAGTCAAACTGCCTACCATGCACTGTCCCCGATCCAGATAATGGACCTAGGTTAGAACCTCAAACACACCAGGGTGGTATTTCAACGTTGGCTCCACAAGATCTAGCGACCCTGCTTCAAAGCCTCCCACCTATCCTACACAGATCTGTTCAAAGTCCAATACAAAGCTACAGTAAAGGTTCATGGGGTCTTTCCGTCTTTCCGCGGGGAGATTGCATCATCACAAACATTTCAACTTCGCTGAGTCTCAGGAGGAGACAGTGTGGCCATCGTTACGCCATTCGTGCAGGTCGGAACTTACCCGACAAGGAATTTCGCTACCTTAGGACCGTTATAGTTACGGCCGCCGTTTACTGGGACTTCAATCAAGAGCTTGCACCCCATCATTTAATCTTCCAGCACCGGGCAGGCGTCACACCCTATACGTCCACTTTCGTGTTTGCAGAGTGCTGTGTTTTTAATAAACAGTCGCAGCCACCGATTTTTTGCAACCCATTCATGCTTCGTTGTTCACTACACACTAATAGGGCACACCTTCTTCCGAAGTTACGGTGTCAATTTGCCGAGTTCCTTCTCCTGAGTTCTCTCAAGCGCCTTAGAATACTCATCTCGCGCACCAGTGTCGGTTTGCGGTACGGTCGTTGTTAGCTGAAGCTTAGTGGCTTTTCCTGGAACCTCGTTCAGTTACTTCACGGGCAAGCCCGCTCGATCAATGGCCTCGGTATATGTGCACCGGATTTGCCTAATGCACGCCTACATCCATCTAAACCGACATATCCAACAGTCGGATAACCTATTAAGATCCGTCCCCACATCGCACTAACAATCGGTACAGGAATATTGACCTGTTTCCCATCAGCTACGCATCTCTGCCTCGCCTTAGGGGCCGACTCACTCTACGCCGATGAACGTTGCGTAGAAAACCTTGCGCTTACGGCGAGGGGGCTTTTCACCCCCTTTAACGCTACTCATGTCAGCATTCGCACTTCTGATACCTCCAGCGTGCTTTACAACACACCTTCACAGGCTTACAGAACGCTCTCCTACCACTTGCAATAAATTGCAAATCCGCAGCTTCGGTAACTGGCTTAGCCCCGTTACATCTTCCGCGCAGGACGACTCGATCAGTGAGCTATTACGCTTTCTTTAAATGATGGCTGCTTCTAAGCCAACATCCTGACTGTTTTAGCCTTCCCACTTCGTTTCCCACTTAGCCAATTTTAGGGACCTTAGCTGGCGGTCTGGGTTGTTTCCCTCTTGAGTCCGGACGTTAGCACCCGGTGCTCTGTCTCCCAAGCTGTACTCGTCGGTATTCGGAGTTTGCCTTGGTTTGGTAAATCGCCATGATCCCCTAGCCAAAACAGTGCTCTACCCCCGACGGTAATACTTGAGGCACTACCTAAATAGTTTTCGGAGAGAACCAGCTATTTCCAAGTTTGTTTAGCCTTTCACCCCTATCCACAGCTCATCCGCTAGTTTTGCAACACTAGTCGGTTCGGACCTCCAGTACCTGTTACGGCACCTTCATCCTGGCCATGGATAGATCACTTGGTTTCGGGTCTACACCCAGCGACTGATCGCCCTATTCGGACTCGATTTCTCT